>JBDTKM010000345.1:0-60102 GCA_039935315.1 Rhodanobacter sp. | reverse complement strand
CTGTGCGGGCGCGGCCTGGTGCACGAGCCGGAGGGAACCCGTACGCCGGGGCGGGTGGAACAGTGGGCTGAGCGCTTCGATCGCCGCTTGCTCGGCCTGTACGAACGCTCGCTCGACTGGGCCATGCGCCATCGCCGGATCATGCGCTGGCAACCGGCGATCCTGCTGGTGTTGACGGTTGGGCTGGCGGTGCTGGTGGGCATCACGGCAGGGGGTGGCCTGATGCCGAAAGAGGACACCGGGCTGGTCCAGGCGCGGATCACGGCCGGCCCGAACATCTCGCCGACCCGGCTGACCACGCGGGTGCGCGAAGTGGCGGCGGTATTCCAGGCCGATCCGGCGGTGCTCGATGTCTCAACCATCGTCAAAGGCGCCAATGGCGCGAGCCTGTTCGTGGACCTCAAGCCGATGGGCGACAAGCCCGCTGATCGCCACGTCGAGGTGCAGAAGGTAGTCGATCGCCTGACCGCCCATTTCAAGGACGTCAGCGATCTGACGGTGTCGATTTCGGCCGTGCAGTTCTTCGGTGGTGGTGGTGGCGGTGGCGGCGATGGCGCTGGCCGGTTCTCCTTCCAGCTCGACAGCACCGATGGCACACCGTTGCAGCAGCCCACCCTGCGACTGGAACACGTGATGCGGGGAATGAAGCAGTTCACCGACGTCACCAGCAGCTTCGACGACATCGGCACGCAGCAGATGGTGCAGGTCGATCGCAACATCGCCGCGCGCCTGCATGTGAGCATGGCAGCGATCGACTCGGCGCTGTACAACGCGTTCGGGCAGAGCCAGGTGTCGACCATCTACTCCGACATCAACCAGTACCGCGTGGTGCTCACCACCGATCGTGGCGACTCGTTGAATCCGCAGGACCTGCTCGACACCTACGTGCAGAGCAGCCAGGGCAAGATGGTCCCGCTGTCTGCGCTGGCGAAGATCGAACCGCATCTGGCGCCGGCCACGGTGAGCCACTTCAACCAGCTCGAATCGTCCGCGCTCAACTACAACCTGGCCAAGGGCATTACTCCCGCAGCGGGGTTGAAGCTGGTCGATCAGGCGATTTTTGCCGCGCAACTGCCGACCGGTGTGCAGAAGAAGTACACCGGCGAAAACAAGAACCTGCTCGATGCGCTCAACAATGCATTGCTGATGCTGCTGACCGTGATCCTGGTGATGTACGTGGTGCTGGGCGTGCTGTACGAGAGCCTGATCCACCCGCTGACCATCCTGTCCACCTTGCCGGCCGCAGGCATGGGCGCGTTCCTGGCCATGCTGGTCACCCATACCCAGCTCACCTTGATGTCGATCATCGCCGTGCTGATGCTGATCGGCATCGTCAAGAAGAACGCGATCCTGATGGTCGATTTCGCCCTCGTCGCCGAACGCGAGCGTGGGCTGTCGCCACCGGCGGCGATCCGCGAGGCCGCGCTGGTGCGCTTCCGACCGATCACCATGACCACCCTGGTGGCGATGGGCGCGGCACTGCCGTTGGCGATCGGGTTCGGCTACGGCTCGGAGCTGCGCCAGCCGCTGGGCATCGCGATCTTGGGCGGCCTGCTGGTGTCGCAGCTGCTGACCCTGCTGAGCACGCCGGCGATCTATCTGTGGCAGCACGACCATCGCGAGCGCAAAGCGGCCAAGAAAAAGCTGCGCGCCGAGATCAAACGCCAGCGCGCGCTGCCGCCGCAGTTGCCGCCGCCCATGCCGGTGCTGCCGAAATAGTCGATGCGGTGAAGCAGGGCCTGCGGGCGACGCATCATTGGTTGCCCAAACGATGCGACGGTGCCGTGGCCGGGCGCGGGCTTGCTCCGCTGCGCACGGACCAGGAAGCGAGCGCCAGGCCGACCATTGCGGATGCGTTCGAGCTGTCTGCAACGCCATTCCCCTGACTCGGCCGGCATCGTCGCCACCCCTGCCTTCCGACACGGTGTGTACTTCAGGCACATACGCGCACATCTGCCGGCTGGCATAACGTCGGCATGAAACGAGCCTTCACCCCGCTGCCCTCCCGATCACGCGCGCCTGACCGCCGCGGAGCTGCGGCGTGAATGTATTCGGCACGCTGATCCGCCGCCCGGCGGGTACGTCACTGCTGGCGATCGGCCTCATCCTGGCCGGGCTGTGGGCCTATCTGTTGCTGGGCGTGGCGGCGTTGCCGTCGCTGGATTTCCCCGGCGTCTACGTGACGGCGAGCATGCCCGGCGCCAGTGCGCAGACCATGGCCAACACGGTGTTGGCGCCGCTGGAGCGGCACCTGGGCCAGATCCCCGGCGTCGAGGACATGTACGGCAACGCCCGCGAGGGCTCGGTCGGGATAAGCGTGCGTTTCAACTTCAGCCGCACCGCCGACAGTGCCGCGCGCGACGTGCAGGCGGCGATCAATGCGGCGGCGGTGGACCTGCCTTCGGGGATGCCCTCGCCACCGCAGTACTTCAAGTTCGACACCTCGCAGATCCCGATCCTGTTCATCACGTTGACCTCCAACGGGATGCCGCAGGACAAGCTGTTCGATCTGGCCGACACCCTGCTCAAGCCTGCTGTGGCGCAGATCGACGGGGTGGCCCAGGTGCAGGTGTTCGGCGGCACCCCGCATGCGGTGCGAATCGATCTGGACAACCGGGCGCTGGCGGCCAGGGACCTCACTGCGAACGACGTGGCCAATGCGCTGCGCGCCGCCAACGTCACCTCACCGCAGGGCATCCTCAGTGACGGTCGTACCCAGATGACCGTGAGCGCCAACGACGGCCTGCGCGAACCGGCCGAGTTCGCGCAGCTGCTGATCGCCGAGCGCAACGGCGCGCCGGTGCGCCTGTCTGATGTAGCTACGGTCTACCCGGGCCAGCAAGATCAGTATCAAGCGGCCTGGTTCAATGGTTCTCGCGCGGTCGGTCTGCAGATCACCAAGCGGCCGCAGGCGAATGCGGTGGCCACGGTGGCAGCGATCCGGGCGCGGCTGCCGCAACTGGCGGCCTCGTTGCCCTCGGATGTCAGGATGACGCCGGCGTTCGATCTTACCCAGACCACCCAATCGGCGCTGCACGAGGTCAAGGTCGCCTTGCTGATCTCGATCGCCATGGTGGCACTGGTGATGCTGGTGTTCCTGCGCCGGCTGCGCCCGACCATGATCGCGATGCTGAGCGTGCCGCTGTCGCTGGCCGGCGCCTTCGTGGTGATGTGGATGCTCGGCTACACGCTCAACACGTTGTCGCTGGTGGCGCTGGTGCTGTGCATCGGTTTCGTGGTGGACGATGCGATCGTGGTGATCGAGAACATCGTGCGACACATGGAACAAGGCATGGCGCCGCTGCCGGCGGCGCTGGCCGGGGTGCGCGAGATCGGCTTCACCGTGATCTCGATCACGTTGTCGCTGGTGGCGGTGTTCGCGCCCCTGCTGTTTGGCAACAACATGCTGGTGATGCTGCTGCGCGAGTTCTCGGTGACCCTGACCGCCGCGGTAGTGATTTCGGCAATCGTCTCGCTCACCCTCACCCCGGCACTGTGTGGCTATCTGCTCAAGCACGAGCCGGTACCGCCGCCTCCGCCCGGCCGGCTCGAGCGGGCGCTGGCGCGGTTCGACCGCGGCCTGCTTGGTCACTACGAACGAGCCCTGGACTGGGCCATGCGCCATCGCCGCCTGATGCGCTGGCAGCCGCTGTTGTTGCTGCTGTTGACGGTCGCGCTGGGTGCGGCGGTGGTGAAGACCGCTGGGGGCACCTTCATGCCGGATGAAGACACCGGTCAACTGCAGGTCGACATCGGCGCCGACGCCAATATCTCGCCAAGCGTGATGGCGGCTCGCGCGCAGCAGGTCGGGAAGATCATGCAGGCTGACCCGGCGGTACTCGACCTGCAGACCATGCTCGGTGGCAACGGTGGTGACGGTGCGGTGGGCAACCGCGCGCAGATGTTCGTCGATCTGAAGCCGCGTGGCCATGGGCCGGGCGAACGGCCAGAGAACATCAAGGTGGTGATCGAACGCCTGTCGAAGGAATACGATCGGCTGCCTGACGTGAAGGTTTCCATCAGTGCCGCGCAATTCCTCGGTGGCGGCGGCAGCGGCGACAACGGCGGCCAGTACGAATTCCAGCTCACCAGCACGGTGGGCGGTGACCTGCAGCCGTGGGCGCTGAAGATGGTGCGCCAGCTGCGCACGGTCAAGGAATTCCGCGACGTCACCAGCCCGTTCGACCAGGTCGGCAAGCAGCAGCAATTGCAGGTCGACCGCGAGCGCGCTGCACGCTTGCACGTGAGCATGGGCGCGATCGACACCGCGCTGTTCAGCGCGTTCGGTCAGCGTCAGGTGTCGCAGATCTATTCCGACATCAACCAGTACGCGGTGGTGCTCAACAGCAGCCCGGACGAAAGCCAGAGCCCGCAATCGTTGCTCAATATCCGCGTGCGCAACGACCAGGGCCAGATGATTCCGCTGTCCGCGCTGGCGACGATGGAGCCGGCGATCACGCCGTTGCGGGTGCGCCATCACAACCAGCTCCAGGCGGTCACGGTCAGCTACAACCTGGCCAAGGACGTGACTCAGGATCGCGGCGTCGCGCTGGTCAATCAGGCCGCCTATGCGGTGAACCTGCCGCCCGGGGTCAGGGTGGAATTCACCGGCGCCAACCAGCGCCTGGAGCAGGCACAGTCCAACGGCATGGTGCTGCTGCTCGGTTCGATTCTGGCGATGTACATCGTGCTTGGCATCCTTTACGAAAGCCTCGGCCATCCGCTGACCATCCTGTCCACCCTCCCCGCCGCCGGCGCGGGCGCCTTTCTCGCCATGCTGGTGACCCAGACCCAGCTCTCGCTGATGGCGATCATCGCGATCCTGATGTTGATCGGCATCGTCAAGAAGAACGCGATCCTGATGGTCGACTTCGCCCTGGTGCGCGAACGCGAGCACGGCATGTCAGCTCCGGACGCAATCCGCGAGGCGGCGCTGGTCCGGTTCCGTCCGATCACCATGACGACCCTGGTGGCGATGGGCGCGGCGCTGCCGCTGGCGATCGGTTTCGGCATCGGCTCGGAGATGCGCCAGCCGCTGGGCATCGCCATCGTGGGTGGCCTGCTCGTGTCGCAACTGCTGACCCTGCTCAGCACCCCGGCGATCTATCTGTGGAATTACGACCGCAAGATCCGCAAGACGGCGCGCAAGGAACGCAAGGCGGAGAAGCAGCGGGTGAAAGCGTTGGGACGTCCGCAGACGGCCTCCTGAATAGCGCCTTCCCACGCGACGGCGAGTGACATCATCAGCGCGATGGATCGCCCGACCTATTCGCGCAGAGCGCCCTCGATGGCGTCGGCACCGATCCTGGCACCATCCTCGCTGAGCATGGCAAGCATGGCCTGTTCGGCCGGCTGTCGATAGCTCGGCTCATGCAGCAGTCGCTGGAGTAATTCCACGGCACGATCTGCCCGATAACGCCTTGCCGGCAGGATTGCCGCCACACCAAGCCTCTTGAGTCGGGCCGCATTGTCAGGCTGATCGAAGCCGTGCGGCACCACCAGCATCGGCCGACCGGCGCGCAGCGCTTCGCCGCTGGTGCCGATACCACCGTGATGGACGATCACCGACGCACGCGCGAACAGCTCCGCGTGCACGGCGTAGTCCACGCAGTGGATGGTGGCGGGCAGGTCGGCGGGCAGTTTGGCGCGCATATCCGGCGAACCGGTCAGCAGCACCGCACGTTGGCCCAGTTGTCGGCTCGCCGTGGCGCTTTCGCGCAGAAAGCGTGCGCCGACATGCACGGCGGTGGAGCCCAGCGTGAATACCAGCGGTGCCGTGCCAGCGTCGAGGAAGGCGAGCAAGGCGGGGTCCGGCGTAGGCGGCTGAGCATAACGTGCAGTGCCGGTGATGACGGTGTGGGGTGGCCAGTCCGGCTGCGGTGTGCCGAACAGCGGCGAGAACAAGGCCAATACACGTTGCGGTGCGTGTTGGCCACGATGGAACGGGTCACCCAAGGGTGATTGTTCCGGCAACCCAAGCTCCCGTCGAAGGGCGCGCACCGGTGCCGTCCACGGGCGGGTGATGCGTCGCGCGATTTGTGCCAGCCCGCGCCCGCGCCGTGGAGATCGGCGCACAAACGTATCAAGCCAACCGACGCCGGTAGCCGGTGGATCGCTGGCCGAAAGAAAGCCGGCCGGCGCCAGTACCGCCGACAGCCAGCGCAACCGGCCATTTGCGCTGCCTTGCTCGCCGAGGATCTGCGCGGCGAACGCGAGCGTGCTGCTGACCAACACATCGGCATTGGCGCAGATGGGCCGCAGCTTGTCGTAGCTGGCGCGCACATCCAGCGCGGCAAAGTCGTGCACCACGAAACGCGGGCCGCGCCATGGATGAAATGCCTCGGCGGTGAACGCGTGGCGATCCTCCTGCTCGGCCATGCCACTGGCGTCGACGAAGACCAGTCCGGCTTGTTCCACCGCAACCTGATGGATCGTGTGCGTAGCGATGGTGACTTGGTGACCGCGCTGGCGCAGCTCCTGTCCCACCGCCAGAAACGGGAACAGGTCACCGAGTGACCCTACGGTGGCAAAGACAATGCGAGCCCTGGACATGTTGTCGAGCATGGATGGCGCAACCGCATCGCAGCCTGTTACACCGCAGCAGGGGAATGAGTAGCCGACAAAGGAAGGGCCGCGCATGCGATGCGCGGCCCTTTCGTACAGCGTGTTGCGAACCCCCGCTTACGGGCGGCGCTTCTTTTCTTCGTCACGCTGTCTGTCGGCGGCCTTGCCGACTTCTTTCTGAATCTTGCCGGCGTTCTTTTCGATATTGCCAGCGACCTGCTTGCCCACATTACCGGTGACTTTGCCTACGCCCTCTTTGATGGCGCCCTTGACTTCGTGTTTGGTGCCTTCGGTACGATTCTTGTCCACGCCTGTTCTCCGGGTTTTCGACTGCGTCATCGCAGACCACAACTTTATAGCCGCGCCATGGTGGGAAATCCGTGACGCCAATGTGCTCGCCGCGTTGACATCTCTCCGTTCATCCGACGACCCTGGCCCGCGCACGCGATCGAGCGCATGGCGGGAATGCCGCGCGTTCACTGTCCACCCACGATGCCCCCTTCATGGTGGCCATACCCATTGGGAGAACCGACCATGCTCCGTCGCGCCATGATCTCCACGTTCACCGCCGCGATCCTGGCGACCGCCCCGGCAGGCGCCGCCGTCGCCAACGCGCCCGTCACCTCACTCGACCTGCAGCGCTACGCCGGGCAATGGCACGAGATCGCGCATTTGCCAATGTTCTTCCAGCGTCAATGCGTGGACCAGATCACCGCCACCTACACGATCAAGCCCGATGGCACGATTGGCGTGCACAACGCCTGCCGCACGAAGCGCGGCAAGATGGACGCCTCCGATGGCGTAGCCAAACCCGTGCCGGCTCAGCCGGGCGCACTGAAGGTGCGTTTTGCGCCGCGTGTTTTCGCCTGGTTGCCATGGGTGTGGGCTGACTATTGGGTGGTCGAGCTGGACCCGGGTTACCAGTGGGCAGTGGTGGGCGGCCCCAGCCACAAATATTTGTGGGTGCTTTCGCGTACGCCGTCGATGAACGCGGCGTTGTTCAAGCGGCTTCGCGACCGCGCCGCCGAGCGTGGCTATCCGGTCGACAACCTGGTGATGGCGGCGCCGCTGGATTGAGCGGCTGTTTCGCGCGTTGGTGCGAATACAGCGTTTCGCTCTTGCGCTGAGTCGCGGCTGGGTCATGTCGTACACCAGCATCAGGGGCAACAATCCCGTGGATGACCCTCAGTGGTAATCCGACTCGCGTTGATGACGCACGGCAAGGATGGTGACGGTCTCGCCATCCTCGATCTCGAACAACGCTACATAGCCGGCAGCGCCAAAGGAGATCAACAGCTCGCGCAGGAACGGATTGGCGGGGTCGGCCTTGCGACAAGTGAAGGGAAATTCGCGCAGCAAGGTCATGCCCTTGCCGATGATGGTGATCGCGCGTTTGGCGGCGGCGGGGTCCTTCGATAGCAGAAAGTCGAATAGCCGCTGCAGATCGTCGCGTGCGGCGCCGGTGTAGCGGACCCGCCAGGTCACCCGCGATTCTCATGAACCGCATGACGCAGCTGGTCTCGCAGCCCCTGCAGGACGTCGTCGGCCGAATGGTAAATACCGGTGCGGCGCGCATCGTCGCGTGAGGCCAGTCCGCGTGCGATGAAGGCCTGCTGCAACTGGCGCGCGGCCACCTGGGCACGCAGCGAGGTCTCCAGAAAACTCGACAGACTTTCGCCTTCTTGCAACACCGCTTCGGCGGCTTGCCGCAAGGCTGGCTCTACCCGAAGCGAAGGGATGGAAGCAGTTTTCATGGCAGAATCCTCGTGCATTGCATTTGCAGTGCACGATATCGTGCCGCGTGGTGTGATGCAACGCATCCTGCCCCAGGCCACCGCGTCGGACGTGCGGCGGCGGTATCTCAGCCGGGTGCTTCCACCCGCGCCGCGCCGATGCTGCGCAACGCGGGGCTGCGCATGCAGCTCAGCGCGATGGCGGTCAACAGCAAGCCGGCACCGGCGAACAGCGAGGTCAGCGAAATCACGTTCAGCAGGCTGCCGGCGACGGCTGCCGAGATCGGGCCCAGACCCATGAACGTGAACATCAACACGCTCATGGTGCGGCCCATCATCTCCGGCGCCACGCGGCGCTGAATCCAGGTGACGATGGCGATCTGCACGATGCCGCCGAGTACGCCGGTGCCGGCCAGCAATACAGCGCCGGTGAGCGTGGAGTGCACCAGTGCCAGCGTGGCAAGGGCCAGCCCGACCAGGCTGTCGATGCTGAGCACCATCAAACCAAGGCGGCCGCGGACGGAGCGGCTCACGATGCCGGACAGAAAACTGCCCAGCAGCATGCCGCCGCCGTTGGCGGTCATCAGGATGCCCAGCGAAGCAGCGCCCAGATCCATCCGCGTGTCGGCCAGCACCGGCAGGCCCACCTGCAGCGGACCGCCGACGAACACGGAGACCACCGCCGCATAAAGCATGAACGCGCGCAGCGGCAGGTCGGCCCAGATCATGCGTACGCCACTGGCCACGTTGGACAGCACGCTGCCGACGACTGGCCGGGGCTGGAAGTCGCTGTGGATGCGGATAAGTACCAGCGAGGCGAGCGAGAACGCGAAGCTGATCGCGTCGATGCTGAAGGCGAGCCCGAGTCCGCTGGCATCCTGCACGGCGTGCGCCGGAGTGCCATGTGCGCCGAGGCTGATCACCACGCCGGCCAATGCCGGGCCAACGAACATGCTGAGCTGGCGCATGCCCATCACCAGCGCGTTGGCGGGTTGCAATTGCTCCTTCGATACCAGCTGCGGCAGGATCGCCGAGCCGGCCGGATAGGCAAACGCGGTGGACAGACCGATGCCCAGCGCGATCGCGTAGACCAGCGCCATCCGTATGTCGCCCAGCAACACCAGCACGGCGAGCAGCGCAACCAGCAGCGCGTTGACGCCGCGCGCCGCGATCAGTACGCGGCGCGGCGACAGCCGATCCACCACCGCCCCACCGATCAACATGAACAGGGCGCGCGGCAGGGCCATTGTGGCGAGGACCAAACCCAGAGCGGCAGGGCTTCCGGTGAGCTTCAACACCAGCCACGGCAACGCCACCAGGGTGAACTGATCGCCCAGCATCGAGATCGTGCTGCCGCCAAACAGCAGACGAAAGTTGTGATTGGCGAAGACAGAGTCGCGGCGGGGCGTGGGCGTCATCGATCGAGTTCCGCGTGGTCGGACGGTAAATAGGGTGTGGTGCAGTGACGCGGCATGGAGCGAGCTGCCGGACTCAGCCGGCGTCGTCGCGTTCATCCCAGGCAACGGCGGCCAACTGCCGCAAGTGTTCGCGAACATCCGTTGGCCACGTGGCGGTCAGCGTGGCGAAGCGTTCGCGGTCGCCTCGATAGAATGCGCGTGAAGCTTCCTCGTAGCCAGACTCGTCGCCTGCCATCACGCGCATGAAGCGGTCGACCGACTCCAGCGCCTGCCGTACGCGCTGCTTCGCACCGCCATGGCGGATGGACTGCTCGACCAGCCGTCGCAACACCGCTGATGCACCTTCGGGTTGCTGGCCCAGCCAGTCCCAGTGTCGCGGCAACAGGGTGACTTCGCGCGGCACGACACCGAGCCTTGGACGGCCTGGTCCGCGTCGGGGCGGCTCGGCTGGCGCAGGGTCGGGCGCGAGGCGTGCCAGTACATCATCGACGCTGCCACGAAAATCGATCTCGATCGGGTAGCTGTCATGCTCATCGAACACCAGCAAGGGTCCCGCGGTGCCCGCGTCCAGCGCCTGTTTCGCCACGCGCGCGACGTCGGCCAATGCGCCGTGCGCGATCCGTTGCTGTCCATTGAAGGCGATGCAAGAGGTGGTACGAGACGGCGACATCTTTCTATCCGGGTAAATAAGTTCGGCGAATTCTATCCGGGTTAAAACGTTTGTCAATATTACCCAGGTAAAAACATCCAAGCAGATGGTGCGTTCCGCCATTGGCGCTCGGCTTGCTATGGTTGATGTTTTCCACCGGAAAGGACTGCGGATGACCAAGCCCCTGCGTTCGGCCACCTTGATGGTTTCCCTCGGCCTGCTCGCCGTGGTCAGCGCCATTTCGCTCCCTGCGCGCTCTGCGGAACTTGTCGTCCCGCCCCTCCGGTATCAACAGCGCACCCTGGCCAACGGGCTGCAGGTGATCAGCGCGCAAGATCATGCCAGCCCGAACGTGGCCGTGCAGATGTGGTACCACGTCGGCTCCAAGGACGATCCTGAGGGGCGTTCCGGCTTCGCCCACTTGTTCGAACACCTGATGTTCAAGAGCACCAGGCACATGCACGCCGAGGAGATGGACCGGCTCACCGAGGACGTGGGTGGCGCCAACAACGCCTCCACCGGCGACGACGTCACCAATTATTTCGAGATCGTGCCGAGCAATCACCTGCGCACGCTGTTGTGGGCCGAGGCCGACCGGCTGTCCAGCCTCAAGGTCGACGAGAAGAACTTCGAGTCCGAACGCGCGGTGGTGGAAGAGGAATATCGCCAGAGCGTGCTGGCCAATCCGTACGGCAAGCTGTTCAACGCGATCGACCCGCATTCCTACACCGTGCATCCGTACAAGCGCCCCACCATCGGCAGCATCCCCGAGCTGGAAGCCGCGTCATTGCAGAACGTGATCGATTTCCACAACACGTTCTACCGCCCCGACAATGCCACCTTGATTGTCACCGGCGACTTCAACCCGCAGCAGCTGAACGCGTGGGTCGACCAGTACTTCGGCTGGATTCCGAAGCCGTCCACGCCGATCCCGCAGGTCACGGCAAAGGAACCCGTGCGCAAGCAGGACCTGCGCTACACGATCACCAGCGAAACCGCCCCGCTGCCTGCGGTGGCGATCACCTGGTTGATCCCGCCGGCGTCCGACAGTGCTGACCGCATTCCGCTGGAGGTGGCCGCGGCGTTGCTGTCGCAGGGTAATTCCTCGCGTCTGTATCAGTCGCTGGTCTATCGCCACCAAGTCGCCCAGGAGGCCGGCGCCGATGCCGATGCGCGGGTCGGGCCGGGCCTGTTCACGGTTTACGCAATCCTCGCCAGCGGCCACCAGCCCGCCAAGGCGGAGAAACTGTTGAACGAGGAGGTCGTCTGGCTGGCGAGCCAGCCGATTCCGGATGCCGAGCTGGACAAGGTCAAGACCCAGTTGCTGACCCGCGACCTGAAGCAGCGCCAGACGGCGCAGGGGATCGCCTTCGCGCTGGGCGAGGCGGGCCTGATCGACGGCAATGTGGAACGCGTCAACGACGACCTGTCCGCCTTGCAAAAAGTCAGCGCGAAGGACGTGCACCGCGTGCTGCAGAAATACATCACCGGCGCCAAGAAGGTCACCATCGACTACTTGCCACAGGCCAAGGCCGCACCAGCCGCTGCCACGGGAGCCGCGAAATGAGCCGCACCACCTTTCTGCGCAAGGCCATCCTTGCCGCCGCCCTGGTTGCCTCCGGCCACGTCCTGGCCGGGATCCCTTCGGCGAGCGATTTTCCCACTACGCCACCGGCCCCGGGTCCGGCGCCGCAGTTGACCGTACCGACACCGACCGCGCAGCGTCTGGCCAACGGCCTGGAGGTGATCAGCGTGCGCCGCGCGGGCCTGCCGCTGGTGACCGCGCAATTGGTGCTGCGCCGCGGTGGCGAGATGGATCCATCGAAGCTGGCCGGCCTGACCGACCTCACGGCCAACCTGCTGACCAAGGGCGCGGCGGGCCAGACCGCGCCGCAGATTGCGGCTGCCGCCGAGGCGCTGGGCGGCAGCTTGAATGCCTCCGCTGGCTGGGACGAGAGCGCCGTCGGCATCACCGTGACCACCCCGAAGTTGCCCGCGGCCCTGGGCTTGTTGGCGGAGGTGGTGCGCCAGCCGGATTTCAGCGCCGATGAATTGAAGCGCGCCAAGGCGCAGGCGGTCGACGACCTGCGTTTGCAACTGAGCCGACCCACCGCGCTGGCCTCGCTGGCGGCCAGCCGCGGCGTGTTCGGCGAAGGCGCGTACGGCCACTCGCGCAGCGGCACCCCGGATTCGATCGGGCGCATCACGCGCGCCAGCGTGCAGGAGCTGCACAGCGCGCTGTACCGCCCGGACAATGCCATCCTGATCCTCACCGGCGATATCACTCCGGCGCAGGCCGGGCAGTTGGCCCAGGCCAGTTTCGGCGACTGGCAGAAGCCGACCTCGGCGCTGGCGCCACGCCCGGCCGGCGGCACGGCCAGCAAGTTGCCGGCGATCCTGCTGATCGACCAGCACGGTGCGGGCCAGGCTGGCGTGGTGGCGGCGCACGCCGCGCCGTCGCGCCACGATGACGACTACTACATCGGTACCGTCGCCAACGCGGTGCTCGGTGGCTCGTACTCGGCGCGTCTGAATGAGGAAATCCGGATCAAGCGTGGCCTCTCCTACGGCGCCACCAGTCGGCTGCAATCACTGGGCGACGCCGGCATCTGGCTGGCCTCGGCGCAGACCAAGAACCCGTCAGCGCCGCAGGTGGTCGACCTGATGCTCGGCCAGTTCAAGTTGCTCGGCAGCACGCGTGTGTCCGCCGGCGAGCTGGCCGCCCGCAAGGCGACCCTGATCGGCAGCTACGGCCGCAGTCTGGAAACCACGGCCGGCCTGGCCGATCAGGTCGCCGAGCTGGCGATCTATGGCCTGAAGCTGGACGGGATCGGCAAGTACATCGCGCAGGTGCAGGCGGTCACACCGAAACAGATCGAGAAGTACGCACGCAAGCATCTGGATGCCGATGCCAATCATGTGGTGGTGGTGGGCGATGCCGCGCAGTTCGCCACGACAATCCGCCAGGGACACCCCAAGGCCGTGCTGCTGCAGTCGACCGCGTTGGACCTGGACAGTCCCGATCTGCAGTCGGCGCCAACGCAGTAGCTGGCCTCTCGCACCTGCGTCGAGGCTTCAGGCGCATGGCCGTCAGCTGCGGCGAGAGTCGTCGGGCCACGTTGTGCCGCCGATCCGCCCGTTCTTCGAGGGCGGTCTGCGCCGGCCCAACCTCGCTGAAGCCACGGCGCTGATGGACGTGAGTCCTGATCAACAACCCGCAGCGTAGCGGCCGGCCTGCTCAATGCCCGGCGGCGGCCCCACCTGCCTTGGGCGTGAACGGTGGTGTGGCGAGCCAGATCACCAGCACCAGGGCGAAGAAGATCCAGCCCAGCGCATAGAACACTTCATTGAAGGAGATCTGGAAGCCCTGCTGCGTGATCATGCCGTTGATGATGCTGCCGCCAAGCTGCGGATCGCCGTGTCCCAGGTGCTGCATCGCCGCCTGACTGATCGGGTTGTAGGCCGTGATGTGTTCGGCCAGTTGTTCGTGGTGACTGACTGCGCCACGGGTCCACATCAAGGTGGTAATCGAGGCGGAGAAGCTGCCGCCGAGTGTGCGCAGGAAGGTGGACAGGCCCGAGCCGGCGGCAATCTCGTTCTGCTGCAGATCCGACAGCAGGATGGTCAGCGTCGGCATGAAGAACAACGCCACGCCGAGACCCTGCCACAGTTGCACCATCGCCACGTTGTAGAAGTCGATCTGCAGATAGAAGTCCGAACGCATGAAGCAGGTGGCACCCATCACCAGGAACGAGGCGGCCGCCAGCAGGCGCAGGTCCATGCGCGTGGCGTACTTGCCCACGAAGAACGTAAGCAGCACCGGAATCACCCCCAATGGCGCGGTGGCGAAGCCGGCCCAGGTCGCGGTGTAGCCCAGGTTCTGCTGCAGCCACAGCGGCACCAGCAGCGCGATCGAGAAGAACGCGGCATAGCCGAGCACCATCGCGATGGTGCCGACGGTGAAATTGCGGTGGCGGAACAGTTTCAGGTCGACGATGGGATCAACGTCGGTCAACTCCCAGATCAGGAAAATCGCGATGGCAATCGCCGAAATGACGCTGGTGATGATGATGAAGGTGGAGTTGAACCAGTCCGCGTCATTGCCCTTGTCCAGCACGATCTGCAGCGCGCCCACGCCGATGATCAAGCTGATCAGGCCGACGTAGTCCATCTTCGGCCGCTCCAGCTTCTCCACCTTGCCACGCAACTGGTTGGCGATCACCACGCTGGAGAAGATGCCGATCGGCACGTTGATGAAGAAAATCCACGGCCACGAATAGTTATCGGTGATCCAGCCGCCCAGGATCGGGCCGGCGATCGGCGCCACCACCGTCACCATCGCCAGCAGCGCCAGCGCCATGCCGCGTTTTGCCGCTGGATAGATGCCGATCAGCAGGCTCTGGGTGATCGGGTACATCGGACCGGCCACCGCGCCCTGGATCGCCCGGAACACCAGCAGCATGCCCATGTTCTGCGAGACGCCACACATGAACGAGGCCGCCACAAACAGCAAGGTGCAGGCCGTGAACAGGCGCACCTCGCCGAAGCGCCGGCTGAGGAAGCCGGTGAGTGGCAGCGAGATCGCCATGCTCACCGCGAACGAGGTGATCACCCAGGTGCTCTGATCGTTGCTCACCCCGAGGTTGCCGGCAATCGTCGGTAGCGACACGTTGGCGATCGTGGTGTCGAGCACCTGCATGAACGTGGCCAGCGACAGGCCGATCGTGCTCAGTGCCAGGTTCGGTGGGCGAAATTGGGTGGTCATCGGGCTCTGTCAGGAAAGGCGGCGCAGGAACTCGTTTCCGCACGATGTGCCGCGGTCGGGCTTCAGGATTCGGGATGCGGGGAACGCAAGAGCGTCGCTGGCGAGCGGGCTCCCGCCGGCCCTTTATTTCCCGCCAGCCATGTTGGCGTGGACGATCTGCTTGATCGCCGCGTCGGCCTTGGCCAGTTGCTGCTGGTAGATAGCGGTGCTGAAGGCCGGCTGGGTCGGCGACTTTTGCGCCAGCGTCAGGCCGCTCTGGTCATGCAAGCCCACGTCGACGTTGACCGACATGCCCAGGCGCAGCGGATGCTTGTCCAACTGTTGGGGGTCAGTGAATACCACCCGCACCGGGATGCGCTGAACGATCTTGATCCAGTTGCCAGTGGCGTTCTGCGCGGGCAGCAACGAGAACGCGCTGCCAGTGCCGATGCCGAGGCTTTCGATCTTGCCCTTGTATTTCACCGAGCCGCCGTAGACGTCCGATTCGATATCCACCGGCTGGCCGATGCGCATATCGGTGAGCTGGGTTTCCTTGAAGTTCGCATCGATCCACACTCCGTGCAGCGGAACCACGGCCATCAGCGGCGTGCCGGGCTGTACGCGCTGGCCGACCTGCACCGAACGTTTGGCCACATAGCCATCCACCGGCGCGAGCAGCGTGGCACGCGCGTCGGAGAGATAAGCCGCGCGCAGCTTGGCGGCCGCCACCTGCACGTCGGGATGAGAGGCGACCACGGTATCGTCGACCAGTACCTTGCTGGTCTGGTATTGCTGCTGGGCGGTGATCAGGGCGTTCTGCGCCGTGGTCAGTGCGTCGCTGGCGTGGGCCAGTTCCTCGGCCGAGATCGCGCCGGACTTTGCCAGTGCCACGCGCCGATTGTAGTCGGCGCGAGCCTTGTCCACCGCGGTCTTGCGCGCGTCGACATCGGCGTGCGCGCCGTTGACGCTGGAGTACAGGCCGCGCACTTTGCGCACGGTCAGCGCCAGATTGGCCTTCGCCTCGGTCAGCGCCACGTCCGCATCGCTGGGATCGAGCTTCACCAAGGTGTCCCCGGCGTGCACCAGGTCGCCGTCGTCGGCGCCGATGCTGACCACGGTACCGGGCACTTGCGGGGTGATCTGCACCACGTTGCCGTTGACATAGGCATCGTCGGTGCTTTCGTACCAGCGCCCGTCGAGGAAATACCACAGGCCCCAGCCGATCACCACCAACAGCACCGCGATACCGAGCACGCGCAGCATCAAGCCACGCGATTTCTTCGGTGCTGGCTTGGTCGTCCTGGCCTCGGCCTGGCCGTCAGTGGACTCGGGGGTAGCTTGAGCGGACATGGGAACTGCCTCAGGAATGCGCGGAAGTTGAAGAGGGAGACGCGGGCGCGCCGGCCTGCGGCTGGTCGTCATCGCGGCTGGCTTGATTTTCCGGGCGGTAGCCACCGCCCAGGGCCTGAATCAGCTGCACCGAGCGGTCGACCTGCTGCGCCTGCAGTGCCGCTACACCGCGATTGGCGAGCAGCAGTTGCTGACGCACACTGAGCGCTTCCAGATAGCTGCCGATACCCGCCTTGTAACGTTGCATGGCAAGGTCCCAGGCTTCTGTCGCGGCGGACTGCGCGCGTCGCTGGGCGGAGAGTTCCTGGCGCAGTGATTGCAGTGCCGAGACATCGTCGGCTACCTCATTCACCGCGCCGACCAGGGTCTGGTTGTACTGCGCCACGGCAAGGTCGTATTGGGCGTCCTTGCCGGACAAATTGGCGCGCAGGCGACCGCCATCGAAAATCGGCAGACTCAGCGACGGGCCGAACTGGTAGAAGCGCGACGGCAGGGTGAATGGATTGCCGCCGCCCAGCCGGAGCACCCCGGCGAGGGCGCCGATGCTGATATCGGGCAGGAATTCGGTCTTGGCCACCTTGATGTCCTTGCCCGTCGCCTCCACCCGCCAGCGGGCGGCGACCAGGTCGGCGCGGTGGCCGATCAGTTCCAGCGGCAGGTTGTCGGGTACCGCCACGGCGCCAGGCGTGAGCAGCTTCGGCCGGCTGATCTCGTCACCGCGATCGGGGCCCTTGCCCAGCAGCACGGCCAGCGAAGAGCGCGCGGCGTTCACCGCGCGCTCGGCCAGTGCCACATCCTGCTCGGCCGTCGCTACTTCGCCATCGGCCTGTTTCAATGTGATCTGATTGTCGATACCGGCGGCCACCCGTTGCGCGGTCAGCTGGTGCGACTGCTGCGCGCGATGCAGCTCGCCGCCGGCCAGATCCTGCTGGTCAAACGCGTAGCCGAGTTGCGCGTAGGCGCGTGCGATGTTGCCGGATAGTTCGATGCGTGCGGCGCGCGCGTCGACGTCGGCAGCGCGCGAGGCGCCCAGGGCGGCCTGCCACGCAGCGCGCTTGCCGCCCCACAGGTCCAGCCCCCACTTGAAGCTGGCATAGCCGTATTTGGCGACGTTGAAGTGGCCGCCGGGCAGCACCGAGGCAGGGATGCGCGCGCCGGCCACGCTGGCACCACCATTCACGCTGGGGCGGCGCGCGGCGTCGGCGATACCGACCTCGGCCTGGGCGGCGCGCGCCCGCGCGTCAGCCACGGCCAGCCCCGGATTGGTCTTGAGCGCTTCGGTGATCAGGGCATCCAGTTGGGGATCGCCCAGCGCACTCCACCAATCCGTGGTCGGCCAAACCGCCGCAGGGTCGGTGACGGCGGCAAGGCGGTGAGCGCTGCCCAGTGTGGCCGGGTCGGTCAGCCTGCCGTTCGGATGCAGGCCGCCGCTACTGGCACAGCCAGCCAGGGCGAGGGTCAGGACAGTAGCCAGCGTGGATAGGCGCAGACGCATGGAGAAAGGTCCAGGAGTAGTCATGACTTGTCGCGTAGCGCCAGCAGCACGCGCTCGAGATAGTCGTGGAATTGGGTTTGTTCGCTCTTGTCGAGCGAGCGCTGCGCCGTGTTCATCACCCGCTGGCTGCAGACCGAGGCGGTGTTCTGCCAGATCGCCGCACCGGCGTCGGTCAGTTCGATGCGTAGCGCCCGGCGATCCTGGGCGTGCGGTGCGCGGCGCAGGTATCCCTTGCGCTCAAGCTGATCCAGCTGCCGGGTCATCGCGCCGCAATCGAGCTCCACGGCGCGCGCCAGCTCGGTGGCCGATACCGCGCCGAGCAAGTCGGCCTTCTTGAGAATCATGAACTGGGTGAAGCTGAGATCCAGGCCCTCGCTGGCCATTTCTGCCTCGAGTGCACGCACCATTTCGGAGCGCACCATGGTCAGCAACATGCCCACGCTGGGCGCCTGTGCGTCGTCGATGGGTGGGTCTTTGGGAGCTGCTGGCGAGTGCATGCCGGGCATTCTATTGCCGAAACTATAATTGTCAAGGCAAATACATTCATGTTTATGTTTGCGCTGGCAAGATTACCGCTGATTGTGCTCGCGATCCGCTTCCAGGTCGTCGAGTTCGTCCTTCAGCCAGGCCCGCAGTGCGGGATCGCGCAGCTCGAATAGTTCGAATACAGCCAGTGCGCGCAGGGCTGGCAGCTGGGCCAGCAGCCTGGGTTCGGCTTCGCGGCGCAGGGATTCCGTCGCGGCGGGATCGAGCATCTGGTGGGCGCACACGACAAAGGCTTCCAGCGGGGATGCTGTCGGCACGGGTCGCAGCAGCGATAGTTCGGTGGATGACACGGATCACCTCGGTTCAACAGGGCGAGATACCCGGCACGGGCAGCGAGGGCACGCCGATGACGTGGGGGGTTATGGCGGATCGCCAGACATCCCTGCAGGGATCAGGGGCCGCAAGCGGCGGCAGTGGCAGAAGCTGCGCCAGCTTAGGTGGACAAGGGGTAAAGCTGTTAACGTCATTTGGTCAACTTATATCTCAAACCGGCCACGATCACGGCGACCCAATGCATATCCATGACCTGATAGAACGGGCCGACGGTCCGGCCCTGATCGCCTATTGGCTGGATAACGAGGTCGCCAGCGAATACGGCCAGGGGACGCGTCACCATGACTGGCACCAGCACGTTCGCGGCCAGTTTTTCTGTATCGAAAGTGGGCTTATCCACGTGCAAACCAGGCATGGTTCGTGGTTGTTGCCGCCACATCGTGCCGGCTGGATGCCACCGGGTGAACAGCACACGGTCACCCTCAGTGGTGCGGTGAGCGGCTGGGGGGTGTTCATCGCGCCAGTCATCGAGCATGGGTTGCCGGAACAACCCTGTGTGATCGGTGTGACTGAATTGATGCGCGCGCTGGTGCGTCGGGCCAGTCTGTGGGCGCGGCACGACCATCTTGATGCGGAACAGCAACGTTTGCTGGCGGTGCTGCTGGATGAGATTCGCCGCGTGCCGAATGAGCCGCTGTACCTGCCGATGCCGCAGGACCGTCGCCTGGTGCGCATCGCACAGGCCGTGCTCGATCAGCCACGGGACACCCGTGGCCTGGATGCCTGGGCAACCTGGGCCGGTTTGTCTGCACGCACGCTCAGTCGCTTGTTCCGCACCGAGACCGCGCTGAGCTTTGCCCAGTGGCGCCAGCAGGCCCGGCTCAGCCGCGCGCTGGAACACCTCGCTGAAGGCATGCCGGTGGCTGCGGTGGCCGATGCGTTGGGTTATGTCAGCGTCAGTGCCTTCGTGGCGATGTTCCGACGCAATTTTGGCCAGCCACCGGCGCGCTATTTTGCGCAGCACCCAGCATCGGCCTGATCACGCAGCGCTGCGTATAAGTCGTGCTTATCGTTCTGATCATTAATCCACGCTTGGCCCGCTCGTGAGGCTCGACATAGCATGGCCGGGCGCTATTCCGCGTTGCTGCTTAGTCCGTGAGGTCGCCATGATCCGTTCGTTTGTCATCCTGCTGCTCGCGTCGAGTCTGTTCTCCACCGCTGCCTTTGCTGGCGACAACTTCTGGCAGACTCCGACCATCCACGGCGCCGGCAGGATTCATGCGATGCCGCAGGCGGCCTACCAGCCTGATCGGCAGGCCACCTACAAGGTAGTGTTCAGCCTGAGTCACTTCGGCGCGAAGCCCACCGCGGTGAGTTCGTCGCTGGAGCATGTGGCGCGTGCAGTCAACCTGTACGTCAACGCCGGGGTGCCACTCTCGCACCTGAAGTTCGTGGCGATCGCAGCCGGTCCGGCCACGCCAATCATGTTGAACGACGAGCAATACCGCGCCAAGTACGGCGTGGCAAATCCGAACTTGCCGGTTATCACTCAACTGCGCAAGGCCGGTGTCGACGTGGCAGTTTGCGCGCAGGCGGTGGCCGAGCATGACTTTCATTACGACTGGATCGATTCCAGCGTGACCGTGGCGTTGTCGGGATTGACCACCGTGATCGACCTGCAGCAGCAGGGCTACGCGCTGAGTCCCCAATAACTTAACGAGAAAGAGGAACCCACCATGCGACATTTGATCCCACGGCTGTTGCTGGCCACCCTCGCGTGTGCGCTGGCCTTCGGTGCCAGCGCAGCCACCAAAGAAAGCGCAGTCAACGAAACATTCCTGCCGCCGTGGAACCCGCCACCTCCTGGCCTGCAGTTCAGCGTGCCGCCGTTTGACGCGATTGCGGACCTGCAGGGCGACATTGTCGACCCGCAACTGGTGGTGTTCTTCGCCGGTAACCAGTTCATGGTTGTGCATGACTTGGTGGCGGCGTTCAAGCAGGCGCATCCGCAATATCAACGGGTCTTTGTCGAGACCTTGCCGCCGGGTATTCTGGCCCGGCAGATCGAAGGCGGGACGCTGGTGATGGGCAACCTGCGGATCACGCTCAAGCCGGACATCTATACGGCTGGCAAGGGCTCCATCGAGGAGAACCAGAAAAAGCACGACTGGTTTGCCGACACCTGCGATTACGCACGCAACCCGCTGGCGATCCTGGTCGCCAAGGGCAATCCCAAACACATTGAGAGCTTGCAGGATCTGGGCCGCGCCGATATCCGCGTGAGCATGCCAAACCCGGCGTGGGAAGGTATCGCCAGGCAGATCGAGACGAGCTATCGCAAGGTCGGCGGCGAGGCGCTGGACAAGACGATCATGCAGACCAAGGTCAACAACGGGACCACCTTCCTCACCCGGATCCACCACCGTCAATCGCCGCTGCGCGTGCTTGAGGGCCACTCGGATGCGGCGCCGGTGTGGTCGACCGAGGCATACTTCCAGCAGCAGATCCTGCATCACCCGGTCGAGACGATCGCGATCCCGGCGGCGCAGAACGCGGTGGCAACTTATACCGCCGCGCGGATGAGGGACGCACCGCACGAGCAGGCGGCGAAGGATTTCATGGCATTCATGCAGAGCACCGCTGCGCAGGCGGTGTACCGCAAATACGGGTTCCAGGGCGTCCACTGAAGGAGAGCGCGATGAGTCAACGCCTGCTTGCTCTCGCCGCCATGGCCTTGTCCGCTGCGCCGCTGCTGGCCCATGGCGCCGACGCGGCCGCGATCACCCAACAGGGTAACGGCAAGGGCGCGGCGCCCTGCATGGCTTGCCACGGTGGCGACGGCGGTGGCCAGGCTACGGCTGGCTATCCGCGTCTGGCCGGTCTCGATGCTGCTTATCTGCAGAAGCAGCTGGACGACTTCGCCAGCGGCGCGCGCGACAGCGCACTGATGAAAGCCACCGCCACCGCGCTCGACGAAGGTGAGCGGCACGCGCTGGCACTCTATTACAGCAAACTGCCGCTGCCGCCGGAGCTGGCCAAGCCATCAACACCGAGGCCGGCCGGCGACAGCGTGGGGGCCGTGCTGGCCTTGCGCGGCGACTGGAGTCGGGAGGTACCCGGTTGCGTGCAATGTCATGCCCCGGGCGGCGTCGGCGTCGGTGCCCATTTCCCGCCGCTGGCGGGTCAGCCGGCGGCATACATCGAGGCTCAGCTGAAGGCCTGGCAGAGCGGCGCCCGACATAATGATCCGCTGCAATTGATGCAGCACCTGTCCAAGGCGCTCAGCGCGCAGCAGATCGAGGCGGTGGCCACATGGTTCGCGGCAGAACCATTACCTGCCCGAGCTACCCCGTGACCGCGCGCGTACTTCGGTTTCCCGTGCTGCTGGTGTTGGCCCTGGTTTGCGCCTGCACGGCCAAGTCGCCGGCCGAGAATGCGGCACGCGCGCCGGTCACGGCGGCAACGGCTGCGCCGGTTGCCGCGGCCGCGTCGACGTTCTCGCCGCCACCCGAGTCAGCGATTCCTGCCGGTCCGCTCGGTGACGTGATCCGCCAGGGACGCGACATCTTCATCGACACACCGGATCATGCGAAGGCGTACGTCGGCAACGGACTCAGTTGCAGCAATTGTCATCTTGATGCCGGGCGTCGCGCCAATTCGAGCCCGTTGTGGGGCGCCTACGGGGTGTACCCGCAATTCCGCAAGAAGAACGGCAAGGTGAACACCTTCGGCGAACGCCTGCAGGGTTGCTTCCGTTTCAGCATGAACGGCAACGCACCGCCGTTGGACAGCGCTGAAATGGTGGCACTGGAAACCTATGCATGGTGGATGTCCAAGGGCGCGCCAGTGGGCGTGAAGCTGAAAGGCGCCGGCTATCCCAAGCAGGGCTTCAAGCCGCCGCAGCCACCGGACTACGCACGCGGCGAGAGCGTCTTCAACAAGAGTTGCGCGCTATGCCATGGCAACGATGGCCAGGGCCAGCAGGTCGCCGGTCGCAACGTGTTTCCGCCACTGTGGGGTCCGCAGTCATTCAATTGGGGCGCGGGCATGCACCAGCTCGACAACGCCGCCGCCTTCATCAAGGCGAACATGCCGTACAGTCGAGGTGACACGCTGAGCGATCAGGACGCGTGGGACGTGGCGATGTTCATGGATGCGCATGAGCGTCCGCAGGACCCGCGCTACGATGGCAACATCAACGACACGCGCAAGAAATACCACGACACGCCGATGTCGTTGTATGGCACCGAGGTCAACGGGCATCTGCTGGGGGCATCGAGCGGCGAGCGTTGATGGGCGCGGGAGTTTGCCGGGCCATGGCTTGGCGGATACTTGGCGGTATTCACCAACATCGCGGAACCAGCGGCAGATGGATTGTGGCCACAGCATCTCAGCCGTCGACAGGGGTATTCAATGAGGATTCGGGCGATGGCGCTGAGCGCGCTGGTGGTGGTGCTGTTGAATGTGCAGGCCCTCGCGTCGCCACCACTGCACGACCTCGATGGCTACGTCCGCCAGACCATGCAGCAGTGGCAGGTGCCCGGCATGGCCGTGGCCGTGGTCAAGGATGGCAAGGTGGTACTGGCCAAGGGCTATGGCGTGCGTGAGCTGGGCAAACCGGACAAGGTGGATGCCGACACGCTGTTCGACATCGGCTCGAACACCAAGTCGTTCACCGCCGCGGCGCTGGGCACGTTGGTCTCGGCTGGCAAGCTGGACTGGGATGCCCATGTCGCCGATCACATCAGCGATTTCCGCCTGCGCAGCCCCTATGTCACCCAGGAACTCACCCTGCGCGATCTGCTGACGCACCGCAGCGGCTACTGCGATCCGGCGATGTGGTACAGCTCCGACGCCAGCGACGTGATCCGGCGCATGCGCTACCAGAAGCCGGACTACGCTTTCCGCGCGCACTTTTGCTACAACAACGTCATGTTCCTGACCGCCGCCCGCTTCATTCCGGCGGTGACCGGCGAAAGCTGGGACCACTACGTGGCCGAGCACCTGTTCAAGCCGCTCGCGATGACCCGAACCGTCACCACCGATGCCGAAGTCGCTGCCGCGTCGGACGTCGCCGCGCCGCATGGCATGGTTGATGGGAAGCCGGCGGTGATCCGCCGTTACTGGGCGCACAACATGGATCTCATGTCGCCGGTCGGCGGCATCAATTCCAGCGCCAACGACATGAGTCACTGGTTGTTGATGTTGCTTGCTGACGGCAACTACGCCGGCAAGGCGGTGCTCGACAAGGCGATGGTCGCGGCCATGGAAACCCCGCAAATCCCGGTGCCGACCGATTCCGGGGTCGGCCAGGAAATCAAGGCGTGGATGCCCGGCGGTGATTTCTACAGTTACGGTCTCGGCCTGCTGACGAATGAATACGCCGGCCACAAGCTGGTCTGGCACGCTGGCGACATCGACGGCATGGCCTCGGCGATGGTGATGGTGCCCGATCAGCACCTGGGCATCATGGTGATGACCAACATGACCGAGAGCGGTTCGCGCTTCGGGGTGGTGATGCACATCCTGCAGCAGTACCTGCAGCAGCCGCCGGACGATGTCGGCGCGACGCTGTTCGCGCAGACGCAGAAAGCCGCGGCAGCCGCCAAGTTGGATGACAGCAAATTGACGGCCACCCGCAAGCCGGATTCGCGGCCACCATTGCCGCTGGTTGAATACACCGGCAACTACGCCGACGACTACAACGGCAACGCCAGCGTCACCATGGAAAAGGGCCATCTCGTGCTGCGTCTGGACAACCCTGCGTTCGTCGGTGATCTGCAGCATTGGCATGACGACAGCTTCCGCGTCCGCTGGCGTTATCGCTATTACGGCGATAGCTATGTCACCTTCGGGCAAGATCTCAAAGGCGCGGCGGACAAGCTTTCCCTGCCGCAAATGGATCTGGACTTCGAGCGCGCGAAAGCTCCACGGGAGATGGCCAAGTGAAAAAGCTGCTGTGTTTATTCGCCCTGCTCTTCAGCGCCGGGACCTTTGCCGTGGCGGCGCACGGCAGCTTCAGCATGGCGCAGGTCACCAACGTGCCCTACCCCTCCGGGCTGGTCGCCGCCAAGCAGGGCAATCGCCTTGCCTGGGTGCTCGACAAGCAGGGGGTGCGCAACATCTGGGTCGCTGCCGGACCGGACTTCACGCCACACCAGGTGACCAGGTACAGCAGCGACGATGGCCAGGAACTGACCCAGCTCACCTTCTCGCCGGATGGCGCTTACCTGCTCTATGTACGGGGCGGCGACCACGATGCCAATTGGCCGGCCAAGGGCAATCTGGCACCCGATCCGACGTCCACGCCGGTCGAGCCGCAGGTGACGATCTGGTCGATCGCGCTGGACAGCGGCAAACTGGTCAAGGTCGCGGACGGCGATGGGCCGGCGGTGTCCAGCACGAACCGACTCGCCTACATCAGCAAGCATCAGATCTGGACCGCGGCGCTCGATGGCCAGGGCAAACCGAAAGCACTGGTGTTTGATCGCGGCGAGGATGGTTCGCTGAGTTGGTCGCCTGACGGCAGCAGACTGGCCTTCGTCTCCGCGCGCGATGATCACGCCTACATCGGCGTGTTCCGCAGCGCCGACCAGCCGCTCGTTTATCTGGCACCGAACACCAGTCTGGACGGCTCGCCGCACTGGTCGCCGGACGGAACGCGGATCGCCTTTGTGCGCCAGCCCGGTCAGGGCGGGGCGCCCAAGCCACTGCTGCAGCTGACCCCGCAACCGTGGTCGATCTGGGTTGCCGACGCCTCCAGTGGTGCAGGTCATGTGGTGTGGCACAGTCCGGATCGGCTCGACGGTTCGTATCCGCAGACCGAAGGCGCGGACAACCTGCACTGGGGCGCCGGTGATCGCCTGGTGTTCCTCGGCGACATGGACGGCTGGCCGCATCTGTATTCGGTGGCGGCCGGCGGCGGTGATGCCTTGTTGCTGACCCCGGGCAAGTTCATGGCCGAGTTCATCAGCCTGAGTCCGGATCGTCGCTACCTGGTCTACAACGCCAACACCGGTTCGACACCGGGCGATGGCGATCGCCGTCACCTGTATCGCGTGCCGGTGGATGCGGCACGTCCGCAGGCGTTGACGTCGGGCGCGACGATCGAATGGCTGCCAGTCGTCACCGGTGACGGCAAGCACCTCGCCTTCCTGCAGTCCGGCGCCAGGCGTCCGCCGCTGGTCGTCGTGGCATCGACCCGCGGTGCCGACGCGCACGCGCTCAACGCCGACCAGATCCCCGGCAACTTCCCGGCAGACCAGCTCGTCGTGCCGCAAGCGGTGACCTTCAAGGCCGCCGACGGCTGGACGATCCATGGCCAGTTGTTCCAGGGCGCGCATGGTGGCGCGGCCAAACCGGCCGTGATCTTCGTGCACGGTGGCCCGCCGCGACAGATGGTTCTCGGCTGGCACAACTGGAGCTACTACGGCAACGCCTATGCGGTGAACCAGTACCTGGCCAATCACGGCTTCGTGGTGCTGTCGGTGAACTACCGTCTTGGCATCGGCTACGGTCACGCCTTCCATTTCCCGGAACATGCCGGACCGAGCGGGGCCTCCGAATACCAGGACGTGGTAGCCGGCGCCAAGTACCTGCAGGATCTGAACGGCGTCGATCCAAGCCGTATCGGCATCTGGGGCGGCTCCTATGGTGGTTACCTCACCGCCCTGGCGCTGGCTCGCGACTCGGACATCTTCAAGGCCGGGGTGGACCTGCACGGCGTGCATGACTGGTCGGCCCTGTTTGACGACTGGAACGGCAAGGCGAAGACGCGCTACGAGCAGGGTGACCGCCAGCAGGCGCTGAAGGTCGCGTGGGAATCATCGCCCGACGCCGACATTGCCAAATGGACCTCACCGGTGCTGGTGGTGCAGGGCGACGATGACCGCAACGTTCCGTTTGACCAGATGGTGGATCTGGTGCAGCGACTGGATAAACAGAACGTGCCGTACCAGCAACTGGTCCTGCCCAACGAGATCCACGACTTCCTGCGCCATGCGAGCTGGCTGCGGGTGGACGAGGCGACTGCGCAATTCTTCACCGAGCAGCTGCATCCGCAGCGGTAAGCCGGCCCTGAACCGGCCACCCGCCAGCGGCGCGCAGCTGCTCGCTTGTCGCCTGGGATACTCTGCATCTCCGCGACGCACACGTTTGCGCACCGACAAGGGGATGGCACATGCATTCAATGCGGCTGGTTTCGGTTCTTTCCACCAGCCTGGGCGTGCTGGGCCTGTCGTTGCTGCTGAGTGCGCCGGTCCTTGCCCAATCGGGTGACGGGCCCACACAACAGCTCATTGCCAAGCGCGATGCCACCGAAAAGGCGCTGGAAAAGATTGCCATCATCGAGCGCAAGGTGATGGTGAAGATGCGTGACGGCAAGCTGATGGCAGCCGACGTTTACCGGCCGAAGAACGCCACCGGCAAGGTGCCGATCATCTTCGTGCGCACCCCGTACAACTTCAATTACTGGGACGTCACACTCGGTGCGCCCGGCAACATGAGCAGCGCGCTGGAGGCCGTGCAACACGGCTACGCCTACATTGTGATGAACGAGCGCGGGCACTTCTTCTCGCAAGGCAACTACGAGATCCTTGGCGCGCCGCGAACCGACGGTTCCGACGCGATCAACTGGATGAGCTCGCAGCCGTGGTCCAACGGCAAGATCGGCACGACCGGTTGTTCCTCCACCGCGGAGTGGCAGCTGGGGGTGGTCGCCCGCAATGATCCGGGTCTGGCCACGTTCAACGTGCAGGGCTTCGGTGCCGGTATCGGCCGGGTCGGTCCGTACTACGAACAGGGCAACTGGTATCGCGGCGGCGCCATGCAGATGCTGTTCATCGACTGGCTGTACACGCAGCAGAACCAGACTCGCCCGATGTTCCCTGCGACCACTTCGCAGCAGGACTTGATCCTCGCCTCGAAGATGTTCGACCTGGATCCGCAGATGCCGCCGGTCAACTGGGACAAGGCGTTCTGGCATCTGCCGGTGAAGGACATCATCAAGTCGGTCGGCGGTCCGCCTGGCATTTTCGACACCGCGATGCCGGTGCCCACTGGCGGCAACATGGTTGCGCGCACGCCCAATTCAGCGGCCTGGTACAAGGGCGGCTTGTGGCATGAGAACATGCCGATCAGCAAGCCGGGGCTCTGGTTCATGAGCTGGTTCGACGTGTCGGTGTCACCGAATCTGGCCGCGTACAACGCGGTGCGGCGCACCGCGCCGAAGCGAATCGCCGATGAGCAATACGCGGTCATCGCACCGGTATTGCATTGCGCCTATACCCGTGCCACCGAGCACACCATGATCGGTGACCTTGATGTGGGCGATGCGCGTTTCGACTACGACAAGCTGGTGTACGGCTGGTTCGATCATTTCCTCAAGGGCGAAGCCAACGGCATTCTCGAAAGGCAGCCGAAGGTGATGTACTACCTGATGGGGGCCAACGAGTGGAAACACTCAGACACGTGGCCGCCAGCCGGTGCGGCCCCGCGCAGCTTCTATTTCAGCAGCGCAGGTCATGCCAATACCTTGTATGGCGACGGCAAACTGGTGGCACAGGCGGACGCTGCCGACCGGCCGGACAAGTTCATTTACGATCCGGCCAACCCGGTGCGCACTTTCGGCGGTGGCGGCTGCTGCCAGGGTGACGCGGTGAAGTTCGGTTCCTTCGACCAGACCGAACACGAAACCCGCAACGACATCCTGGTCTATGACACCCAGCCGTTTGCGCACGGTGTGGAAGCCAGCGGCCCGATCACGGTTACCCTGTACGTGTCCTCCAGTGCGAAAGATACCGATTTCACGTTCAAGGTGATGGACGTCCATCCGGACGGCAAGGCCTACAACATCACCGAGAACATCCAGCGCATGCGCTGGCGCGAGGGCTACGACAAGGCGCCGACCTGGATGCAGCCGGACAAGATCTACAAGGTGACCTTCCAGCCGATCGATACCAGCTACTACTTCAAGCCCGGGCACAAGTTGCGGGTGGCCGTGTCCAGCAGCAACTTCCCGCGCTTCGACCGCAACCTCAACACGGGCGGCGACAATTACAGCGAGACGACCTGGGTGGTGGCGCACAACGCTGTTCATCATGACCGCCAGCATCCGTCGTCGATCACGCTGACGGTGGTGCCGACAGCCATGGCGGTGGAAGCGCCCGTTCATTGAGGAGGAATCGAGCCGCCAAAGCAGCAACGGCAACCTCTCGCCGGTGGTTTGCTGATCAAGCTGCCCATACCAGCGGCCTTCAGGCCGCGGCTCGACAAAGCCCACCGCTGGCTGCTTGACAGTCAGCGTGGTGCGGCAAGGCCACGTGCAAGCCCATGGCGCACGCCGGCACTACACCGTCACGATCACCGGCGCCGGTTTGCTTGTCTGTCCAACCCAGGTCACTTCGCGCGGTTGCATGCCCCGACGCTGCTCAATGCGGCGGCGCTGTAGTTCCTTGATGAAAATCCAGCGGCAGACCGAGACCGCCTGGCATCGTCATGTTGTTTGATGCGGACCTTGCCGCCGATGCCGAACGGCCGCGCACGAGGACGCGGGGATGCTGATCCTTCCTTCAGTTGACGTGGTTGAACTCCGGCATCGGCTTGAACGTCTCACCGCTGCGCCACGCATCCGCGCCTGTACGCTGGTACACCACCTTGCCGCCCACGATGGTGTACAGCACGCGGGTGCGCAGCACCTGCTCCGCCGGCATGCTGAGCAGGTTGCCCGAAAACACGGTGATGTCGGCCAGCTTGCCGGGTGTCAGCGAGCCAAGCTGGTGGTCTTCGAACAGCGCGTAGGCGTTGTTCCAGGTATACGAACGCAGCTCCTGCATGGGTGTCTTCACCTGCGCCGGGAAGAACGTCTTGCCGTGGCCATAGGCGCGGGTCACACCGCAGTAGAAGTTCGGAATCGGGTTGGTATCCTCGACGTCGGTGTCGGTGCCGTCCAGCACGATGGCGCCGCTCTCGATCAGGGTATGCCACATGTATGCGCCTTCCTGCGCGCGTTTCTCGCCGAGGCGCGCCACCACCATCGGCGCGTCCGAACAGGTGTGGATGGATTGCATCGAGGCGATCACACCCATCTGGGCAAAGCGCGGAATGTCGGCGGGATCCAGATGCTGGGCGTGCTCGATGCGCCAGCGCAATGCGGGTGCGGCCGGGTCGGCGCTGAATATTTTCTGGAACACATTCAGCGTCTCCTGGTTGGCGCGGTCGCCGATGGCGTGCACGGACAGCTGGAAGCCATCGCGCGCCGCGATCTTCGCGATCTGGGTGATGTCGCTCATCGAGGTGACATTCTTGCCGGTGATTTCGGGCGCATCGCTGTACGGTTTCAGAAACCACGCGCTGCGCGTGCCCAGCGCGCCGTCGGAGAGGATCTCGCCAATGCCGCGCACGGTGAAGTGGTTGTCGGCGTAGCCAACGGTGCGGTACTTGGTCAGGTCCTTGTCCAGCGCCGCGACGGACTCGCCGTTGATGTTGACGTACAGACGCAGCGGCAGACCGGCGCCAGCCTGCTGCTTGAGCCAATCGATCGTCTCGAAGTCCTCGCCCATGTCGACGAAAGAGGTGATGCCCTTGCTGATCTCGTTTTGCACAGCCAGTTGCAAAACGCGTTTGCGGCGCGCGGCCAGGGTCGCGGGCGGCAGCGTCGAAAGGTAATGACTGTAGGCCTGGTACACCGGGTCTTCCGCCGTATCGCGCAACATGCCGATGGCGTCACCGTGCGTATCGCGCACGATGCTGCCACCCGCCGGGTCCGGCGTGTCGCGGGTGATGCCGGCCAGTTTCAGTGCCTTGGCGTTGGCGTAGATCGCGTGGCCGCTGGCGTGATTGAGCAGCACCGGATTGTCCGGTGAAATCGCGTCCAGGCTGGCCGGCAGTGGCACGCCGCCCACGTTCGGTTGCGGCACCTTGTCCCACTTGGCCTGCTGCCAGCCGGAGCCAAGGATCCACTGCCCGGGTTTGGCCTTGGCCACCGCCGCCTTGACCATGGCCACCACGGCATCCCAGTTGGGCGCCTCACCCAGCTTGAGCTGCATCAGCGATTGACCGGTTCCCATCAGGTGTCCGTGGCCCTCGATGAAGCCTGGCGTGACGAAGGCACCGTGCAGGTCCAGCACCTTGGTCTGCGCGCCGATGTAATGCGCGATCGCGACGTCGCTGCCCAACGCAAGGATTTTCCCCCCGCGCACCGCCAATGCCTGCACCTGCGGCTGTAACGGATCCAGCGTGGTGATCACCGCATCGTGCAGCACCAGATCGGCGGGCAGCAGGGGCGGCGGAAAGCCGTTGATCGGCGTATCGGCGGCGAAGGCAGTGGCGGAAACCAATACGACGGCAGCAAGCAACGGACGGATAGAGCGCATCACACATCTCCTGGCGAAGGTTCAGACGAGGAACGGTGTGACGGTGTGCTGGCTGCGCACCCGCCACGCGCGCATGGATCGCTACCAGCTATACGTCGCCGTAGCGTAGAGGTACGCCCCGCCGTCGCCCATCGGCGATCGGTGCGGATAGACAAAGATACCGTCGAAATTGTTGTCGGCGTTGTTTTTGCCGGGATACGCGTCGTTGAGATCATTGGCACCGACGGTAAACATCCATCGGTCCCGACGGTAACTGGCGCTCGCATCGAGCACGTAACGCGCCGGAAACGACTGGTTGCTGATCGCCGTCGTGCCGGGCACCACGAAGGTCCCATAGCGGGTAAGCGTGCCGTTCACCGCCCAGTCGCCCACTTGCCAGGTTGCGCCCATGAACATCTTGGTTTTCGGCGTGCTGTCGGTGAGCAACAGCAAGGTCGAGTTGTCCACCACCGGCAGGACAAGACCGACCAGGCCCAGCTGTGGCGGGTTCGGCTTGATCCTGGTGACGTCGGTCTTGTTGTAGTTGATACCGCCGGTGAGCTTGAGCGTGCCGTCGTTGCCCAGGTCAAACGGAAAGGTGACCACCAGGTCCCCACCGCGCGTGCGCGTGCTGACGGCGTTGGTGAAAAACGCACCGCCCGCCACGAACGGGATCCCCACCGAGGTCAGATAGTCCTGCACCTCCGGGCCGGTGAGGAAACTGCTGGAGCGGATGCGGTCGGCGATGCTGATCTGATAGACATCCAGTGTGGCGTACAGCCCATTGAGCGGCGTGAACACCAGACCAAGGCTGTAGTTGTGCGATTTTTCTGCCTTCAGCGGTTGCGCGCCCAGTGCTATCGCCGCCGGATTGTTCACCGGGAAAGTGTGCTCGGCCGCCAGATACTGCTTGCCGGTGACCGGATCGTTGAACGAGTTGAGTGACGTGCTGGAGTACCAGGATTGCGCCAACGACGGGGCGCGAAAACCGGTGGCCACGGTGCCGCGCAAGGCCAGCGTGTCGGTAAACGCGTAGCGGCCGGACAGGCTCAGCGGCTTGGCATTGCCGAAATCGCTGTAATGCTCGTAACGTCCGGCAAGCTCGGCGGTCAGCTTGCTGGTCAGGTCAGTTTCCAGGTCGATGTAGGCGGCCTTGTTCTGGCGGGAATGGGAGCTTGCATCACCGGGCTGGAAGCCTGGGAAGACTTGGGCGCCCTCACCAAAGTAGGACGTCGGATCGCCGTCCTTCAGCGCATACGTCTCGTCGCGGTATTCCAGTCCCCAGGCTACGGTCAACGGATTCTGCAACCAGCCGGGTCGGAAGCTTCGGCTGAAATCGGCATTCAGGATCTTGTTCCGGCTGGCGGTGGTGCCGATATAGAACCCCGTGGGTGACTCCGCTCCGAGGGAATAGTTGAACGTATCGGCAGTGTGCAATTTCCAGTGACTGCCGCCCTCGTTGGCGCTGAGGTCGTAATGCCAATCGCCAATCGTTGTGCCGCGCAGGCCGAGGACTTCCGAATCGTCGCGCAGGGCGCTGTTTTCGGTGGGCAGATAGCCACTGGGGTACACCGCAACCGCGGCCGGGTTGTCGTCCTTGTACGCTGACAACGAGCGGAAATAACCGTGGCCGCTGACGTTGCGCTTGCTGAACATCAGGAACCCGTACAACTGCGCGTTTGGCGTCAGGTCGTACTGGAAGTTGACCGCGCCCTGCTTGGAGCTGGCCAACGGCAGACCGTCGTGGAAGGTCACCTTGCCGTACGTGGGATCGCCCGGAAACCGCACGTCCGCGCCCGCACGATTGGTCGGATCCTGGTGCTGCTCATTCACGCTCAGGTGCACCCAGCCATGCGGGCCCAGATCAAAGCCGCCGTCTGCACTGCCCTGCCACGTGCTGCCATCGCCGGCGCTGTACTGGCCGTGAGTCACGCTGACCGAGCCGTGCTCGGCGCCGCCCTTGAGGATGATGTTGATGACACCCGCAATGGCGTCCGAACCGTACTGCGCGGCTGCACCGTCGCGCAGGACTTCGACATGGTCGATCGCATTCATCGGAATCGCATCCAGGTCGACCCCCGAGGAACCACTGGCATACGACTCGTCGTCGACGCCCAGCACCGACGTGCTGTGCTGGCGTTTGCCGTTGATCAGCACCAGCGCTTCATCCGGCGACAAGCCGCGCAATTGCACCGGGCGTACTGCTTCGGTGGCATCCACGTTCGAGGGTTGCGCGAAGTTGATCGATGGCAGCAAGGTGCGCAGCGCCATGCTCAGATTGGGCGCGCCAGTGGCCTTGAGGTCGGCCTGCGAGAGCACGTCGACGGGTGCCAGTGAGTCCACCTCGGTGCGATTCAAGGCGCGCGTGCCGGTGGTGACAACCACCGCAGACAGGTTGGTGGTGTCTTTCTTCGCCAGCGTCGGGGCGGTGTCGCTGTTCGATGACGCAGGTGCGTTGTCTTGTGCGTTGACCCCGGAACAAGCCAGCGAGATCACTACCCCAAGCAGGGTTCGTGTGAGTGCAGCGTTCGAAAGCATGGATGATTTCCTGATCGTGTGACTGACAAAACCGGTGCGGTGAATGCATGTCTGCCAGCGCGGCTTGCGCTGGGTGAAAACCTTCGTTGGGCGCCGCCCGGTGGGTACCGCGCAGTTCCCCGCCGTCGACACAAAGGTGTTGGCGCCATACCGCGACGAAATCGCCAGATAGGCAGCAAGCCGCCAAGTCTCGTCGAACGACGGCGATCGGCGCGGCGCATCCTCACGTCAAGTGCGACTCCCCAGTATATCGTCCGCGGCTTGGTGTGGTGACCAACCGAAGTGGGATCGGCCCCTTCAGCGGCGCGACGTAACTCGCGCTGTTGCTGATGTGCCTGTTCCCCACTTGTCGTGCATGTTGCCCTGATGGTCCGCGTCGCGCGTCGGCATTGAAGGCGTCAAGGATAGACGTCCAAACGCACGGCGCAACATGTCAATCGGCACGTGAGATCTCCGCGCCACCGGCGTAACTTCCCTCTCTGGACGCTTTGTTCCGCGCCGGCAACCCGGCGCGCCGCGGCGCGATCAAGGACTGGCGCTACCGGTTGATTCCGGCGGGGTGCGGGCCGAGGAACCGATTCGCTTGTGAAGTGGCGCCCACGTCGTTGGATCTGGCCCGAGCGGCCAGCGCCGGTGCACGTGTCGGCCTCGTCATCTGCACCGGCACCCAAGCGGTTGGCAGCCAGCGGGAGCAAAACCGTCGTTCATGTTTGGATAGGGCCACCTGCGCCCCATAAATGCGGTGTCAGATCGCAGCGCCGGCATCAGCTTGCGGGCAGCCTGATCGGACCAGGTCCATTGCGAAGTCACGCGCACTGCTGGCTGATCAGCCTATCTTGCTGCTGGACGAGTCGACAGTCGGTTTGGACGCTGGCGTTGTAGCCCCGTTCGATGGGCCAAGGATGCCGCCATCAAGGATCGCGGCGTATCGATTGTCATCTGGCTCAGGGTAGCCTGGTGCATGTGCCTGGCGCGATGACCTCGATGCGGCGTGGTGGCCTCGTCGAGTACGTGGCGGTCGCCACTTGTCGCGCACGGCAGAGGTTGCTGGGCTTGCTCTCGCCGTCGCCAGTGTGGGCGACATCGGGATAGTCATCCACGATGCTGCCGCCTACCGCTTGCTGGCTTTCTTGTGGGTGACCTTGGCCCGTGACCGCTCGTCTTCGGCCCCGGGTACGCAGTAAATGCCGTAGAGCGTAGTGATGATCTGCTCTGCCGGGCCTTGCTTGAGCGTGTACCAGATCGTCTGGGCTTCCCGACGGGTCACCACCAGCCCCTCTTCGCGCAGTTTCGCCAAGTGTTGGGACAGCGCCGACTGGCTCAGGTCGGGTAGCTGCTCGTTGATTTGACCGACGGACATTTCGTGGTCGACGAGCAGGCACAGCACGCGCAGGCGCTGCGCGTTGCCCAGCGTCTTGAGCAGACGGGAAGCATCGGCAGCCTGCGACTGCATGGCACTCAGATTCGCGTTGACGGGTAGCGGCACGGCTTGATCTCTCGAAAGACAGGACACGGGCTCGTTCTTGCGGGTTGACTTTAACATGTGTATCTAATTAAGATAAATCTAATTTAGATTAAAATTCTATTTGATCCACCTTGATCATCGTCAAATAGCTGCGCTGAGCGAGCGGTCATCCTGTCAGCAACTCCACGCGATGTGAAGGCTGTTGAATCCAAACCGAGAGGCGTCGGACCATGGCAAAGATCGTGATCCTGGATGCGGGACTGGGCGGCATGTCGGCCGCCTGTGAAATCCGCGAAATGCTCGGTGAGGAACACGAGATCACGGTGACCCGCGCACTTCCGACACGGCAACCGGAGACGACCCGATGAGCTGGAACCACACCACTGATCGCTATGGTTCGCTGTCGATCTTCATGCATTGGCTGATGCTGCTGCTGGTGATTGGCGTCTATGCCTGTATCGAGCTGCACGGGTTGGCGACGAAGGGCAGTGACCTGCGTGCCAACCTGAAGATGTGGCACTTCATGCTCGGCTTGAGCGTGTTTGCGCTGGTCTGGCTGCGCCTGGCGATTCGTTTCGTCACGCCGTCGCCGCAGATGTCGCCGCAGATCGCCGCGTGGCAGCGGCATCTGGCCGGGCTGATGCACGCGGCACTGTACGCGTTCCTGATCATCATGCCGGTACTGGGCTGGCTGAGCTTGAGTGCCGGCGGCAAGGTGATTCCGTTTTTGGGCCTGGAGTTGCCCGCGCTGGTGGCGCCGGACAAGGCACTCGCTGGCTCGGTCAAGGAAGTGCACGAAACGATCGGCACGATCGGCTACTACTTGATCGGGCTGCATGCCGCCGCGGCCCTGTACCACCACTACTTCATGCGCGACGACACCTTGCTGCGCATGCTGCCTCGGCGCAAGCCCGCCAAACCGGTGGCGACGGCCGACCGGGCATCACCTGAGGCCTGAGCAGGCCAGGAGTTTCCCATGTACTACACCGTTGAAACCAGCAAATCGTTCGAACAAGCCAGCACGGATCTTGACGCCGCCGTCAAGCGCCACCAGTTCGGCGTTCTGCACGTACACGACCTCGGTACCACCCTGCGCAGCAAGGGCATCGACTTTGCCGACCAGTGCAAGGTATTCGAGGTGTGCAGCCCGCAGCAGGCGGCCAAGGTGCTGGCCATCGACATCCAGCTCAACATGGCCCTGCCGTGCCGCATCTCGGTGTACTCGAAGGCCGGCAAGACCTACCTCGGCATGATCCGGCCGCAGCAGATGCTGGCCCAGTTGTCTGACGACCCGCGCCTGGCCACGATTGCCGCCGAGGTCGAGCGTGCCACCCGCGAGATGATTGACGAGGCGTGCTGACCCCCTGTCGGCGGCTACCTGTCGCCGCACTACCTGAGGAAACCCACCATGAATATCGACCGTGTCGTCTTGGCTTTTGCCGGCAGCGTGGTGCTGTTGAGCGTGGTGCTTGGCCACTTTGTCTCGCCCTGGTGGCTGTTGCTGGCCGTGTTTGTCGGAGCCAACCTGCTGCAGTCGTCGTTCACCGGGTTTTGCCCGCTGGCGAGAGCCCTCAGCGGGATGGGCGTGAAGCCTGGTTGCGCGTTCCGATCCTGACCCCTCCGAGCCTGCCGCGAGTTCCGATCATGCAGTTCAACCCCCGCCTCTTCGCCTTGTCCGTCGGCGTGGCCGTACTCGCGGCCTGTGGCGGGAAGCCATCTGGCGGCGGCGCCCAGTCGTCGCCTCCGGCATTGGCCGGCACGGTCGTGCATGCCCAATCGTCGCGCAGCCAACAGGTGTGGGATGGCGTGGTCGAGGCCGTAAATCAGGTGACGATCACCGCCCAGACCAATGCGCGGGTACTCGAGTTGCCCTACGAGGTCAACGATGTGGTGGCCAGGGGTGCGCTGCTGGTGCGTTTCAGCGACGTGGAGCAGAAATCCGCACGCAATGCGGCGCAGGCGCAGATTGCCTCGGCCCAGGCCAGCTACAAGGATGCGCAAGCCTCGTACGAGCGGATCGCGGCGGTATATGCCAAGGGGTACGTGTCCACCGCACAGATGGACCAGCAGCGTGCGGCTCGCGATGCGGCGCAGGCCGCGCTGGCCGCGGCGCGCGCCCAGTTGGGCGCGGTTGGCCAGCAGCTCGATTACACCGTGCTGCGCGCCCCTTTCGCGGGGGTCATCACGCAGCGCTTCGTACACGTGGGCCAGGCCGTGCAGGCCGGTCCACCCTCGCCGCAACCACTGATCCAGTTGCAGGCGCTGGACGACCTGCGGGTCAACGTGCAGGTGCCGCAAAGCGCGGTCGACGCGATCCGCAAGTTCCATGCTGCCGACGTATTGCTGGCTGACGGCACGCGGGTGACGGCCAGCACGGTCGAGGTGTTCCCCTATGCCGACCCCGCAACCCACACCTTCAACGTGCGCCTGCAGTTGCCGGCGGGTCACGCCGGACTGTTTCCGGGGATGACGGTGAAGGCCGCGTTTGCCACCGGTGAGGCGAAACGCATGCTGGTGCCGGCGTCGGCGCTGGTGCAGCGCGGCGAGCTGGTGGCCGTGTATGTGATTGGTGATCACGGCGTCAGCTTGCGCCAGATCCGCCTCGGCAACCGCGACGGCGATCAAGTCGAGGTGCTGGCCGGGCTCGATGATGGCGAGCGGGTGGCGCGCGATCCGCAGGCGGCGGTGAGCTGGCTGACCACACACCACGCCGGCGGCGCTTCCGCGCATGAGTGAGCCGGCCAAGCTGGGCATCTCCGGGCGCATCGCGCGGACGTTCCAGGTGTCGCAGGTCACCCCTTTGCTGGCGATCGCCGCGCTGCTGCTGGGGATCGCCGCGGCGATCATCACGCCCAAGGAAGAGGACCCCCAGATCGAGGTGACCATGGCCAACGTGCTGGTGCCGTATCCCGGTGCCAGCGTACGCAGTGTCGAGAACCTGGTCAGCTTCCCGCTGGAGCAGAAGCTGGCCGAGATCAGCGGCGTCAAGCACGTTTATTCGATGAGTCGTGCGGGCATGTCGGTGGTGACGGTGGAGTTCGACGTCGGCGTGCCGCGGCAGCAGACCCTGGTCGACCTCTACAACAAGCTGTACTCCAATGCCGACTGGATTCCGCCGGGTCTTGGGGTCGGCCAGCCGCTGGTCAAGCCGCTGGGCATTGATGACGTACCGATGATGGCGGTCACCCTGTGGTCCGACCGGCCGGAGACCACGCCCGAGCAACTGGCCAAGGTGGCGCATACGCTCGAAACCGAGCTCAAGCGGGTGCCAGGCACGCGGGACGTCTACACTCTCGGCGCGCCGGATCAGGCGGTGATGGTCGAGATTGATCCGGCCAGACTGGCCAACTATCAGCTCAGCGTGGGCGATCTCGCGCGCACCCTGAAGGCGGCCAATGTCGCCGCCGACATCGGCAGCGAGATCGCCGGCAACCGGGATCAGCCGATCAAGGCCGGCACCCTGCTGATGAATGCGGGCGAGGTTTCGCAACTCGTGATCGGTCTGGCCGACGGCCACCCGATCTACCTGTCCGACGTCTCGCGGGTGGTTTCCAGTACCAATTACGCAACCCGGCTGGCGTCCTTCGGCACGCCGCCGGGCCGTACCGGCCCGCTCACCGGGCTGGCACCCGCCGTGACCCTGGCGATTGCCAAGAAGCCCGGCAGCAACGCGCACACCATCGCCACCAGCATCCGCGAGCGGCTGAATGCGTTGCGTGGCGTGGATATCCCCGAGGGCATGCACGCCACGGTGACCCGCGATTACGGCCAGACGGCCAACGACAAGGCCGACGAATTGATGCTGCACCTGGCGCTGGCGGCGTTCGCGGTGGTGCTGCTGATGCTCTTCGCGTTGGGCTGGCGCGAGGCCGTGGTGGTGGGGGTGGCGGTGGTGATCACCCTGGCCGCCACCTTGTTCGGCTCATGGGCGATCGGGTTCACCATCAACCGGGTGTCGTTGTTCGCGCTGATCTTCTCGATCGGCATCCTGGTCGATGACGCGATCGTGGTGGTGGAAAACATCCACCGGCACATGGCGCTCGGTGGCAAGAACCTGCTCGAGGCGATTCCGCCGGCCGTGGATGAAGTCGGTGGCCCAACCATTCTGGCCACCTTCACGGTGATCGCCGCGCTGCTGCCGATGGCCTTCGTCGGTGGCCTGATGGGGCCGTACATGCGGCCGATTCCGATCAATGCCTCGATCGGCATGCTGATCTCGCTGGCGGTGGCTTTCGTGGTCACGCCGTGGCTGGCCTTCCGATTGCTGCGCCAGCACCTGCCCAAGGCGGAAATCGACGAGTCCGGCGTATCGGTGGTGCGGATGTCGAAGGTCGACCGCTTCCTGCAGCACCTGTTCCTGCGCGTGATGGGCCCGTTCCTGGGTGGCCCGAAGGCGGCGCGCAACCGGCACCGGCTGTTCCTCGGCATGGGCATGCTGGTACTGCTCGCCGTGGGCCTGGCCGGGGTCAAGCTGGTGGTCCTGAAGATGCTGCCGTTCGACAACAAGTCCGAATTCCAGGTGGTGCTGAACATGCCCGAGGGCTCGACCCTGGAGCAGACCCATCGCGCCCTGGTCGACATGAGCCAGGTGTTGAACGGGGTGCCCGAGGTGAAGAATTACCAGTTGTACGCGGGCACCTCGGCGCCGATGAATTTCAACGGCCTGGTGCGCCAGTATTACCTGCGCAACCAGCCTTACCAGGGCGACATCCAGGTCAACCTGGTCGACAAAAGCGCGCGCGCGCGGCAGAGCCACCAGGTCGCGCTGGCAGTGCGACCGGCGCTGGCGGCCGTGGCAAAGCGCTTCCATGCGCATATGGTGGTAGCCGAGGTGCCGCCGGGCCCGCCGGTGATGGCGCCGATCGTGGCCGAAATCTACGGGCCGAATTACCAGGGCCAGCGCGCGGTGGCGCTGTCGATGGAAAAGTTGTTCGAGCAGACCCCGGGCATCGCCGACGTGAACCTCAGCGTCGAGAAGCCGCAGGCGAAACGCCAGCTGGTCGAGGTTGACCGTACGCGGGCTGCGGCGCTGGGGGTAAGTCAGGCCGAGATCGTCGCGGCTTTGCGCGCCGGGGTGGACGGTGATCCGGCCAGCTATGTTGCCGACGAAAATGCGAAATACGCGGTGCCGATCATGCTGCGGCTGCCGCAAGCCGCGCTGGGCTCAATGGATTCGATCCTCAGCCTGCGCGTGCGCTCAAGCGCCGGCCAGCTGGTACCGATATCCGAGCTGGTGAAGGTGGTCGACAAGCCTTGGGCCGATGCGATCTACCACAAGGATCTGCTGCCCTATACCTTCGTCACCGGCGATGACGTCGGCAGCGAGGACAGCCCGGTATACGGCATGTTCGGACTGGTCAGCAAGATCAGTGACACACGCCTCGACGGCCATCATCTGACGCAAGAGTTCACCGGGCCACCCGCCAGCGATGCCGGTTATTCAGTGCGCTGGAGCGGCGAGTGGGAGATCACCTACGAGACCTTCCGCGACATGGGTATCGCCTATTCGATGGGCCTGCTGCTGATCTATCTGCTGGTGGTCGGTCAGTTCAAGAGTTACGTGGTGCCGTTGATCATCATGGCGCCGATCCCGCTGACCGTGATCGGGGTGATGCCGGGGCACTGGCTGTTCGGCGCGCAGTTCACCGCCACCTCGATGATCGGCATGATTGCGCTGGCCGGCATCATTGTGCGCAACTCGATCCTGCTGGTGGATTTCATCAATCACTCGCTGGCGGCGGGTCTGAGCCTGGAGCAGGCGGTGGTCAAGGCCGGCGCGGTGCGCGCCAAGCCGATCATCCTCACTGCGCTGGCGGCGATGCTCGGCGCGCTCTTCATCCTCAGTGACCCGATCTTCCAGGGGCTGGCGGTGTCGTTGGTATTCGGCGTGATGGTTTCCACCGTGCTGACCCTGCTGGTCATTCCGCTGCTCTATTACGCCTGGCTGTCGCGCGGTAACGGGCGCCATCTTGCGGCGATCGCGGACGAATGAGTATCTGACCCTCGGGTTCGGCACCGCGGCCGGATGATTCGTCGCGGGCGCGGCTGCATACTCCGGTTTCCCGGTTGCCGCTTGCCCGGTGCGAGTCCGTTTGGAACCGAGGTGATGGAGAACTCGCCATGCACCGTCCCGAAATCAGAGTGTTCTTCCACGAACCCAGCAGCACCTTCAGCTATGTGGTGTGGGACCCGGCCAGCCGGCACGCCGCCGTGATCGATCCGGTACTCGACTACGATGCTGCCTCCGGGCGTACCGGCCACCACGCTGCCGACCAGATGGTTGCCTGCGCCCAGGCGCAGCGGCTGACCATCGAGTGGGTGATCGACACCCATGTGCATGCCGATCACCTGTCGGCTGCGCCGTACGTGCGGGCCAGGCTGGGTGGCCGGCTGGGTATCGGCGAGCATATCCGCGCGGTGCAGCAAACCCTCGGCCTGTTGTTCAACGCGGGCCGCGGCTTCGTTCGTGACGGCAGTCAGTTCGATCACCTGTTCGCGGATGGCGAACGCTACCGCTTGGGCGAGATCGAAGCGATGGCCATCCACACGCCTGGCCATACGCCTGCCTGCATGACCCACGTGATCGGCGACGCCGCCTTCGTGGGCGACACCCTGTTCATGCCCGACTACGGCACCGCGCGTTGCGATTTTCCCGGTGGTGATGCCGCTATCTTGTACCGCTCGATCCACAAGATCTTCGCGCTGCCGGATACCACCCGAATCTTCCTGTGCCACGATTACATGGCGCCGGGGCGTACCGAGTTTGCCCATGAGACAACGGTCGCTGCTGAGCGTGCGGGCAACATCCACGTGCGCGAGGGCATCGGCGAAGCCGGGTTTGTGGCCATGCGCACGTCACGCGACGCTACGCTGGAGATGCCGCAGCTGATCCTGCCTGCGATGCAGGTGAATATGCGCGCCGGCCAGTTGCCGCCGGCCGAGGACAACGGCGTGCGCTATCTGAAAATTCCCGTGGATCAGCTCTGACGATCCGCGGCACCCACCATCAAGAGGAAAACCCTCGTGCAGATTCATCCACTCACCGAGCAATTGAGCGTCGCTCCCCAGATTCATGCGGCCGACGTCGCGACACTGGCCGCTCGCGGCTTTCGCAGCGTCGTCAACAACCGCCCCGACGACGAAGAGCCAGGCCAGCCGGCCAACAGCGAGCTGGAACAGGCGGCGCAGCAGGCCGGCCTGGGCTGGCGGCACATTCCGGTGATCTCCGGCCAGTTCACCCAGGAGCAGGTGCGCAGCTTTGCCGCCGCGATGAGGGAATTGCCCGGCCCGGTGTTGGCGTTCTGCCGCAGCGGCACCCGCTGCAGCGTGCTGTGGGCGCTGCAGGCCGAGGGTTCGGTCGACGATATTCTGGGGACCACACGTGCGGCCGGATACGACCTCGCGATGTTGCGGCCGTCGCTGCTGCGAAACCGCCGCGCCTGACAGGTCAGCAAGTCGAACGCAGATCTCGCGTGTGCAGAGAAGGTGCCGACCCCCTCGCCAGCCCAGCAATATAGCGTCACCGATTGCCACCGCTCCACTCCGGGATCCTCCATGACTCAACTAGTGACCTTGCAGGCCCTGCTGGCCGTCGTGTGCGGCTCGGCCGTGGGTTTTTCGCTGGCCCTGATTGGCGGCGGCGGCTCGATTCTGGCCGTGCCACTGATGCTCTATGTGATCGGCGTGCACGACCCGCATCTGGCGATCGGCACCAGCGCGCTGGCGGTATCGTTCAACGCGTTCGCCAACGTGATTCCGCATGCGCGCGCCGGGCATGTGCGCTGGAAGGTGGCGTTCATCTTTGCCGCGGTCGGCGTGCTCGGTGCTTTTGTGGGCTCCAGCGTCGGCAAGGCAATCGACGGCCAGCATCTGCTGGTGCTGTTCGCCCTGCTGATGCTGGTGGTGGCAGGCTTCATGCTGCGCGGTCGGCGCAGCGGCACGGACCGCTATCCCTTGCCCGGCATGGTTCCGCGTCTGGGCGTGGTGGGCCTGGGCACCGGGGCTCTGGCCGGCTTCTTCGGTATCGGCGGCGGTTTCCTGATCGTGCCAGGACTGATGTATGCCACCGGCATGGAGATCATCTACGCGATCGGCACCTCGTTGTTCGCGGTGGGGGCGTTCGGTCTGACGGCAGCCACCAACTATGCAGTGTCCGGCCTGGTCGACTGGCCGGTGGCGGCCGAGTTCATCGCTGGCGGCATCGCCGGTGGCTGGCTGGGCGCGCTGGGCGCGAAGCGGCTGGCGAAGACGCGCGGCGCACTGAACCTGATCTTCGCGCTGGCGATCATCGCGGTGGCGGTCCTGATGCTGGTGCAAAGCCTGCGTCCCTGAGCCGACTGCCCTCGGCGCGGCTTGCATCACAATGCCGGCTTCGCGGAGCAGGGATGGCGGATGATTTTCGTGTTGCTGAGTGTGGCGTGCAGCGTGCTGGTGTCGGTGCTGTTCAAGTTGGCGCGACGCCTGCAGATCGACGTCGGCCAGGCGATTGCCTGGAATTACGTGGTGACCAGCGTACTCACCGCGTGGTTGCTGCGGCCAGGCTTGGGCACACTGCGCGGCCCCGGCGTGCCGTGGCTGGCCCTGGTTGCCCTGGGCCTGCTGCTGCCGGCAATTTTCCTGGTCCTCGCCGCGGCGGTGCGCCATGCCGGCATCGTGCGCAGCGATGCCGCGCAACGCCTGTCGCTGCTGCTCTCGCTGCTGGCCGCCTTCGTGTTGTTCGGCGAGCAACTGGATGCCGTCAAGCTGACCGGCGTCGCGTTCGGTCTGCTTGCCTTGCTGGCCATGATCTGGCGCAGCGGCGGCGCAGTCTCTGCGCCAGGCGTCGCCGCATGGCTGTATCCGTTGCTGGTGTTCGTCGGCTTCGGGGTCATCGACGTCCTGTTCAAGCGGGTGGCGCTGGCCGGCATTCCATTGGGTGATTCACTGCAGGCGATGTTTGCGCTGGCCCTGCTGGTGGCCTTCGCCATACAGCTGTGGCGGCGCCTGCGCCAGCGCGTTCACATCACCGCGCGCAGCGCGCTGGCCGGCGTGGCGCTGGGCGCCGCCAACTTCGGCAATATCCTGTTTTACCTGCGTGCTCATCGCGCGCTGCCGAGTCACCCGGCGCTGGTCTTTGCCAGCATGAATATCGGCGTAGTCGCGCTGGGCGCGGTGGTCGGGCTGGTGCTGTTCCGCGAGCGACTGAGCCGGCTCAACCTGGGCGGCGTGGCGCTGGCGGTGGTGGCGATCGGAGTCATCGCGTGGCCCTGACGTGCTGCGCGGATGCCTGGCGCCAGTGACTTCTGGCCGATCAGAGCTGCGGGTCACCGGCTTTTGCCCGGGTTCGCCCACGCCTGCCAAGGCGGCTCCATGAGCCTCCTTCGAGCAGCGACCGGCCACCGGCGCAGACGCTGACGCGCGAATCGTCAAAAGCTATCTGTCGGGGCGCATTGGCGGGCGCTGTGCTTGCGCTTGCCGTTGCGCTCAGCTCTTGCGACTCGCGCGACCCGCGATCAAAGGATGTCGCCGGCGAGCGGGCTGCTACAGCGGCTTGCTGCGTGCCTTGCGTGTCTGCCGGGTCTGCCGCGGTGCAGTGGACCCGCGCACCACCAGTTCAGGGCTGAAGCCCTCGTTGCCCTCGTGCGGCGGTTCGCCGTTGGCGGCGCGTTGCAGGTCGCCGATGAGGCGTTGCGCGGCATGCCCGGCAATCTCCTCGGTAGCCTGGCGTGCCGTAGTCAGCGCTGGCCACGATTGCTTGGAAAACGGGCTGTCCTCGAAGCCGGCGATCGACAATTCGTACGGCACGTCGATCCCGTCTGAATGCGCCGCCGCCAGCACGCCGGCGGCAATCTCGTCGTTGGAGCCGAAGATCGCGGTGGGAGGATCCTTCAGCGCCAGCAGCTTGCGCGCGCCGCGGAAGCCGTCGTCGAAGGTGTAGTCGCCGTGCAGGATCAGCTTGCGGTCGAGCGCGATGCCGTAGTCCTTCAAGGCATCCTCGTAGCCCTGATAACGTTCCGGGCTGGAGCGGTGCTCGCGCCCACCCCACAGGAAACCGATGCGCTGGTGGCCGAGCTGAATCAGATGCTCGGTGATCGCATAGGCAGCATCGCGATCGTCCACGTAGATGCACGGGTAACCGTCTTGCGGGTCCTTGCGCGCGGAGATGATCCGGATGAAGGGGACGTCCGCCTTGCTCAGCGCCCGGATCAGCGCAGCCTGCTCCGACATCGGTGGCGCCAGCACCAGCCCGGCAAGGCGTGAGCGACGCACCAGCGCGCACAGCTCCTCGGCCAGCTGGGGTGAGGACGCATCGCAGGGGTGGATCTGCAGACCGAAACCGCTGGAGCGACACACTGCCAGTACGCCGCGCTGCAGATTGATGATGTAGTGCGCGTTGGGGTTGTCGTAGACCAGGCCGATCGCGTAGGCGCGGCTGCTGCGCAGGCTGCGCGCGGACGGATCGGGCTGGTAGCCGAGCGCGTCGATCTCGCGCTGCACCTTTTCCCGCGTGCGCGGATGCACCGACGGCTCGTTGTTGATCACCCTCGATACGGTTTTCAGCGAGACGCCCGCTTGCTCCGCAACATCCTTGATGGTGGCACTGCGCACCCGTCGAACCTCATGCATCGTGAATGTTGCCGTCGTACGGGAATGCGCGACGGCGTGCGCATCCTAACGCATGCGTCGCGATCAATTCCGTGCCTGGCCGACCCGGTAGCCGACCGCGCCGTAATACAGGATGTACAGGTAGCACGGCACCATCACGCACAGGAAAGCCAGCTGGAAATCGATGTATTCCTTCAGATGGACGAACACCTGTGGAATCAGCGCGCCACCGACAATGCCCATGATCAGCAACGCCGATGCGGCCTCGGTGTGGCGGCCCAGCCCCTTGATCGCCAGCGGGAAAATTGCCGGCCACATCATCGCGTTGGCGAAGCCCAACGCCGCGACAAAGGCCACCGATGCGTAGCCGTGCGTCGCGTAAGCACCGATGGCAAACGCAATGCCGAGTACGGCAGACACCGCGAGATAGCGTTGCTGCGAGATGAAGCGGGGAATGATCAGCAAGCCCACGATGTAGCCGGCCAGCATGCCGACCATGGTGTACGAGGTGAAGTGCTTGGTGGCGTCCAGCGGCAGGCCGAAGCCCTGGCCGTAGATGCCGATGGCATCACCCGCCATGACCTCCACGCCGACATACAGAAACAGACACAGCACGCCCAGCCACAGGTGCGGGAAGTGGAAGATGGTGCGGCCGGCGTGGCTGAGCGCTGGTTCTTCATTGGCGCCGGCCGGTTTGACCTCCGGCAGCGACGAGCGCACCACCCAGATCGCCAGCACTACCAGCAGCACGGCCATCACCATGTACGGCCAGTACACGCGAGCGGCGAAGCCGTTGAGCAGTGCGTCGCGCGCTGCCGCGGTGGGCGCCGCTTTCACTTGCTGATCGAGCGTGTCGATACCATTCAACACGAGTGCGCCGAACACGAACGGCGCCAGCGCACCAGCCACCTTGTTGCAGATGCCCATGAACGCAATCCGCTGCGCCGCGCTGTCGATCGGTCCCAGGATGCTGATGTAGGGGTTCGACGCCGTCTGCAGCAGCGCCAACCCGGCGCCGATCACGAACAGACCCACCAGTGCACCGTGGTAACTGCGGACGTTGATGAACTCGCCGAACACCGCCGCACCGATCGCCATCACGAACAGGCCCAGTGCCATGCCCTTCTTCATGCCGGTACGACGCAGCACCACCGACGAGGGCAGCGCCAGGCAGAAGTACGACAGATAGAACGCCACCGGGATCAGGAACGCGCTGACATCGTCAAGATCGAACGCGAGCTTGACGAAGATCATCAGCGGACCGTTGAGCCAGGTGACGAAGCCGAAGATGAAAAACAGCACGCCGATGATCAGCATCGGTCCGAGATAGCTGCGCTGGGACGGCGTTGCCGCCAGGGTGCTGCTCATGGGGTTGGACTCTCCGGGGGTGGGCTGCGCCGCTCCGGCCGGTGGCCGGGGCAGACAGGAATGTCCCTTTATTCCGCAGAAAGTGCAACGTTGTCAATTAATGCCCTGCTGCAGGGGTCTTTTGGCTGGCAAAGTCGCTTCCTTGCAACGCCGGATGCCACCGGTTTTGTCGCAGCGCATTAGTGCCTGCTGGCTGTGCAAGCTCACGGCACATGGCTTTAAACGAAGCGAATATATCGTTCATTTGCGCAAATTTTCGAATTACCGCAGCACCCATGTTGCGTTGCCACATCGAAATTTCATGGAATTGCATTCAACTCGATTGACAACGTTGTCATTTTAATCCCAGACTCGGCTCGCATCGCGGTCTGCCCCGACCCGTGGAAACTCATTGCCAGGCGCGTCGGGACTATCTCAATCACGGGAGAGCTCGTCGTGGGGGGAGTCGCCAACCAGCGTCATGAGCAGGCGTCGTCGAAAACGGCGCATGTCGGCGTGGCGTCGACCACGGGCACGTCTGCAGCGTTGGTGCGCAGTCCGGATCAGCCGTTTCTCGCCGCCGATGTCGGCGGCACGCATGCGCGCATCGGGTTGGTCAGCGGGCGTGCCGATGGCGAGCGTCCGATCAGCGTGTTGCACTATCACCGCTATGGTTGTGCCGACTGGGACAGCCTCACCGCGATGTTGCAGGATTTCGTGGCACAGCTGGCGCTCACGCCGCACGCGGCCGCGGCGGCCGGCCTCTGCGGTTGCGCGGTTGCCTGTGCCGGCTATGTGCTGAATGACGAGATCGTCAACGGGAATCTGCCGTGGCCGGTATCCATCAGCGCCATCCGCGAGGGCCTGGGCATCGAGCGACTGGCGGTGATCAATGACTTCGAGGCGGTCGCTTATGCCGCCCAGTTCATCGACGCTGGCACCACCCGTTCGATCATTGAGGCCGCGCAGCCGAAATTGGGCGGGCCGAGGCTGGTCATGGGCCCGGGCACCGGGCTGGGGTCGGCGGTGTTGCTGCCCGGCCATCCGCGAGCACAGGTGCTGGCCACCGAGGCGGGGCAGATTTCGCTGGCGCCCGGCAACGAGCGCGAGATCGAAGTCCTGCGTCTGCTCGGCCGCGACCGGCCGCATGTGTCGGTCGAGGACGCCTTATCCGGGCCGGGGCTGCTCAAGCTCTATCGCGCGCTGTGCGAGTTGCGTGGCGCGGCTCCGCGCTGGCTGACTCCGGCCGAGGTCACGGCCGCCGCGATGGAGGGTCACGACCCCAGCGCGGTGGAGACGCTGGACCTGTTCTGTGGGCTGCTCGGCAGTTTTGTGGGCGATCTGGCGCTGCTCTACGGCGCCAGCGGCGGCGTCTACCTGGCCGGCGGCATCCTGCCGCAAATCCAGTCGTTCCTGCTCGAGAGCACGTTCGCCGAGCGCTACTTCAACAAGGGCGTGATGCGCGCCTGGCTGCAACAGGTTCCGGTTCGACTGATCGAGCACGGCCAGCTTGGTGTGATTGGCGCCGCAGGCTGGTTTCTGGACGAGGAGCGCAACGAGAGGCCAGGAACATGACATGAGCCCGCTCCAGCACCAAGGCGCCAAGCCACCCGCACCGCCCGACGTCAACCAACCGATCATCACCAGCCATCACCCACCGTCCGGGACCGTCATCACGACGGCTCTGATTCGCGCCAACCTCTGAGGGGAGGAACACCATGAATTACCGCAAGACATTGCTCGCCGCCAGCATCATCACCAGCCTGTGCATGTCCGGTGCGATCTACGCGCAGGACAGCAGTCAGGGCGACACCAGCCAGGCCCAGCAGGCTGCGGCCAGGAAGGCCCAGGAAATCAAGCAGGCCAAGACACTCAACACGGTGGTCGTCACCGGCATTCGCGAGAGCGAGGCGATGTCGCTGGATACCAAGCGCGACGCCGAGTCGCACGTCGAGGTGGTCTCGGCGGTGGACATCGGCAAGCTGCCGGCCAAGAACATCGCCGACACGATCGCCCAGTTGCCGGGTGTGAACATCGCCGACGCCGCCGGTGCGGAGGGTGGCTTCGACGAAGCCGATCGCGCCAGCATTCGCGGCAGCGCACCGTCGCTCACGCTCACCACGCTCAACGGCCACGCTCTCGCTTCGGGCGACTGGTTCGTGGTCGGTGGCGGCGGCACGCGCAGCGTGAGCTACTCGATGCTGCCTTCCGAAATCGTCAGCCAGGTGGTCGTGCACAAGACCTCCGAAGCGAAGCTGCTCGAAGGCGGCGCCGCGGGTTCGATCGACATCATCACGCGCAAGCCACTGGAATTCGGCAAGCCGTTTTCGGCCGAGGCCAGCGTGGGCGGCGTCTACTCCGAGCTGCCCAGCACCACCAAGCCGCAATTCAACGGCCTGGTCAACTGGAAGAACAACGACAACACGTTCGGCGTGATGGCGCAGGCCTTCTACGAGGAACGCAGCCTGCAGCGCGACGGCCAGGAGGTGCTCGGCTATTCGTATATCCCGACCGGCTCGGCGCTCGCCACCCAATTGGGCCTCGGCGCCGCTACGCCCGGCAGCGCCAGCACCGGCGTGTTCTATCCCAACCTGCCCGGCGCCGCGCTGTTCACGCAGCAGCGCAAGCGCAAGGGCGGCTCGATCGATCTGGAATGGAAGCCACTCGACAACCTCACGCTGAACCTGGATGGCTTCTATTCGAAGATGGATGCCACCGACTACAACCGCAACTACATGTTGCGCACGCGGGATCGGTTGCCGGGTGACACGCTGACCAGCTCCACGATCCAGGGCAACATCCTCACCAGTGCGGGGATCGCGGCGCAGCCCGGGGTGTCGCAGGGTATCTACGACATGATCTCGCGTCCGGGCGAGAGCGAGTCCAGCCAGTACTTCACACTTGATGCGGACTGGCAGGCCACCAGCAATCTCAACTTCAAGTTCCAGGCGGGTACCACCAAGGGTACCGGCAACACGCCGACCCAGGACGTGATGGAGATGGATACCGGATTTGGCGAACCTGCCAGCTACGCCTTGAATGGCCTGGGCAAGCCGGCCAACTGGACCCTGGGAGGAACCAACGGCGCATTCGATACGACGACGGCCGGTCTCGACTGGATCTTCGGTGAGCAGAACATTCATGTAGTCGACAAGGAGCACTGGTTCCAGGCCGACGGCGAATTCGACTTCGACGACGCCGGCACGCTTTCCTCGCTGCAGTTTGGCGCGCGTTACGCCAGGCATACGCACGACAGCCCGACCGATATCGCGCAGGGCCCCAACTTTGGGTCTGCCGTGCAGTTCGGCGCGAATTCGACCATCTATCCTGCCTCCGGCGGCAACTATCCGGGCAGCTTCGCCAGCGATCTTGGCGTAGGCCAGATGCCGTCGAACATCTGGTTCTGGACGCCTGCTCAGCTGAGCGCCTTGAACAAGGCGTATGCCAACCGCGCGGTGACCGGCAACACCAGTTCGCGCTTCTATCCCAATGGCGTGTACTCCATGACGGAAAGCAACGGCGCGGCCTATATGCAGGCGAACTTCTCCGGCAGCAACTGGGGCGGCAACTTCGGTCTGCGCTATGTCTCCACCGACGAGAACATCGGCTACACCAGCCCCTCGATCGTGGAATCCAGCTATACCGGTCCATACCTCAACTCGGCCTTCTATCCGTCCGGCTGGTACTACAACCATTACAAGCATCACTACGGCAAGCTGCTGCCGAGCTTCAACCTCCGGGTCAATCTGAACGCCGATGGGACGGTGCTGGCGCGCTTTGCCGCCTCACAGACGCTGACCCGCCAGGACTACGGTCAGTCGGCCGGCTTTCTGAGTCTGAACGACCCGCAGACCGCGGCGGCGATGGGTTCGGGCAGCGGCCCCAACCCGTATCTGAAGCCGCTCATCTCGACCAACTTCGATGCGTCGCTGGAGTGGTACTTCGCCAAGCGCGGTCTGCTCTCGGCCAGCGTGTACTCGATGGACATGCACGACTACTACGATTACGGCGCGGTCACCCGGACCTACCTCAACAACTTGCTGACCTACAACAAGGGAACCAATCCCTCGCAGGCGCCGATCTACAGCAACTACCTGGTCAGCATCCCGGTCAACGTCAACGGTACCCTCAAGGGCGTCGAGCTGAACTACGTCCAGCCCATCGGGGATCACTTCGGCACCAGCGTCAACTACACCTACAGCAACGGTCACTCGTCGGGCGGCACCTACCTGTACAACCTCGATGGCACGCTGGCAAACAACGTGGCGGCACCCAGTCGCCCCCTGTTCGGCACCTCCAGGAGTACGGCCAACGTGTCGGCCTTCTACGAAGACAGCCACTGGAATGCGCGCATCAACTACAGCTACCGCTCGGCGTTCTACGACGGCATGATGGCGAACTCGGGTGCGGGCATGCCGCTGCTGCCGTACTGGCAGACGGGGCAAGGCTATCTGTCGTTCTCGGCCGGCTACAAGCTCAACGATCACGTGAGCTTCTCGTTTGACGCGATGAACCTCAACAACCCGACCTTGCGTTACTACATCAAGGGTTCGCAGGCGGGGCTGGCCTTCAACGAGGCGCCCGAAGCCTTCTATGTCAACGGCCGCCAGTACTACTTCAACGTGAACTTCAAGCTCTGATCCACGAGCTGCACCCTCGCGGGCCACGGATGGCCCGCCCTCTCCCCCAACGGGCCCGCGGTTGTTTACGGGCCCGTTTTTTGTTCCCCATCGCCGTGTCGCACATGGCATGCTGGATTGACCGCAGCGGAGACCGCCGATGACCTGCCGCCCCCTACTCGCCATCTGCGCCTGCCTGCTGCTTGGCCTGCTGCCGCCATTGCGCGCCGCGGCCGCCGTCGCGTCGTCGCCTGCGCTGATTCCACAACCTGCACAGCTGACGATGGCGGTTGGCGCTTTTCAGGTTGACGCGCGGACGCCGCTGGTTGTCATCGACCATGCCGCCGCGACGCGCCACACGGCCGACTATCTGGTCGCCTTGCTGGCGCACACGCGGGGGCTGCACTTGCGCGTGACATCCGGCCAGCTCGCGGCCCCAGGCATCACGCTGCAGCGTGACCCGCGGGCACCGGTGACGCAGGCCGGAGGTTATGCGCTTGACGTGACGGCGCAGGGTATCCGGATCCGCGCACGCGATGATGCCGGCCTGTTCCACGGTGCCATCACGCTGTGGCAGTTGCTGACACCGGATGCGCGATCTGGTGCGGCCGACGTGCCGGCGCTGCAGATCCGCGACTGGCCGCGCTTTGCCTGGCGCGGCCTGATGCTCGATTCCGCGCGGCACTTCCAGAGCGTGGCCGAGATCGAGACCCTGCTGGACCAGATGGCGCAGCACAAGCTCAATACCTTCCACTGGCATCTCACCGACGACCAGGGCTGGCGCATCCAGATCAAGCGCTACCCCGAACTCACCCGCATCGGTGCATGGCGCACGCCACCGGATGCCGGACACGACAGCGAGCCGCTACGCTATGGCGGCTTTTACACGCAGGAGCAGATCCGTCAGATCGTCGCCTACGCCGCGGCGCGCTACATCACGGTGGTACCGGAGATCGACATGCCCGGTCATGCGCAGGCGGCGGTGGCGTCGTACCCGCAGATCGGCGTCACCGGCAAGCGGCCGGCCGTCTCGGTCGACTGGGGTGTCAATCCGTATCTCTACAACGTGGACGACGACACTTTCACCTTCATCGACAACGTGCTCGACGAGGTGATGGAGCTATTCCCGTCGAAATACATCCATGTCGGTGGCGACGAGGCGATCAAGGACCAGTGGCAGGCCTCGCCGGCGGTGCAGGCGCAGATGCATGCGCTGGGTTTGAAGAACGCGGATGCATTGCAAGGTTGGTTCATCGCGCATATCGGCGCTTATCTGGAAAAGCATGGCCGCCGTCTGATCGGCTGGGACGAGATCCTTGAGGGCGGCAAGCTGCCGGCCGATGCGACGGTGATGTCGTGGCGAGGCACCAAGGGTGCGATTACCGCGGCGCGGGCCGGCCACGATGTGGTGCTCTCTCCCGCGCCGCAGCTGTACTTCGACCAGCTGCAGAGCGCCAATCTCGACGAGACCGCCGGCCGCATCCCGGCGCAGGACCTGGCCAGCGTGTACGCGTTTGAACCCGTGCCGAAGGAGCTCGATGCCGTGCAGGCCAGACATGTGCTGGGAGCGCAGGCGAACGTGTGGACCGAGCACATGCCGACGATGAAGCACGTCGAGCATGCGGTGTTCCCGCGGCTCGATGCACTGAGTGAAGTGGACTGGTCACCGGCCTCGACGCGCGACTGGAAAGGTTTCCTTGCGCGCCTGCCGGCACAGTTTGCCCGCTATCGTGCGCAGGGTATCGGCTACGCGGACAGCGCTTTCGCGCCACAGATCACGGAAGATCGCGCCGCGGCGCTGCGCGGTGCTCCGGTGCGGGTGGCACTTTCCGATCAAGTGAATGCAGGCGCCATCCATTACACCCTGGACGGCAGCGTGCCGACGCGTACGTCGCCGCTGTACCACGCGCCATTCACGGTCAAGCTGCCGACGACCGTCCGCGCACTGACGCTGGCCACCGACGGCAGCGAACTGGCCGCGCCGCGCCAGCGCGTGCTGGATCGTGCCAGCTTGCTGACGGTGAGCGGCAACGCGATGCCGAACTGTCCGGACAGCGACTTCCGCCTGCGGGTGCAACCGATGCCGGAGGCCACCTCGCTGGCGCCGGTCTACAGCATCAACGTATTCAACAGTTGTCAGCTGTATCCAGCCACGCCGCTGGACGGGATGGCGTCGATCCACGTGGAGGCCGCGCGTCTGGAGCGCAACTACGCGCTGGCGCACGACCAGAAACTGGTGGTCTCGTGGCCGCACAGCACACCGTTCGGTGAGCTGGTGGTGCATCTGGATACTTGCAAGGGACCGCAGCTGGCGAGCATGGCGCTACCCGATCCAGCGCACAGTGCGCGCCGCTTCACGCTGTCGGCGTCGCTGCCCGCGCAGCACGGCACGCATGCGCTGTGCCTGCTCTACACCGCTCCGATCGACGGCCCGCTGTATGCCTTGGCGCAAGTGCGTCTGATCCAGGCGGACGCGACACGATGAGCGTGGCCACGCGATGCCCGGGCATGGCTGGACGCGCTGCGCGGTTGCACGCTGGCGGCGATATTGCCGGTCAATGATCCGCGCGAACAGGACAACGTGTACTGACCCAGCAGTCTGCCGGGCTTCGGTTGGCCGGCCCAACTGCAGACAGGCTCTGATTTTGCTCGCCCATGCGCGATCGCAAGACACCGGGTTCCCACTTGAACGCCGGCAACATGATTGAACGCCGCCTCGCGTGACTTGCGCGCTGGTCAGTTGATCCGGCTTCCGTCAGCGACGTCGATGCATGCAGCTGATCAACAATCCGATCAGCGCCACGCCAAGTACCATGCCGATGCCGCTACCCCACAGCGCGCCGATATCGCCGGCGACCAGATAGCCGATGCCGGCACCCAGCGGAAACAGCAACACTAGCGGCAGGCACCCCATCAGGTCATCGGCCACGTCACGGGAGAGCGCGGCGCGAGCCCGGTCGCAACGGCTGGGTAGAATGCGCCAGGCAGGGGGTGTACCAACGGCATCGGTGGAGAGTTTCCCGAGGCTGGGGGATGACCGCCGATCGTATATGCATGAGGTTGCCAGCGCGTGCGTTGAGACGGAACAGGGCGAGTGTGCAGGCGACGGTAGGCCATGCCATCATGCATGCTCGATCGTCGCAAATCAGCATGCCACGGGGAGTCTGACGGCGATCTTCACGCGAAGGGAATGTATGCGCTCGACGATCAGCTCTGTCCGCGGAACCGCCGAACTTCGAGCCACGGCGCGTCGGTGGTTGTTCTTGCTCGGCACCAGCGTGGCGGGCATCGCCGCGGCGCATGCCGCCACGCTCGATCCGGCCGTGCTGCCGCGGATCGAGGCCGCCACCTTCGAGGTGGTGCAGGCCAAGCCGACCGTCGATCCGCTGACTTACGAGAAGCCGCTGCCGCTGGACCTGCTGCCGTATCAGGAGCGCACCGACACCTACCATTCCATTGGTACGGCGTTTGCGATCGGCAACAATCGTTACGTCACCGCCGGCCATGTGCTGCTGGCGGGTGTGGCCAGCCTGTGGGGGCCGATCGAGCTGCGTGACGCCAAGGGCAAGGTGTACGCGATCGACAAGATCGAGAAGTTCTCGCTGCGCAAGGACTTCGTGGTGTTCTCGCTGGCCAGCCAGCCCAATGCGGCGGCGGCGCTGGCCATCGACAGCAAGCCGGCCGTGAACACGGTGGTCTACGCGGTGGGCAACGCGTTGGGCACCGGAGTGGTGATCCGCGACGGCCTGTACACCTCCGACACCCCGGAGCAGCAGGATGGCCAATGGAAGTGGCTGCGATTCTCAGCGGCGGCGTCACCCGGCAACAGCGGTGGTCCACTGCTGGACCAGCAGGGCAAGGTCATCGGCGTCGTGCTGATGAAGTCGGCCAACGAGAACCTCAACTACGCGTTGCCGATCAGCGAAGTGCTGAACGCGCCCGAGAATCAGGCGGTCATCGACGAGCGCGTACCCTATCAGTTTGCCCTGTTCGATACGACGCTGAGCAACGTGTTCAAGGCGCAGTTTCCATTGCCGGTGAGCCTGGCGGACTTCAATGCGAGTTTCCTGAAGGCGCGCAACGCCTACGTCGATAGCCAGCTCAAGGCTTTGCTGGCACAGGAATCGGATCGGCTGTTCCCGCGCGGCGCCGGTGCCAGTCGTCTGCTGCACGCGGTGCCGTCACTGGACAGTTTCCCCCGGTTGATCGTGCGCAACAGCAATGGCGACTGGGGCCTGTCAGCCAAGCGGGGCCCGCGTACGCCGTTGTCCGGCAACGGCTACCTCGACGTGGGCGAGGCTGGGCGCAGCTTGCTGTTTCACCTGCGCCGGCCGGACAGCGTGTCCGCGCAGCAGCTCTACCACGATCCGGCGCAGTTGATTGACCTGGTCGCCAAGACCGGCTTCATGCGTCGCACGGTGGGCACCGAGCGGGTCAAGATCACCGGGTTCGGCCCACCGGATCAGGACACCATGTACACCGACGCGTGGCAGCGACACTGGCAGGTGCGGGTGTGGCCGGTGCCGTACGCCAATGCACTGGTCATCAGCCTTTCGCTGCCGGTGCCGGATGGTTATGTCACGTTGCTGCAGATGGTCCCGCCCTCAGGCGCATACGATCATCTGATCGACATGCGCGCGATGACCGATTTCGTGCAGGTCGCCTACGACGGCACGCTGGCGCAGTGGCACGAATACCTGGGTCAGACCGCGTTGCTGCCGGGGCTGCTGCAAGACATCCACGTCGATGCCGACTATGGTCGGCGCTTCAGCTACGCCTCGCCGCGGCTGGACTTCAGCTTCGTTCCGACGCTGCAATCAATTACCGCCAACAGCACGCTGACCCTGGGTCTGGGCTATTTCAGCGACCACGGCAAGGTGGTCTGGGATGTGGGCGACTTGCGGGTGAAGGCGGACGCCAGCGATCCGTACCGGATCAACATTCAACGCCACGTGCAGCCCTCCTCCGATCTGGACGACGCCTTCCAGAGCCAGTGGCGCAAGATCGTGCAGGGGCAACACCCGTTCGACGGGATACCGCACGGCGAGGACGGCGCGATGCGTGTGGTCAAGGCGATGCCACTGGCGGCCGGCGCTTCGCCGGATGTGCGCTATACCGTGTTCTACAGCGTGGAAGGCAGTACCCCGCCGGCCACGGTCAAGACCGGATTCGATCAGTTGACGAAGAGTGTGCACGTCCACGAGCACTGAGTTGCGGGCTGTGATCTGCCGGCTTGGGATGCCGGATTGTGGAAACGAATGAGATGAGCACCTCTTCATCGTGGGTCGGCGTGCGCGACCCGAGATAGCGCAACCGGGGAGCGACGCGTGGAGCAGCGGATACAGACCAGAAAATCTGTCAGCGATGCGGATGTGGTTGAGTCCACCGGATGGGTGACCATGCCCGATGGGCAGCCCTTGTTCCTGCGTGACTGGCCGCGCGCACGCGCGCGCGATGCCGCACTGATCGTGCATGGCCTGGGCGAGCACAGCGGGCGCCACGCGCGGTTGGCGCGCTGGTTCAATCGGCGTGGTTACGCCGTGCGCAGCTACGACCAGCGAGGCCACGGCCAGTCGCCCGGGCGACGGGGCGCGCTGCGGCATGGCGACGACTTGTTGACGGACCTGGCTGCCGTGTATGCCCACTTCGCGGCCACCCTGGCGCAGCCGCCGCTGCTGCTTGGCCACAGCATGGGCGGCCTGGTTGCGCTGCGCGCGGTACTGGAAGGGGCGGTCGTGCCACCGGCGCTGGTGCTGTCGTCGCCCGCGTTGCGCAGTCGCGAGTCGCCGCGGATGATCCGCCTGGCCGCCGTGCTGAGCCAGCTCCTGCCCAACTTGCCACTGCGCAACGGGCTGGATGCCAACAAGCTGTCGCACGACCCGCAGGTGATGGCCGAATACCTGGCCGATCCGTTGCGGCACGGCTGGATCACCCCGCGACTGGCCGATTTCATCTTCAAGGCGGGTGCCGCCTGCGTCGCCGATGCCGCCCACTTGCCGGTGCCGACGCTCCTGCTGGTGGCCGACAGCGACGAGCTGGTCGACCCGGCCGGCAGCCGCGTCTTTGCCAAGGCGGCGGCAACCGGGCCCTTGACCACGCGCTTTTTCTCTACGCTTTATCACGAGTTGTTCAATGAAGCCGAGCCGGGTCGCAGCCAGGTGCTGATGCAATTGGGTGACTGGCTGGGGCGGCAGTTGCGCGACTGATGCGCCACCGATAGGCGCGCGCCCGATGCGCGCCATCTGTGTGCCATGAACGGCGACAACACTGTGCGTCAACCCCAGGGAGAGGTGGCATGTCCGGACGATCATTTCCTCACGCGTGGCGGCTGCTGTCCGCCGTGCTGCTGGCCGTACTGCTGGTCGCCTGCGGGCGCAGCCACGATGGCAAACTGCCCGCCGTGCAAAGTGCGCCCGCGACCGCCAGCTCACCCAAGCAGCAGGCGGCCACGGCGGGGTTTGCCCTGGTCTCGGCCAGCTCCAGCACCGACGATTCGCGCACGGCGCTGATCTTGCGTTTCAACGCCGCGCTGGCCTCGGCGCAGACCTTCGACGACTTGATCGCGGTGACCGGGCCCAGCGGCGAAGTCATCAGCGGCAGCTGGAGCTTGCGGGAGGATGGCAAGACGCTGAGTTTTCCATTCGTTCAAGCCAACACGCGTTACGTGGTGCAGTTGAAACCGAGCTTGCTCGCGGCCGACGGAAGCGCACTCGGCCACGCGGTGAAACAAGAAGTGTATTCGGGCAACCTGCCGGCAGCGGTGGGCTTTGCCTCGCACGGCAGCGTGTTGCCGGCGCGCGGCACACGCGGCTTGCCGCTGGTGTCGATGAACGTGCATGACGCCGACGTCGAGTTCTTCCGCGTGCACGACGATGCGCTGTCCGACCTGTTTTGCGCCTACCCGCGCAACGGCCATCGCGACAGCTATGAGCTCGACCACCAGGTCAACTACTACAACGACTGCATCGAGGGCGGTCAGCATCGCAGCAAGCTGCCGATCACCCAGATCGCCGATTCCGTCTACGCCAACCACTACACGCTGGGCGGCGCGCCCAACGAGCGCACGGTGACCTATCTGCCGGTGCAGGACATCAAGCAGCTGTCGCAACCGGGCGTGTACATGGCTGTGGTCAAGGCCGGCGGCAGCTTCCAGGGGGGCTATGACACCGCCACCTTCTTTGTCAGCGACCTCGGTCTGCACTTGCGCGTCTATCGCGACAACGCGCTGCTGCATGTCGCCTCGCTGCGCGACGGCTCGCCGGTCGGCGGGGTAGCTGTTGAAATCCGTGACGAGGCCGGTCGCAGCAAGCTCAAGGCAATGACCGGCACTGACGGCAATGCGCTGATCGCCTACAAGGTCAAGGCCTCCGACGTGCTGGTCGCGCGCCGCGGCAAGGACGTCTCGGTGCTGCCGTTCAACAAGCCGGCGCTGGATGTGTCCAACTTCGACATCAGCGGCCGCAAGCAGGCACCCTTCGAGGTCTACGCCTGGTCCGGTCGCGACCTGTATCGCCCCGGCGAAACGTTGCGTGTCTCGGCCTTGTTGCGCGACTACGACGGCAACCCGATGAAGCCGCAGTCCCTGTTCGTGCGCGTGAAGCAGCCTGACGGCCGTACCCTGGCCGAGCAGCAGCTCAAGCCGCAACCACTCAATTATTTCAACCTGAGCCAGGTTATCCCGGCCGACGCACCGACTGGCCTGTGGCAGCTGGAATTCCGCCTCGATCCTGCCGCCAGGGAGACCGTGCAGGCCTTTCCGTTCCACGTCGAGGAGTTCCTGCCCGAGCGGTTGAAGGTCGAGTTGTCCAGCCAGCAAACGCGACTGGCGCCGGGCGAGGCGCTCAAGCTGAAGGTCGCCTCCAGCTATTTGTACGGCGCGCCGGCGGACGGCAACCGTTTCACCGCGAAACTGCTGGTCGCGCCGGACGTGCATCCGGTCGCCACGATGAAGGACACGTTCTTCGGCAATCCGCTGGTCGAATTGCCCAGCAGCGCCGACGACGTGGTCGATGCCAAGCTCGATGCCAACGGCGTGCTGGAACAGGCGCTGCCGCTGCCGCACGACGTGAAGCCGGTCGCCCCGCTGGCGGTGACTGTGTCCGGCAGCGTTTATGAAAGCGGGGGCCGCGCGGTCACCCGACTGCTCCAGCGCACCTACTGGCCGGCCGATGCGCTGGTCGGCGTGCGTCCGCTGTTCGACCCGAAGCAGGGCGCTGCGAGCGAAAGTCCGGTCGGTTTCGAGATCGTGCGTGCAAATGCCGACGGCAAGCTGGTCGCCGGTTCGCACCTGAAGGTGCGCCTGCAGCGGGAGCTGCGCGATTTCTACTGGTTGTACGAGCAGAACGGCGGCTGGAAATCGGACGCCAACCAGCGCCTGCAACTGATGGATGAGAAGGATGTCGACGTGGCTGCGGGCACGGCGACCCA
>JBDTKM010000344.1:0-6523 GCA_039935315.1 Rhodanobacter sp. | reverse complement strand
TCCAGCGCGATGAAGCGTGGCTCGTCGAGGCGCGTGGGGTCGACCCAGATATTGCCCGGGTGCGCGTCGGCGTGAAAGAAATTGTCACGAAACACCTGCTCGTAGAACACCCGCACGCCCTTGGCGGCAAGCGCCTTGCGGTCGAGGCCGGCGGCATCGATCGCGGCGATGTCGTCGCTGCTGATGCCGTACACGCGCTCCAGCGTGAGCACGCGCGCGCTGGTCAGTTCCCAGTGCACCTCCGGTACGTACAAGTCCACGCCGCTGGCGAAGTTGCGTTTGAGCAGGCTGGCACTGGCGCCTTCGCGCTGCAGGTCCAGCTCGTTCTCCAGCATCTTCTCGACTTCGGCCACCACGTCGAGCGGACGGATCTTGTCCGCATTCGGATGCCAGCGTTGGGCCAGTTCGCCCAGCGAGCGGAGCAACTTCACGTCGCGGGTGATCTGCCCGTCAATGCCGGGGCGCAGCACCTTGACCACCACGTCGCGGCCATTGTGCAACGTTGCCGCGTGCACCTGGGCGATCGAAGCGGAGGCCAGCGGCAGCTCGTCGAATGTTGCGTAGAGCTGGGCGATCGATGCGTTCAATTGCTGCTCGACGATGACGCGCGCTTCGCTGCCGGGAAACGGGGCGACGTGATCCTGCAGCAGCGACAATTCGTCGGCGATGTCGCGCGGCACCAGGTCGCGTCGGATCGACAGTACCTGGCCGGCCTTGACGAAAATCGGGCCCAGCTCGGTCAGCGCCATCCGCAGGCGTTCGCCGCGCGACATCGCCGCCGCGTTGGCGCGCGGCCGCGACAGCAACGGGCGCAACAGCTTCAACGGGCGGAACAGGTGCGTGGCATTGACCAGTTCGTCCAGACGCCAGGCCAGCAGAATCGAAGCCACCCGCAGCAAGCGCGGCACCACCGCCAGCGGCGTCACGCGGCGTCGCCGTGCAGTTGCCGGGTCAGCCGTTGCACCCGCAACTGCAGCCGTTCACTGCGTTCGCGCAAGGTGTCCACGTCATCGAGAAAAGTGTCGACCTCACCCGGTGCCAGCGCCACGCGGGCCTCGTCGCGGACCCAGTCGGCAGCGTCCTCGGTAAAATGCGCGCCGGATTCGCGCGCATGGGCCAGGCCCTTGCGTACGGCCCTGGCCAGTGGCACGCCCAGCACATCGCCGAACGTGCGCGCAAAGGCTTCCTCGAAGTCCGGCGCGAACTTGCTGGCCAGCTTCTCCAGTCGTCGTGCCAGTTCGGCATCACCGGCGATCTCCACCTTGCCCGGGGCGATACCGTCCTCATCGCGGCGGAACATCATCGCCAGCAGGCTGCCTGGCGTGGCGGCCACCTTCAGCTGGCTGTCCTCGAGCGGCGGTCCGACCCGCAACTTGCCATCCTCGACGATGACTGCCAGTGCGATTTCCGGGCCGCGCAGGTGCAACTGCACGGAGCGACCATTCAGTGCCGCCAGTTTCTGCTGGGTGTCTGGATCCAGCGACAGGGTATGGTTGAGCGAGACTTCCAGCGCACGCCCGGCGAGCTTGCGCAGCGGTCGCGGCATCCAGGCATTGGGGGTGGCGGCGTTCATCGGGCCATTGTAGCGGTGCCGGGAATCGGTAATCGGGATTCGGGATTCGGGATTCGGGATTCGGGAATCGAAAGTGCAACGGCAACGGCAGCGCGCGCCGGCGTGCTCCTACGGGGTTTGCGCGGCGCCGACGAATCCGAGCTGACGCCAGGCTTCGTAAACCGCCACGGCCACCGTGTTCGAAAGATTGAGGCTGCGACTGTGCGGCTGCATGGGCAGCCGCAGGCATTGTGCTGCGGGAAGGCTGTCAAGCACGTCGTCAGGCAGGCCCGCGGTTTCGCAACCGAACAACAACGCGTCACCCTCGGCGAAGCGGGCGTCGGCGTAGGTCACCCGGCCGCGGGTACTGAAGGCGAAGACGCGCGCTGCACCGATGGCCGAGAAGCAGCTGGCCAGATCGTCATGCACCGCGACGCGCGCGTATTCGTGGTAGTCCAGCCCGGCCCGGCGCAGGCGTGCATCGTCGAGCTCGAACCCGAGCGGGCGGATCAGGTGCAACGCGGCGCCGGAATTCGCGCACAGGCGAATCACGTTGCCGGTGTTGGGCGGGATCTCGGGATGGAACAGGATGACATGCAGCATCCGTGCATTATCGCCGGTTCGATCCTGGTCTGTACCGGTGTGATGCGTGGCGGCGGCTCAACCGGGAATCCGCGGGCAGATCACGCCATCGGGCGGCAGTGCACAGGTATGCGGTGCGGCCAGCAGGATCGCACCGATGTGGCCGCTTGCGGCAAGCTGTGCGCCTGCCGGCGATGGGACTGCGGTCAGCATGGCGCCGAAGATCAGGCCGCAGACCATCAGGCAGGCGAGGAACAGGCAACGCAGCATCAGGTTTTCGTATTTCATGGGAATCTCTCGTGCGAGCTGGTGAGTGGTCCGGTACGGCAGGTTAAGCAATCGACGTGCCAAGCCGTGTACGCGATATATCGCATTGAAATAACATGAGAATTTCCTGCGAGTCCGGGCGTCTCTCGCTGTCCGCGGACAGTTGCCCGTCCAGCACCGGACGGTCAGCAGCGATGCGGACACGATCCGTCCGCGTGCCTGCCGACAGGGTTGGTCGCAGGTATTTGCGATGTCGCTGTGACGTCGGTAGCCTGCGGGACTTCATCCGTGCAACAGGAGGTTCACCGTGAATAAAAAGCCACTTGCTCTGCTTGTCACTGCGCTGCTCACCTTTGGCGCCGCCGCACCGCTGGCGCTTGCCGCCCCCGACGCCGCCAGCACCCATGCCGCCGCGAACCAGCAGATTCCCGACCTGGCCTGGAGCCGCTTCGTTCTGCCCAACGGGCTGACCGTGGTCGTGCACGAGGATCACAAGGCGCCGGTGGTGGCCGTGAGCGTCTGGTATCACGTGGGTTCATCGTACGAGCCCACGGGCAAGACCGGCTTCGCGCACCTGTTCGAACATTTGATGTTCCAGGGCTCGGAGAACCACAAGGACGAGTACTTCAAGCCGTTCGAGCTGGCCGGTTCGACCGACCAGAACGGCACCACCTGGCTCGACCGCACCAACTATTTCGAGACCGTGCCGACCACCGCGCTGGACATGGCGCTGTGGATGGAGTCCGACCGCATGGGCCATCTGCTCGGCGCAATCGGCATGCCGCAGCTCGACGAACAACGCGGCGTGGTACAGAACGAAAAGCGCCAGGGTGAGAACCAGCCGTACGGCCGTGCCGGCGAAATGATCCAGGCCGAAGCCTTTCCGGCCAATCATCCGTATCACCACGACACCATCGGCTCGATGGCGGACTTGAACGCCGCCTCGCTGGCCGACGTCAAGCAATGGTTCCGCGACTACTACGGCGCGGCCAACACCGTGGTCGTGCTGAGCGGCGATATCACGCCGGCCGTGGCCAAAGCGAAGATGCAGAAGTACTTCGGTGACATTGCCGCCGGCCCGCAGGTACCACGGCCGCAGCCGTGGGTCGCCGCGCGCACCACTTCGACCAGCGGCAGGATGACCGACAACGTGGCGCAGACGCGCATCTATCGCGAATGGAACGTGCCCGGTCGCGGCAACCGTGACGAAAACCAGCTTGAGCTCGCCGCCGCCGTGCTCGGTGGCAGCAAGACCTCGCGGCTGTACCAGCGCCTGGTTTACCAGGACAAGCTCGCCGACAGTGTCTCGGTCGACGTTGACAAGCACGTGCTGGCCAGCATGTTCGAGTTGCAGGTGGACGTGAAGAAGGGGGTGGACCCGGCCAGGGTCGACGCCGCCATCGCCGACGAATGGCAGAAATTCCTGAAGGGCGGCCCCACCGCCGATGAGCTGGCGCGGGTCAAGACGGAAACGCGCGCCGCTTTCGTGCGTGGCCTGGAGAAGGTCAACACGCAAGCCTCGATCCTGGCCCAGGGCCAGCTTTATCACGGTGATCCGGGCCAGTATCTGAAAGACTTCAGGGAACTGATGGCGGCCACGCCGGCCAGCGTCAAGGCGGCGGCGGACAAATGGATTGCCAGGGGCGACTACACGTTGACCGTGGTGCCGGGCAAGGTCGAGGACACCGACATGGCCACCATGGCGGGGCGCGCTGCCGCGCCAGGCGCCCCCGCGCCGGTGCTTTCGCCCAAAGGCGACTATCGAACGGTGGCCAGTGACCTCGACCGCAGCAAGGGCGTGCCGCAGGTCACTGCGTTTCCCGACTTGAGCTTCCCGACGTTGCAGCGCGCCAAGCTCGACAACGGCGTCGAAGTGATCCTGGCCGAGCGGCACACCGTGCCGGCCGTGCAATTGCAGTTGCTGTTCGATGCTGGATACGCTGCTGACCAGGGCCGCAAGCTGGGCACCTCCAGCTTCAGCATGTCGATGTTGGACGAGGGCAGCAAGGACCTCGATTCGGTCGAGATCGCCAAGCGCAAGCAGCGCCTCGGCGCCATGATTGCGGCCGGTTGCGGGCTGGATTACTGCAACGCCTCGCTGAATGCGCTGGATGACCAGCTCAAGCCTTCGCTCGACCTGTTCGCCGACATCGTGCGCAACCCGGCCTTCCGCGAAACCGACATCAGCCGACTGCGCGGCCAGTGGCTGGCCGGCATCGCCCAGGAAAAGAGCCAGCCCACCGGCATCGCCCTGCGCACCCTGCCGCCGCTGCTTTACGGGCAGGGCCACGCCTACGCGATCCCGTTCACCGGTTCCGGCAGGGAGGCTTCGATCAAGGCCTTGTCCGCCGCCGACATGCGTCAGTTCATGACCGACTACATCCGTCCGGACAACATGCAGATCCTGGTCGCCGGCGACACCACGCTGGCCAGGATCATCCCGCAGTTGAACGCCGTGTTTGGCAACTGGAAGGCCCCGGCCAGCAAGGTCCCGGCGAAGAACATCGGCAAGGTGGCACCGCCGAAGGATGTGCGCGTGTACCTCGTGGATCGTCCGGGCGCCCAGCAGAGCCTGATTCTCGCCGGCAGCCTGGCGCCCTCGACCGAGGCGGACAACAACTTGCAGATCCAGACCATGAACGGTGCCTTCGGCGGCACCTTCACCTCGCGCCTCAACATGAATTTGCGCGAGGACAAGCACTGGGCTTATGGCGCCTTCAGCATCCTGCAGAACGCCGTGGGTCAACGCCCGTTCATGCTCTACGCACCGGTGCAGACCGACAAGACCGCAGCATCCGTCGAGGAGATGCTGAAGGAAGCGAACGGGGTGATCGGCAACAAGCCGCTGACCGCGGAGGAGATCAGCAAGGTCAAGGTCGGCGATATCCGCAGCATGCCGGGCCAGTACCAGACCACCACGGCGGTGATGGGCGCGATGCAGGGGATTGCGCTGTACCACCGTGCGGATGATTACGTGCAGACCCTGAAGTCACGCATCGAAGCGCAAACCGATGCCTCGGTGGAAGCGGCCGCGAAGGAGATCATCCATCCGAACCAGCTGACCTGGGTGATCGTCGGCGACCTCGGCAAGATCGAGGCACCGATCCGTGCACTGAAGCTTGGCGAAGTGCAGGTGCTCGACGCCGACGGCAAGCCGGTGGAGGCCAGGTCGGCGGCGGGGGCAGACCGTGCGGCGAAGATCTGAACCGGCACCGCACGGTCGCGATCCGTAGCGGGACGCGCCCGCGTCGCCGCGTTACGATGGAGGCCGGACCGCGAGGTCCGGCCTCTTTCACGTCGACTTTACCGCTGCGGAGCCACCCATGCGCAAGATCCTCATCCTGCTTGTTCCCGTCGTGCTGCTGAGCGCCTGCAGCTGGGGCATCACCCCGGATCCCGGCTCGATGAACGTGCGCACCGCGTGGAGCGGCGATGTTTCCGGCTGTCGCGAGCTGGGCAAGATCACCGTGTCGGTGATGGATCATGTCGGCCCGGTCGATCGCAACACCATCACCGTGCGCGACGAACTCCAGGTGATGGCGCGCAACCAGGCCGCCGGCATGCACGCCGACACGATCAAGCCGCTGGCCGAACCCAGCAACGGCTCGCAGCCGTGGGGCGCGTATCAGTGCGGCGTCGGTGGCCTGAAGCCAGGACAGCAGGTCAGGCCGGCAGCGGCGGCATCTGCCGGAGCAGTGCGGACGTTTCCGATCAAGGGTGGCTGAAGCCGGGTCCGCGATCAGGGGTGGCGCCTGACCCGCGTCGCGCTGGCGGCCGGCGCTTGCGGTCGCTGCCGGCGGGCCGCAAAATCGTCCGACCGATGCTGGCGTGTGCGGGATCGGACGCCAGCCGTTTCCGCGGATGGCAGCAAGGGGTGAGCCCGCTGGCAGGGGATCACGGCTTTGCCGCAGGCCAGGATTGCGGCACCTTGCGAATCTTGTCCGTCGGGTAGCCCAGCGCCTTCACCTTGGCGACCAGCGCGTCGTAGTCCGCCTGTGAGATCGTCGGTGTGCGCGCCATGATCCAGGTGTAATCGCGTTTGTCGCGCGCGATGATGACCTGGCTGTAATCAGGCTTCAGCCACGCCACGAGGTATTGCGCCTTGATTGGCCACACCACCTG
>JBDTKM010000343.1:0-10877 GCA_039935315.1 Rhodanobacter sp. | reverse complement strand
GTCTGCGGTGCCGTGTGCGACATGTCGTGGTCAGCGTGGCCCTGCACAGCGATCGGTGCGCCGTGATCCATGCCCAGCATGGTGCCGTGATGCATCGCGCCAGCGGGCATCACGGCGGGCGTGCGGGTGGTGTGCGGCCGCACGCGCTGCATGAGCGATGCGGCCTTGGCTGGCGCCGTCGTGGTGCCCACATGGGCGCGCATGGCGGTGTGATGCGTGGTGGCGCGGTCCTGGCGCGCCATGGTGCCCATGTGCGTCGGCGCCGTACTACCCGACGATGTCGGATCCGTTTGCGCCGATGCAGACCAAGACAATGCAAGCGAAACCGCGAGCAGCGACGCCCGACGGCCGGCTGCGAACGACGTGTTTCGAGGAAGTCGGTTCATGCCACCACCACCTCGCGGAACATGCCCGCTTCCATGTGATAAAGCAGATGGCAGTGGTAGGCCCAGCGCCCCGCTGCATCGGCGGTCACGGCGTAGCTGACGCGCTGCGCGGGCTGCACGTTGATGGTGTGCTTGCGCACCTGGAACTGGCCGTGCGGATCCTCCAGCTCGCTCCACATGCCGTGCAGGTGGATCGGGTGATTCATCATGGTGTCGTTGACCAGCACGATGCGCAGCCGCTCGCCGGTATTGAAATGGATCGGCTTGGCGTCAGAGAACTTCAGCCCGTCGAACGACCAGATGTAGCGCTCCATGTTGCCGGTCAGGTGCAGCTCGATTTCCCGACCGGGTTCGCGCGAGTCGATCGGGCCACCGATGGTGTGCAGGTCGGCGTAGGTGAGCACGCGGCGGCCGTTGTCGCGCAGGCCGACACCCGGGTCGTCGAGATTGGTACGCGGCATGTCCACATGCATGTCCACGCCAGGGCCGTACTCGGTGCTCGCGTGATGCACTTCCCGCGTGGCGGAGGCACGGCCAGGGTTCATGCTGACGTGGTCCATGCCCGCATGATTGGCGCCGTCCATCGCGGCATGCGCCGCATCGCCGTTGGCGTGATCCATGGCGCCCATCGGCATCGCTCCCATCATGTCGCGCATGTCCAGCCAGACGCGGCGATCCATTGCCGGCACCGCGGCGACCATGCCCGGTCGCGGCGCCAACGTGCCGCGCGCATAGCCGCTGCGGTCGATCGACTGGGCGAACAGTGCGTAGGCGCGCTCGTCGTGGGGTTCGACGATGACGTCGTAGGTCTCCGCCACCGAGATGCGGAACTCGTCGACCGGCACCGGCTGTACGTCCTGGCCATCGGCGGCGATCACGGTCATCTTCAAGCCGGGAATGCGCACGTCGAAGATGGTCGACGCCGAACCGTTGATGAAGCGCAGCCGGACCTTCTCGCCCGGGCGAAAAAGGCCGGTCCAGTTGCCGGCCGGCGCGGTACCGTTCATCAGGTAGGTATAGGTGCAACCGGAGACGTCGCTCAAATCCGTTGGGTTCATGCGCATCTCGTTCCACATCCGGCGCAGCGCCAGCGCCTGGCTCAGGCCCTTCTCGCGCACGTCGCGGAAGAAGTCCGGCACGGTCGGCTGGGCGAAGTTGTAGTAGTCGCTCTGCTTCTTCAGCTTGGCGTAGATGCGTTCGGGGTCTTCGTCGGTCCAGTCGTTGAGCATCACCACGTAGTCGCGATCGGTGGGGTAACGCTCAGGGCCGGCCGGCTCGATCACCATCGGTCCGTACAGCGCGTTCTGCTCCTGGAAACCGGAGTGCGCGTGGTACCAGTAGGTACCGCTCTGGCGCAGCGGGAACTGATAGAGAAAACTTGTCCCCGGCGCGAGGCCGTCGAAGCTGAGGCCCGGCACGCCGTCCATCTGAAACGGCAGCAAGATGCCGTGCCAGTGGATCGAGCTGGGTACGCGCAGGTGGTTGGTCACCCGCAAGCTCACCGTACTGCCTTCGCGCATACGCAGCAGCGGGCCAGGCACGCTGCCATTGACGGTGAACGCAGGCCGCGGCACGCCCGTGAAGTTGACGGCGGTCTCGGCGATGTCCAGCACAAAATCGGTGCCGCTCAAGGCGACGGCTTGTCCGGGACTGGTCAGTGCCCAGGCCTTCGAAGGGCGCAGCAGGCCAAGGCCAAGCGCCGTGCTGCCCAGGGCGACGCCCTGCACGAAGCGCCGCCGCGACAGATCGGCGGCGAACTGAGGGGATACTTTCATGGACTCTCCGGGCGAAGCGTCGAGTGTCGACGCCGGTCACGGTTGGATGGGCGCCCACCGCACCGTGGTGAGTCGCAAGCCAAGCGCATCGATACGCAGGAAAGTCAGACTGCTGGCGGTCGCAGCAGCCGGGTATGCACACCACGAGGCGCGCGAATAAAATGCCGTGCCGCCAGCGGCAAGGCGGGGGCGAGGCGATCCAGCCGTGCCATGGACATGACCGGCAGCGCACTGGCACACAGCGAGGCGCAAGGACAGGCATCCTGCCCCAAGTGTCCGGCGGGATGAGTCTGCGTGCAGCAGCCATCAGCCACCCTCGGCGCCGACTGTCCATGAGCATGGACGCTCGAGACCGAATGGTCGTGAGTCATCGCCATCGCCTGGTGGTTCGGCGGCGCAGCATGCAGCGGGCTGACCACCAGCAGCAACCACGCCAGCCATGCCAAGGGATGACAAGAGCGCAAACGCAGCGAATGGCGAGGGAAGAAGAACATCGGTGCAGCTTAGATGTTGCTCGACGGGTGCTCAACTCTGAAGCACCGTCCAGACAGCACGCAAACACGCCGTTAAAGTTCTGTTGCGCGAGGACCGCACGATCGGGAGCCCAGCCGCGACCCCTCTATACTTGCCGTTCCCGCCCATCGTGATCCTCATGAACTACCGCCACGCCTACCACGCCGGCAACTTTGCCGATGTACTGAAACACACCGTGCTGCTGGCGCTGATCGAATCGCTGCAGGCCAAGCCGACGCCGTTCTGCTACATCGACACCCACGCCGGCAGTGGCAACTATCCGCTGGATGGTTACGAGGCAGGCAAGACCGGCGAGCACAAGGAGGGTATTTCGCGCCTGCACCCCGCCGAGAAGGTGCCCCCGCTGCTGCAGCGTTGGCGCGCCAGCATTCTGGGCAGCGAGGACAATGCGCAGGGCCTGAAACGCTACCCCGGCTCGCCGCTGCAAGGCGCCCGGCTGCTGCGGCCTGGTGACAGCGCCCAGCTGTGCGAACTGCACCCGGAAGAAGCGGGCAAGCTGCGCGACCTGTTCCGCAGCAACCCGCAAGTACACGTGCATCAACGCGACGGTTATGAAGCATTGAACGCGCTGCTGCCGCCAAAGGAAAAGCGCGGGCTGGTGCTGATCGATCCGCCCTACGAGGCGCAGGACGCCGAGTACAAACTGATCGAGCACGCGCTGAAGGCGGCGCTGCAACGGTGGCCCAGCGGCATCTACGCCATCTGGTACCCGATCAAGTTGCGCAGCCAGGTGCAGCCGTTCCTGCGCCGCCTGCAGCACAGCGGCGTCAAGCGCGTCCTGCGTGCCGAACTGCTGATCCACCCGGACGACTCGCCGCTGCGGCTGAACGGCGCCGGCATGGTAATCCTCAATGCGCCGTGGAACCTCGACGACAGCTTGCGCGAACCGCTGCGCTCGCTGGCCAGCCTGCTCGCGCAAGGTGAACCGGCCACCTGGAAACTGGACTGGCTGCTGGATGAGGCCCACAGCCAGCTGAACACGTCCAGCCTGTTGCCCGCGTCCCGACTACCGCACACGCCAAACCATCGCTAAGCTGACCCATTCGTCCGCATCCGACCAGGAGTCAGAAACATGCGCAACTGCCTCGTCTCGCTGTTGATCCGGCTGGCCGTGCCCGCCGCCCTGCTGACGCTGGTGGCCTGCGCCCCGGCGCCAATCTACAAGACCAGCGTCAATGCCGTGGTGCCCACGCCGGCGCAAGTGGCGCAGACACCGGAGCACTACAGTGGCAACGAGGTGGTGTGGGGCGGGCGCATTGTCCACGTTAGCAACCTCCCCGACCACAGCGAAATCGAAGTGCTCGGCTATCCGCTGGATTCCTCGCAGCGACCGCGGGCCAACGACAGCGGCGGCGGGCGCTTCATCGCGGTGCTGCGCGGCTATGTCGAGCCACTGGACTATCCGGCCGGCGCTTTGATCACGGTCGACGGCAAACTCAACGGTACCCGCGCCGGCAAGGTGGGCGAGGCGGACTACCTGTTTCCGCTGGTCGACGTGAGCCAGTCGCACGTGTGGACCGCCGAGGAAATGCGCCAGGGCCGCAACAACGTCCGCTTCGGCCTCGGCGTCGGCGTGGGCATCCACTGAGCACCCACGCAGCACTCCTCGCCGTCGCTGGACAGCATGGCTGATTCTCAAGGTTCGAAGTCGCATGTCATCTGCCCACGCCAACCCGATCAAGGCCATCCTGCTGGCGCTGGGCGCCAACTTCGCCATTTTCGTGGCCAAGCTGGTTGCCGCCCTGGTCACCGGCTCCGGCGCGATGATGGCCGAAGCCGTCCACTCGCTGGCCGACTGCGGCAACCAGTGCCTGCTCCTGCTGGGTATCCGCCAGGCCAAACGGCCACCATCGAGTGAGTATCCGCTCGGCTGGGGGCGGGCGATGTATTTCTGGTCGTTCCTGGTTGCGATCCTGCTGTTCAGCGTGGGCGGCATGTTCTCGATCTACGAGGGCATCCACAAGCTCAGTCATCCCGAGCCGCTGAAATGGCCGTGGCTGGCGCTGGGCGTACTGATGTTCGGGATCGTGGCCGAAGGCACCTCGATGCACGGCTGCATGCATGAGGTGAACAAGGCGCGCGGCGAGCAAAACCTGTGGACCTGGTTCCGCCAGACCCGCTCCAGCGAACTGCTGGTGATCTTCGGGGAGGACCTGGCCGCGCTTGTCGGGCTGTGCCTGGCCATGCTCGCGGTCGGCGCCACCATGCTCACCGGCAACCTGCTGTTCGACGCCGCCGGCACCATCGCGATCGGCGTGTTGTTGATTGTGGTCGCCGTATTGGTTGCCATTGAGGTCAAGGCGCTGCTGATCGGCCAGGGCATCGAGCCACGCCGCCGCAGCGAGCTATTGGCGTTTCTCAACGCCCGGCCGGAGGTGGCCGACGTGCTGCATCTGATCACCCTGCAGATGGGCCCGGACGTCATGGTGGCGGTGAAGGCGCGCATGCAGGCCACGGCTGGCGACCAGCAGCTGATCGCCGCGATCAACACGGTCGAAGCTGCCATGAAGGCCGAATTCACCGATGTGCGCTGGAGCTTCTTCGAGCCCGATAACGCCGACTGAATTCGCGCCGCATGGGCAGTCCAGCCCGCCGATGCACCGGCACGCCCACGCTACAATCGCCTGCGTCATCTCACCGACCGCCATCCCATGCCGATCCGCAACCCGCTTCAGGAACAACTGCTCAAGGCCGGCCTGGTCAACAAGGCCAAGGCGGCGCAAGTGGTGCGCGAGCAGGCAAAAAGGCACAAGGGCAAGGCGCCTGCGCCACCCAGTCCCGAACAGATCGACGCGCGGCGTCTGCAGGCGGAGAAGGCCGAGCATGATCGCGCCATCGCCGCCGAACACAATGCGCTGACCCGGGCCAGCGAGGCGCGCGCCCAGATACGGCAGATCGTCGAGACGCACAGGGTCAAACGCGAAGGCGAGATCACCTACCGCTTCCGCGACGGCGACAAGATCCGGGACGTCCTGATCAACCCATCGCTGCGCGCGCAGCTGGCCGGCGGCACACTGGTGATCGTGCGCCATGAACAGAGCTACGAGCTACTGCCGCGCGTGGCTGCCGACAAGGTCCGCGAACGCGATGCCGGGATGATCGTGCTCGACCAGGGGCACGGTGAAACCCGCACCAGCGATGGTGCCGACGACGAGTACTACAAGCAGTTCGAAGTACCGGACGACCTGACCTGGTAATACCGAGCGTTCGGGCACCCGCATCACGGCACTCGATGATCGGGACTGATGACCCGTGCCCGGCTCAACAGCATGGCGATCAACGGTTGGCTGGACAGCATCCGCCTGCCAGGAGGGCATTGAAGTTTGGTTGCCAGGATCATGCAGATCGGCAGGCGGTCCATCGACAGCGCCAGCCTATCAATGGATGCGAGAGGCAACGCCAACCATCGAAGAACTTTGCACTCTGCATGGTTCTGCCAAAACGATGCAGGACATCGGCTGCTGCGCCAATCCACCCTCATTTACGATTGCAAGTGTCGGTAGAGTTTACGGATCAGATCAGATCATCAGGCGCACTCCTTGAGTTAATTAAATTAAATCAAGCCATTACTTGAGTGGTGCGATTTATGCTTCCGACTCGCACAGAAACGGCTCACTGCGGGCCGCCAATGGGAGAAGGAAAGATGTTGATGAGCTTTGGCTCGAAAGGTGGCTGGTTGGTGCTCGTGGCAGCAGCAATCGCACTGGTTGCTGCGCCGGTCGTGGAAGCCACTCCCCTTGACTACAACTTCACGGTCAACGTGACCTCCGGCGCGCTTTTGGGCACGGTCGAGAATGGCAACTTCTCCTACGACAGCAGCAGCATCATCGCAGGCAGCTTCAACGAGGCAACCGGACTGCTTACCTCTCTCGACTTCACCTTCAACGGCACCCCCTACCATGCCGCCACCGCCAATACCGGTGCGCTGCTTTTCGATGACGCCGGCAATCTGAGCGGCTTTGCGTTTGGAAACGATTGCGATGCGGGCGACTGTCAGGTGGTCTGGAACAGCAATGATTGGTTGGTTTCCCCGGGATTGAACGGTTTTTGGTATGGCAACCCAACGAGCGGAACATTATCCAAAGGCAACGTGACCTACGCGCGCGCCGTATCCGTACCCGTACCCGTACCCGTACCCGAACCGGATACGCTGAGCCTGTTCGGCTTGGGCACGCTCATGCTCGGTTTGTTCGTGGGCCGGCGCCGGCGCGTGAGCTAAGGCGCCCGTTCAAGACGATTCGAACGCAAGCAACCCCCGGTAACGAGGGTTGCCTTTCATCAAGATGCCAAGCGGATGAGACCCACGCCGCCATCAGTCTTTGATTTTGTTTTGCGGTTCTCTCTCAGGCCCGCCCCATCGTCCGCTTTGGGTATCCGCCATGACCGGTTTCGGTGGCGGACGCTCGCGAAGGGCTGAAGCGGGGCGAACCGCGACCTTTCATCGATCAACGGTCGCCCGCCGACCAAGTCTCCAGCGACTGGCCTGATTCGGAGGCTGTCGTTGCGGATCGAGCACATGCTGCAGCAGAACGGCGGCAGCCGCAGCAAGGCCCGCGACTGGTGGCCTTGCGTGCCGATCAGCGGCCAGAATCCGGCGTCGCCCAAACCTGCTGCGCAGGCGCTGCGGAAGATGCCGGACCGGCGGGCCGCTGCTCCTGGCACTCCAACGCATGGCAACGCTGGCCGCGTGTTCAACGCGTCAGTTGCAACAAATCCCAGCCGTTGCCGTACAGATCCTCGAACACCGCCACCGTGCCGTAAGCCTCGTGGCGCGGCTCCTCGCGGAAATGTACGCCGGCGGCGCGCATGCGTTGCCAGTCGCGGTCGAAGTCATCAGTGTTGAGCAGCAGGAATACGCGGCCACCGGTTTGATTGCCGATCCGCGAGGTCTGCTCGTCGCCTTTGGCCTTGGCCAGCAGCAGGCGCGTTTCACTGGAGCCAGGCGGCGCCAGCATGACCCAGCGCTTGCCGTTGCCCCGGTCGTCGTCCTCGATCAGCTCGAAGCCCAGCGCACGGGTGAACCAGGCGATCGCCTCGTCGTAGTCTGCGACCAGCAATGCCAGTGCGCCGAGATGTTGTTTCATGGTGTGGCCTCGAGTGGGGGGCAGCGCAGTACGCGCCGCCTGGATGACTGTAATAGCTCCGGGCGGCGTGCCGTTCATGCGCGGCCTGCCGAACGATGGCCCATTTTGCGGCTCGCCCATGCCCATGTCTGCCTTGTTGCACCGTATTCCGTGCCGCAGCATGAATGAAGGTATCGCGACCCCATCTGTCGACGAATTATCATGACCAACGACGTGCCACGGCATTGCAATTACATGGTGCAGTGCACACAATACGCAAAAGTATGGAGCTGCCGTGATTTCCGCTATCGATTTTTCCGCCCCGACCAGCCGCGCCGTGTTGCCACCCCACGCTGCCGAGCGTTTTGCACTGCGCCCGGCACGCACACCACGGGGAGAGCAGGTGCGCACCCATGACGACCGTGAGCTGCGGTTGCGGCCCATCGAGCCCGACGACATGGCGGCGCTGCAACGTTGTTTCACCCGACTGTCGCCGGAAGAGATCCGCCGCCGCTTCCTGCACGCGATGTCGGAATTGCCGCTGCCGATGGCACAACAGCTATGCCGGACCGATCCGGCGCGCGAGACCGCCTGCGTGTTGATCGACGAATCGACGCAACCGGCGGAAATACGTGGCGTCGGGCGCATCTACGTGGACGAAACCCTGGATACCGCCGAGTTCTCGGTGCTGGTGGAACACGCCTGGGCTCGCATCGGCCTGGGCGCGTTGCTGATGCAGCATCTGGTTGATGATTGCCGCCGCCGCGGACTGGTCGAGCTATGGGGCTATGTGCTGCAGGAGAACCGACCGATGCTGCAGTTGTGCCACGAGTTGGGGTTCTCTTCGCGGATGATCCCGGACGAGCCGAGCACCGCGTTGATTACGCTGAAACTCTGAGTCGCATCGCCGCTTGCCCAGCGCGCGCACGGAGCCAGTGCGTGCCCGCGTCGCGTTACACTTGTCCGCTTTCCCCGGCGCGGCATGATCGCGGCGCCCCGCATGCGCGACCTTATGCCCTGCCTGATCAAACATCCGCCGCTGCCGAGTACCCCCAGACAACGTCGCTATTGGACGTCACCCCATGGTTCCGCCCGTGCGCTGCTGGTCGCCGAAGCAGCACGCACGCACCCGGGTTTGCTGGTGGTGGTGGCCCGCGACACCCAGCGCGCGCAAGAACTGGAATCCGCGTTGGCGATTTTTGCGGGCAACTTGCCGGTGCTGCAGTTTCCGGACTGGGAAACGCTGCCGTACGACGCATTCAGTCCGCACCCGGAAATCGTCTCGCAACGGATCGCCACGCTGTACCAGTTGCCAGGCGTCAAGCGCGGCGTGCTGGTGGTGCCGATGGCCACCCTGATGCAGCGGATTGCACCGCATTCGCACATCACCGGCTCCGGCCTGATGTTGGCAAAAGGCCAGACACTCGATCTCGCCCGCGAGCAGCGGCGCCTGGAATCCGCTGGCTACCGCCACGTACCGCAGGTGGCCGAGCCTGGCGACTTCGCCGTGCGCGGCGCCCTGCTCGACATCTTTCCGATGGGCACGGCCGAACCGTACCGCATCGAGTTGCTCGACGACGAGGTGGACTCGATCCGCAGCTTCGACCCGGAAACCCAGCGTTCGCAGCAGCAAGTGGACAGCGTCGAACTGCTACCCGCCCGCGAATTCCCGCTCACCGATGAGGCCGCCAAGACCTTCCGCAGCAACCTGCGTGAACGTTTCCCGATCGACGTGCGTCGTTGTCCGCTGTACCAGGACATGAAGGAGGGCGTCACGCCCGGCGGGATTGAGTACTACTTGCCGTTATTTTTCGACCACACCGCCACGCTGTTCGACTACCTCGCTGACGACGCGCTGTTCGTCCTCGGGGAAGGCGCCCTTGCCGCAGCCGACCAGTTCTGGACGCAGACCGCCGAGCGCTACGACCAGCGCGCCCACGACATCGAGCGCCCGGTGCTGCCCCCGGCCGAGCTCTACCTTCCGCCGGAAAAGCTGCGTGAACATCTGAACCAGCGCCTGCGCGTGGAGATGGTTGATCCCGGCCACGAGCACGCCATCGACAGCGGCACCCAGCCAGCCCCCGAGCTGCCACTCAATCGCAAGGGGGAGGAACCTGGCGTCTCGCTCAAGCACTTCCTGTCCAGCTACCCCGGCCGCGTGCTGGTCGCCGCCGACTCGGCCGGGCGCCGCGAGGCGTTGCTCGAGACACTGGCCGCGGCAGGACTGAAACCGCAGGTCGTCGACAGCTGGAGCTCATTCCTGAATCCGCATGCCGACGCGCGGCAGAATGACGAACCGGCAAAGTTCGCGATCACCATCGCCGGTCTTGAACAAGGCTTCGCGTTGACCAAACCCGCGCTCACGGTGTTGACCGAGCGCGAGCTGTACGGCGAACGTGTGCGCCGGGAACGCGACCGCCGGCGTCGACGCGGCACCGCACGCGATCCCGAGACGATCATCCGTGATCTCACCGAGCTCACGCCCGGCGCACCGATTGTGCACGTCGATCACGGCGTGGGGCGCTACCGGGGCTTGATCTCGATGGACGTGGGTGGCATGGCGGGCGAGTTCCTGACCATCGCCTACGCCAAGGGTGACAAGCTGTATGTGCCGGTATCGCAACTCGGGCTGGTCAGCCGCTACTCCGGCACCGCGCCGGAACTGGCGCCGCTGCACTCGTTGGGTGGTGACGCGTGGGAACGTGCACGCCGGAAAGCCGCGGAGAAGGTACGCGACGTCGCCGCCGAACTGCTGGCGATCTATGCGCAGCGGGAAGCGCGTGGCGGCGAACCGTTGTCAATTGATCGCCAGTTGGTGGAAGAGTTTGGCAGCACCTTCCCGTTCGAGGAAACCCCGGACCAGGAGACCGCGATCGAGGCCGTGCTGGATGATCTGGCCGCGCCGCGGGCGATGGACCGGGTGATCTGCGGCGACGTGGGTTTCGGCAAGACCGAGGTCGCCTTGCGCGCCGCCTTCGCCACCGCCACCGCCGGCAAGCAGGTGGCCGTGCTGGTGCCGACCACCCTGCTCGCCCAGCAGCACTATCAGAACTTTGCCGACCGTTTCGCCGACTGGCCGGTGCGGGTCGACGTGCTGTCACGTTTTCGCTCCAGCAAGG
>JBDTKM010000342.1:0-9603 GCA_039935315.1 Rhodanobacter sp. | reverse complement strand
TCGAATTCATCATGCGTGGCATTCGTCGCGCGATGGACAAATACCCGAAGCGGGCCGACCAGATCTCGCTGTCGATGCACTGTGAGACCGCCGAGATCATGCGCGCCTACACCGAGATCGTGCAGCGCGAGGGCAAGCTTGCGGGCCTGCCGGCTTATTCGGCATCGCGTCCGCCCCACTCTGAGGGACTGGCCATCTTCATTGCCAGCTATCTCGCCCATGAAACTGACTGCATCAACATCAACTTGTTGCACCTGAGCTCGCGCAAGGCGCTCGAGGCGGCGTTGATGATGGCCGCGACCTTCCCGCACATCAATTTCCGTCGCGAGGTCACCATCGGCCACCTGATGCTTGATACCAATGCGCCGTGCGGTGTGCTGGCCAAGGTCAATCCACCGATCCGCCCACGCGAGGACGTGGAATACCTGTGGCAGGCGCTGCTTGACGGCAAGATCAGCTGGGTATGCTCCGATCATGCCTGCTGCAAGACCGAATCGAAGGTACACGCAGAGCATCCGGACGACATCTTCGTAGCCAAGTCCGGCTTCGGCGGTACCGAATACATGCTGCCCGCGCTGGTCTCCGAAGGACGCAAGCGTGGCCTCGGTTTCAACCGGATGGCTGAGCTGCTGTCGTGGAATCCGGCGCAACGCTATGGTCTGAACCACAAGGGCGACATTGCGGTGGGCTTCGATGCCGATCTGGCACTGGTCGACGACACCGCTTCGTACACGATTCACGCTGCCGAGAGCGAATCGAGTCAGGGCTATACGCCGTTTGAAGGCATGCAACTGGAGGCACGGGTCGATCAGACCTGGCTGCGGGGTCAGCTGATTTATGCCGATGGTGCCGTTGTCGGCAAGGCCCGCGGAAAATACATGCGCCGCCCAGACTGACCCCTGCCAGACGCCGGATGCGTGAGCATACCCGCCGCACACCTAAATGGTGTGCAGGCACCTTCAACCTGTGGCGACGCTTTCGCGTGAACCCCACGCGACGCAGCGCCCTGAAGCTGCCGTGATCGTCGACCGCTGGGTGCCCTCTTGCGGGGGCATGACGGCCAATGAATGGGTGCTTCCGGGAAAGCCGGCGCGCAGATTCGAGAACGGTCGATTGGCCATCATGTCGATAGCCAATCGGCCTTGCCAGCATCGTTGATCAGAAGCGGTAGTCCAGCCGCACACCGAACAACCGCGGCATGGGAGCGGTGACGACGGCCGTGCGGGGATAATTGATCATATAGCCCGATCCAGTGACGCGATTGGGATAGGCAATCAACCTCTCCGGATCGATATAGCGCAGGAGATCTTCCGGCGTCCTGTTGTTGAAGGCATTGTTGACATACGCCGTGATACGCAGGTTCTTCACCGGTTCGATGCCGATGCGGAAATTGAGCTTGGTCGATGAACCCGTCCAGTACAGGTTGGTTGCATCGCCGTAGCGTGACCCTTCGTAATCCACATCCGCGTTGGCGAACAAGCCCCAACCATTGGCGAGTACACCCTGGTAAGTCGCTCCCAACGTCGCCGTATCTGCCGGCACCTGCGGGAGATATTTTCCCTTCGCATTGTTTGTGCCGATGTAGTTGAGAAAGTCCGGATCGATATCGTTGAGAATCTTTGCCTGCAGGTGCGTGTAGGAAAAGTTCATCAACCATTCGCGGGAGATCTGGTACTCGCCTTCGACTTCCAGGCCGCGCACCCGGGATTTGCCGATATTGTCTGTATACGACTCTGCACTCGTTCCTCCGTCCAGCCACACTGTCTGACCCGTAGTTGTCAGTTGCTGGTTATGCCAGTTGATATTAAAAACATCGACATTGACCCGCAAACGGTTGTCGAGCCATAACGACTTCATACCCAACTCGGTCGTCCACGCCGTCTCCTCCTTGAATGTTGCCAATCCCTGGTCGAGCAGGTCTTGCCTCGACGCATCGGTGAGGCGAGCGTCCTCTACAAGAGTATTGAAACCGCCCGGTTTGTCGCCCTTGGCGGCCAGTGCATAGAAATTCAACCCGTCCCGCACCTGGTAGTCAATCGTGAATCTCGGCAGTGAACTGGTGAATGTCGAGGTGTTGCTGTAGGCACGTGAGAGCGGCGTGGACACGCCATTGAGCACCAGCACCTCATTGTCCGTGCCAACGTTTCCGATCTTGTCCTGATTGCGACGCAACTCGGCCGATGCTTTCCAATGATCGTTGAATTGATATTCAAGCAAACCAAAGATCGCCCGGTTTCTGATCGTCGCATTGGGGCCTACGGGTGACGTCACGATCGGCGCCAGGGAATTTCCCGGCTGGCCCGGCATCAGGTCAAATCCGGTCAGATCTCCCTTGTAGCCGTAGCCATTACCCTGGTTGTACATGTACGCACCCACCAATCCATGCAACGGAAGGCTCTGATCGGAGGTGACACGAAGCTCCTCCGAAAAGTCATGCGTTGGCTGCTTGCCGAAGCTCTCAAATGCGCCACCGAATCCACGTATGCCGCTGTAATCCTGATCGCTGGCATTGTAGTCGTCAGTCGTGTTGTAAGCGGTCGTCGAACTGACTTCCCAGCCGTTCTGGAAGACATAGTTCAATGCCATGTTGGTGCGCAGGTCACTCGTCTTCAGACCTGGGAAATGCCCGGATAGATTGTATGCCGTCGTATTGGCAGCAAACTGATCAGGTACCTTGATCTTGCCGCATATATACGGCCGTCCCGTGTAAATAGGCGCGAAGTACGCGTAGATCTGGCCGCTAGCTGTACCTGCACAGTTGGATTGGGCAAGCGTGTAGCGATACATGGCCGGCAACTGATCCTTGTCCTGCTGGTAATTCGCTCGCAAGGTCGCCGAAAACGCGCTGTTGGGATGCCAATAGAGTGTGCCGCCGACGGAGGTGGTTTTCCGGCCACCCAGATCATCCTTGCCGGACACCGAGTTGTAGACCAGCCCGTCTGACTGGTCATGATAGGCATTGACTCGGAACGACAGCGTTTTGCTCAGCGGGGCAGAGAAACTGGCACGTTCCTGCACTTGGCCCTTGTTGCCGAATTGCAGCGACGCACTACCCTCGGGCTTGTCACTTGGGGGCTTGGTGATGAAATTGACCGCGCCGGAAAAAGTGCGCCGACCGAACAGGGCCGACTGCGGTCCGCGAATCACCTCAACCCGCTCCACGCCCGACAAGTCGTAGCCGCTGATATTGCCTTCAACGAAGACACCGTCAATGAAGAACGACGCATTAGGCTCTCCCTGAATATTCACCTGGCCGCGAATGATCGGGCGGTCCAGCGCTCGACCGAAGCCTTCATGAAACGTGAAGCCAGGGGTAAAGCGCGAAATGTCCTCGACATTCTCAAAACCCTTGTTCCTGATCGTTGCTGCAGTGACGACCGTAATCGGCAGAGGGACGTTTTGCGCCAACTCTTCGACGCGACGTGATGTCACTTTGACTTCCTGCAGCTGTACGACATGCTTTTCGCCAGTCGGACTTGCGTTGGCCTGCCTGGCTTGTTCGGTTGCATTTCCCGGTCCATCAGTCGACGTGCTCTGAGCGAAACTCGCTGGAACGAGCAGGCCATTGTTCAAGGCAACGGCAATCACGCTCGCCAAGATGGTCTTGTTCTGCTTCTTCATCAGTTTTTCCCCCGGATAGGACAAAATCATGGCTGCGTTTTCGCAGGCTATTTGCTGGTACGACAGATGCTTTTGGCGGCCCGAGCCTCCTCTGCATCGTCCGACACGCTTGGTCAGGCGTGATTCAAAAGGCGACCGCGCCCACGGACTTCGTAGCGTGCCTGCGGGTACGTGCTTGAGAGGCCGCAGGAAGATCAGCCAAGCTGTGGCAGGGCTTTCTTTCTTTGGCGCCGTAACGTACTCCACCGGAGCACAGCCTCACCGTCATCCGCAGTCGCGCGGGAATGGTGCGGAAGTGCGAGTCCGCACGGGGACACGCGCTGAAGCTCCCGATGGCTCACCTCGGCGAGCTGGGCAAAGAATCAAAAATATTCTGGGACCAGGTTGCGGTCACTGCCAGATTCCTGCTATTGCGTTATCATTATATCAATATGCGCTGTGACACTAGCACCGTTTCCATCACTCTGTAAAGCACATGTACGTACAAATATGTGAGTGTCTACGATGACCGAACCAAGTGCCTGATATTCCATCCAGCCCCCATGTCCGTTGGCCGCTAGATCAAAATCCTGAGCCCGAGGCAGCACCAATTCGGCGGGTGCGACAATCGGTCGGGGCAAGCAACCCACCTGCGACGGAGTTGAGGCAATGCATTCCAGTGAATCCCCAGTGGGAGCGGAATTCATACGAGGCCAGAATGTCGAAAAGTGGCCGGCACAACAGCCTCCGCTTCCCAGCAGTCCCCTTGTTCCGACGAGTGCGTTTCACCAGCAGACCAACGCAAATAGCCCGTGACCGGGCCTGAGTCGAAACCGGAGGGGAGCCGCACGAAATGACAACCTGCGCAGCATTGACAAGCTCGACGCATTCGTCGCGAAAGTCCTTGAAGGCGTGGCACGTTTTACACCTCAGGCTATCTGCAACGGCGCGGCAGCAGAGTGCGGATTCGCAGTAGCAAGTACGGCACGCCCCGATGGAGTCGTGGTCGGCTGGCAGCGGTCGATATGGCCAAACTGCGCGCACTGGCGCAGAGCGAGCCGCACCGGGTCGCACCTGCGCCTGCCCGCATGCCGTTCAACCGGGTCGCCGTCTCGCCCAATGGCCATCATCTTGATGGCCATTGGGCTGTGCCGGTACCAATCCTCAGAAGCGGTAGTCCAGCCGCACGCCGAACATCCGTGGCATGCGGGCGGTCACGACGGCCGAGCGTGGGTAGCCAACCGTATAGCCCGATCCAGTGACGAGGTTGGGATACGCAATCAGCATTTGTGGGTCGATGTAGCGCAGGATGTTTTCCGCCGTATGGTTGTTGAATGCATTGTTCACATACGCCGCAATGCGCAGGTTCTTGACCGGTTCGATGCCGAGGCGGAAGTTGAACGTAGTCGCTGAACCAGTCTGGTTCACGTTGGTTGGATCGCCGTAGCGCGAGCCCTCGTAGTTCGCATCGGCGTTGCCGAACAAGCTCCAGCCGTTGGCAAGCGATCCCTGGTAGGTCACCCCAAGCGCCGCCGTATCTGCAGGCACGGCCGGGAGATACTTGTCCTTGGCATTGTTGGTACCGATGTAGTTGAGGTAATCCGGATCCACGTTGTCGACGATCTTTGCGTCCAGATGAGTATAGGCAAAGTTCACCAACCACGCGCGGGAAATCAGATACTCGCCTTCAATTTCCAGGCCGCGCACGCGCGACTTCCCGATATTGCTGACGTACGAGTTCGTCGAGGTCTGACCGTTCACCCAATGGGCCACGCCGTTGGTTGTCAGCTGCTGGTTGTTCCAGTTGATGTTGAAGATATCAACATTGACGCGCAGGCGATTTTCGAGCCACATCGACTTCATGCCGAGCTCGGTCGTCCATGCGGTTTCTTCCTTGTATGTTCCCACCCCCTTGCTGATCAGATCCTGCCTCGACTCCTCGGTCAGGCGGGCATCTTCGACCACGACGTTGTAGCCGCCCGGCTTGTTGCCTTTGGCCGCCAATGCGTAGAAATTCAGTCCGTCGTGTACTTTGTAGTCAACGGTGAACCGCGGCAGTGTGCTGTAGAACGTGGCCGTGCTGTTGTAGGCACGCGACAACGGCGTGGAAACGCCATTGATCACCAGCACCTCATGATCGACACCAATCGCGCCGATCTTGTCCTGGCCACGACGCAACTCGGCAGACGCTTTCCAATGATCGGTGAACTGATACTCCAGCAAACCGAAGATCGCGCGGTTCTTGATTGTCGCATTGGGACCCACGGGTGACGTCACCACGGGGGCCGTAGAATTCCCCGGCTGGCCCGGTTTGAGATCAAAACCCGTCAGATCCCCTTTGTAGCCATAGCCATTGCCCTGGCTGTACAGGTATGCGCCAACCAGCCCGTGCAAGGGCAGGCTTTGATCTGACGCGAAACGGAATTCCTGCGAAAAGTCATGCGAAGGTTGCGAGTTGAAGGACTCGAACGCGCCACCCAATCCTCGTATGCCGCTGTAATCCTGATCAATACCGAGATAGGCGTCGATCGTGTTGTAGGCGGTCGTTGACGTCGCCTGCCAGCCGTTTTCGAAGTAATAGTTCAACGAAAGGTTGGTGCGCAAGGCGCTCGTATTCAACGAGGCACTGTACCCGGCAAGGTCGAACGCTGGTGTATTGATCGCGAATTGATCAGGCACCTTGAGCGTGCCGCATTCGTACGGCCGACCCGTGTAGATCGGAGCAAAAAAGGCATAGATCTGGCCGGTAGAGGTACCGCCGCAATTGGATTGAGCAAGGCTGTATCGATAGTAGGCGGGCGACTGATCCTGGTCGTGCTGGTAGTTCCCACGCAGGGTCGCCGTAAAAGCGCTGTTGGGATGCCAATAGAGCGAGCCGCCGAACGACGTGGTGGTCTGACCGCCAAGATCCCGCTTGTCCGAGACGGAGTTGTCGAAAATCCCGTCCGTCTGATTGCGGTAGGCATTGACCCTGAATGCAAATGCCTCGCCGAGCGGGGCGGAGTAGCTCAACCGCGCCTGCTTCTGACCATAGTTGCCAAACTGCAGCGATGCGCTGCCCTCAGGCTTGTTGCTTGGCGGCTTGGTGATGAAGTTGATCGCACCTGAGAACGTACGCCGACCGAACAAGGCCGACTGCGGTCCGCGAATGACCTCAACCCGCTCCACATCCGACAGGTCGTAGCCGCTCATATTGCCTTGAACGAAAACTCCATCGATGAAGAACGACGCATTCGGCTCACCCTGGATATTCACCATGCCGCGAATAACCGGCCGATCCAGCGTGCGACCGAAGCTTTCGTGGAACGTGAAGCCGGGCACAAAGCGCGAGATATCTTGCATGTTCTCGAAGCCCTTGGCGCTGATCGTTGCTGCACTGACGACCGTGATCGGCAGAGGCACGTTCTGCGCCTCTTCCTCGACACGACGCGAGGTCACCTTGACTTCCTGCAGCTGTACTGCCTTTTTTGAATCGGCCTGACTGGCCGGTGCGTTGTCTTCCACACTCTGCGCAAAGCCCGCTGGCACGAGCAGGCCATGGCTCAACACGACGGCGATTACGCTCGCCAGGATGGTCTTGTTCTGCTTCTTCATGCGTTTCGTCCCGAATTTGGCAAAGTTATGGCTGCGTGTCCGCAGCATTCTTGGCGGGGGCGCCCGGTGTTTGTGCTTTCTTCATGTCCCTGTATACCGACCAGGTGGTCTCGTTCGGTTTGACGAACGTGGTGGGTGCATTGACGAACTTCGGGAAGTGCTTGCGGGTGTAGGCCTGCACTTCCGCAGGAAGGTCAGCAAAGCTGTCCAGCTTCTTTCCTTCACCGCTGTAGACGAGCCCGCCAGGGCGCTGACCCATCTTCATCCACGGCAACCACGGGCCAGTGCGGAACCACGAGTTGACGTAAGGCACGCTTTGCAGCTTCGGCTTGTCCATGTCTGCCAGCGTGGCGAAGAATCCGAAGTGCTCCGAAGCGATGTAGCGGTCGCCACTGGATTCCTCGGGGAACGCCGCGGGTGACAATTCATTGGGATAATCGAGCGGCACATCGACCAGCAGCATCACATCGCCGCCCATCACCTGCCACGGCATCGCGTACTTCCCGTTACCGTGCGCCGGCATGACCGAGTTGACCGGATCGTTGTGGACCTGCATTACGTCGTCAGTCTTGCCCGTATACGGGTTGTCCCATTGCTCGATGATCTTGCCGGTCTTGAGATCCCGGTAATAGCTGACTTCACGGGTCAACAATTTGTAGCTGCCATCCGCCTCCTTGATCACCCGGCAGACGTTGAAACCCTCGAACCCGAGCAGCGGCTTTAGCTTCTGCCCAGGGACCTGGGCGAATACGGTGGCGGTCCACGCCGAATATTTCTGGTCGTGCGAGTCGAGGCTGCAGCGCAGGCGAAGGAAGGCCGACGACGAGTCAGCCGGATTACGGAAATCAGGAGCCGCCGCAAACGAAGCTGTTGCAACGAGACCGAACGACATGAAGGCCGCGCCGGTGACATACAGAAGTAATTTGTTCAACCGCATGGTCCAAATCCCCTATGGCTGGGTGTTATCGAGAGCATCCGAGCGGACTGACTGTCGTGAGGCAACGGATTCAGCGATCTTCAGTTTCGCCCCGCTGGAATTAGCCTCGGTCATCGCGCTTTATTGATTTATAGTTATATCATTAAGTTCTCGAACACTAGCATCGATCGTACCAACCTGTAAAGCACATGTACGTACAAAGTTCAGGTACTCACAAGGAGCCCGGGAGGGACCTGCGCGATTCCTCCAAAACGCTAGCCTCAACCGGATAAGCGGCCGATCCCTGCGCTGCAGGCAAGCCCCTGGCGCCGCTCCAGCCGTGCCTCGCGCGGACGCGGTTCAGAACGCGTTGATCCCGGTCAGCTCACGACCCACCACCAGCTCGTGTACCGTCTCGGTGCCTTCATAAGTGATCACCGACTCCAGGTTCAGCGCGTGGCGGATTGCGTTGTGCTCGGTGGTGATGCCGGCGCCACCGAGAATGTCGCGACACTGGCGCGCGATATCGATCGCCATGCGGCAGTTGTTCCACTTCGCCAGCGACACCTGGGTCGGCTGCATCTTGCCGGCGTCCTTCAAGCGACCCAAGTGCAGCGACAGCAACTGCGCAGTGGTGATGCGCCGAGCCATGTCGGCCAGCTTCAGCTGGACGGCCTGGTTGGACGCCAGCGGGCGGCCAAACAGGATGCGTTCTTTCGAATAATCCAGCACTTCCTTGAGGCAGGCCTGCGCCGCTCCGATCGGACCCCAGGTGATGCCGTAGCGGGCCTGAGTGAGGCAACTCAGCGGGCCTTTCAGGCCCTTCACCTTGGGTAGCCGCGCGCTGTCCGGCACGCGCACATTGTCGAAGAACAGCGCGCTCGTGACGGAAGCGCGCAGGCTCATCTTCTTGTGGATTTCCTGCGCCTTGAAGCCGGTGCTATCGGTCGGCACCACGAAGCCGTGAATGCCGTCTTCGGTTTGTGCCCACACGATCGCGATGTGCGCCAGATTGCCGTTGGTAATCCACATCTTGGCGCCATTGATGATCCAGTCACCGCCGTCCTTCTTCGCGTGGGTCTTCATGTTGGCGGGGTCGGAGCCGCCGTGCGGCTCGGTCAGGCCGAAGCAGCCGATCACTTCGCCGGCAGACATGCGCGGCAGGTATTGCCGCTTCTGCTCGTCGCTGCCGAAGGCGAAGATCGGATACATGCACAGCGAGCTCTGCACTGAAGCAAAGCTGCGCAGCCCGGAATCGCCGCGCTCCAGCTCCTGGCAGATCAAGCCGTAGCTGACCCCATTCATGCCAGCACCGCCGTACTCTTCCGGAATCGTGGCGCCGAGCAGGCCCAGTGCCGCAATCTCGGGAATCAGCTCCTGCGGGAAGCGCGCCTGATCGAAACAATCACCGATGATCGGCAGCACGCGTTCGTCGACGAACCGACCCACGCTGTCCTGCACCATGCGCTCTTCGTCGCTGAGCAGTGAGCGGA
>JBDTKM010000341.1:0-16721 GCA_039935315.1 Rhodanobacter sp. | reverse complement strand
TCCAGATCATCGCCCGATGAATGCGCTGCCAGCCGCTGGGGTGATCGAAGAACAGGTATTCCTCCACCGGACCGGGATGCATCTTGCGGTATTCGGACAACTGCACGGCGGCCTGCGCGAAGCCGTCCGGTTGGCGCGCGGCGTTCAGACCGAACGCATCGGCCTCCGCTTCCATGGTCCGGGTAATGGTGTTGTTCACCGGCGTCATGAAAAACATGAAGATCGTGAACAACGCCACGATCAACGGCAGCCCCGCCACGTCATCGACGCCGCGCAACCCCCAGCGCTCACCCCAGCGTCGCTCCGCCCAGCCAAAACCCCAGCATACGAAGGCAAAGCCGATCACGATGATGACGCCAAAGAACACGACGCCCTTGTAAACGTGATTGAGCACGTAATGACCCATCTCGTGACCGAGTACCGCTTTGACTTCTTCCGCCGAGCTGCGCTTGAGCAAATTGTCGTTGAGGCTGATCCGGGTGGTCCCGAACATGCCGCTGACGTTGGCGCTGATGCGCTTGCTTTGCCGTGACGCATCGAACCAGTACACGTCGGTGGCAGGGATGCCGTTGGCGCGAGCCATCGACAGGATCTGTGCCTTGAGCGGGCTGTCCGGCAGCGACTTGTAGGTATTGAACAAGGGCGCGATGTACACCGGCGCAATCGTGGCGACAAAGATCGAAAACACGATCGCCACGCCGGCTCCCCACAGCCACCAGGTGCGCGTGGCCTTGCGAATCACCGCATAGATGATCACCAGCGCGAGCGTACCCAGAACCAACCCTACCAGCAGGCCCTTGGCCTGCTCGCTGAACCAGGCCGCGAGACTCAGGTTGGACAGACCGTATTTGTGCTCGCGGAAATAACCTTCGTACAGACTCCAGGGCAAGCTCAGCAGCGTCACCAGCACGATGTATTGCACCGCATAGATGGCGGTCTGCAACCAGCGCCAGCGGGTGATGCGTTGGGCCAGGTTGCGCATGCGCGCGGACAGCCGCGTGCCCAGCAGCATCCAGGCCGCGCCCAGCGCCACCAGCAGATCCCACGCGATCAACCAGTAACCGCCTTCGAAATAGGCATTCGAGTTGGCCCGCTGCGCCGGGGTCAGTTCGGCCATATAGGCACGGGTGGCAACATCCACATTGAAAGGTGTCGACTGTACCGAAGCAGGCTGCGTCTCGGCCTGCGGCGCGGTCACCGATGAAGGCATCGCCTGGGCGTGGGTCACGCCGACGACGAAGAGTACGAGCAACAACACGCCGAGCAACTTTTTCATGAAGGCCCACTCCCCTGATCCCCAATAAGGAATGCAGGCTAGCGCAACGCCTGCCGCTGCCACCAGCACGTACAATGCGCCTCACTGACGCCGGACGACCGATGCCACCGCTACGCCTCAAACGCTACTTGCTCACTGGCCTGCTGACCTTCATCCCGCTGTGGGTGACCTGGCTGGTATTCAAATTCGTGCTGGGCCTGCTGGCCGGGATCGGCGCGCCCCTGGTCGCCGCCTTGCTCGGCGCGTTGTCGCTGGTCGCGCCGCGAACGGCGGATGCGATGAATGCGGAATGGCTGACCTTCATCGTCGCCCTGTTGATCGCGCTGCTGTCGCTGTATCTGCTGGGTCTGGTGGCGAGCCGGGTAATCGGCCAGCGTTTCCTCAATGGCTTTGACGCCCTGCTGGCACGCATCCCGCTGGTGCAAACCATTTATGGCGGCACCAAGAAGCTGATGTCGGTACTCCAGAACAAGCCCGGCGGGATGCAGCGGGTGGTGCTGATCGACTTTCCACGCCGCGGCATGAAGGTGGTCGGGTTCGTCACCCGGGTGATGATCGAGGAAGGCAGCGGCCGCGAAATGGCAGCCGTGTACATCCCGACCACGCCAAACCCTACCGGCGGCTATCTGGAACTGGTGCCGGTGGAAGAGCTGACGCCCACCGACTGGTCGATGGACCAGGCGATGGCCTTCATCATATCCGGCGGCGCGGTCGCGCCCGACCTGCTGCCCTCGTCCGCACGGCGCCAGGACAAGTCTGCGGCTGACCCGGAGTCGACCGCAGACCACGCTGGACGGCAGCTACCCCCTGACCTTTGACACTGTCTGTCCCATGCCAATTGACCTAGCTTAACCGGCCATGCCCGCGCTGCCGGGGCGCATTTGTGCGCGGGCCACCCCACTTTTCAACCTGCCCGACGGGCAACTCCACTCATCAGAGGCACCTCCATGATCAAGCAGTATCTGAAGCCGATCGCGCTGGCTGTCAGCGTAGCTCTTGCGCTGACCGCCTGCGGCAAGCCCGACGCGGCGAACAACGCGCCGGGCACGGCCAGCTCCGCGCCTGCAGCAGCCACCAGCTCGACGCCTGCCGCCGCCAGTACCACCGCCGCACTCGACAATGGCAAGAGCATCTTCGACGTCAGCGAGCTGGGGGCACCGACCGAGGCCTGCACCGACTTCAACACCTTCGTCAACGCCAAGTGGGTTGCCGCCAATCCGATTCCCGCCGACCACACCAGTTGGGGCGCCTTCAACAAGCTGGCCGAAGACAGTCTCAATACCCAGCACGAAATCGTCGAGGCGGCGGCCAAGAATGCGGCCAGCGCCAAGCCAGGCTCGACCGATCAGAAAATCGGTTACCTGTATCAGTCCGGCATGGACGATGCGGCGATCGACAAGGCGGGCTTTGATCCGATCAAGCCACAGCTCGCCGCCATTGACGAGCTGAAGAACAGCGCCGGTGTCATCGGTTACATCGACGCCCAAGCGGCCAATGGCGACAACCCGCTGTTCGCGTTTGGTTCCGGTGCCGACTTCCACGATGCCAAGATGCAGATCGCCTACGCCTTTCAGGGCGGCCTGGGCCTGCCGACCAATCAGTATTACGTTGACGCCGACAAGAAGGCGATCCGCGACGCCTACGTGGCCTATATCGCCAAGACGCTGGAGCTGACCGGCGTGTCTGCGGACGCGGCAAAGAAGCAGGCCGACCAGGTGATGACGCTGGAAACGGCACTTGCCAAGGCTTCGCTGGCGCCGACCGAGATGCGTAACCTGGACAACCAGTATCACTTTGTCAGCGTCAAGGACGCCGACAAGGTCACCCCGCACTTCAGCTGGCAGCAGTTCTTCACTGCCCAGGGCGTGACCATCGACAAGGGCTTCTCGCTGTCGCAGCCGAAGTTCTTCGCCGAGATGGACAAACTGCTGGCCAGTGCTCCGGTCAGCGAGTGGCAGGCCTATCTGCGCTTCCACGCCATCGACGGCGCCTCCGACGCGCTGTCCAAGACCTTCCGCGACAACAAGTTCGCCTTCTACGGCACCACCCTGGCCGGCCAGCCGCAGCAACGGGTGCGCTGGAAGCAGGTGCTCGGCGGCGTCAACGGCTCCATGGGCATGGGCCTGGGCGAGCTGTATGTTGCCAAGGTGTTCACCCCCGCAGCCAAGCAGCGCGCCGAGGAACTGGTGAGCAACGTGCGTGACGCGCTGAAGGCGCGCATCGAACACCTGGACTGGATGAGCGACGCCACCAAGGCCAAGGCGGTCGACAAGTGGAATCTGTTCCTGCCCAAGATCGGCTACCCGGACAAGGGTGAGTGGCGCGACTGGTCCGGCCTGAAGATCACCCCGGACAGCTGGTACGCGAACCTCGAGGCAGCACAGAAATACAACTACGACTACGACCTGTCGCACATCGGCAAGACCACCGACCGCAAGGAGTGGGGCATGACCCCGCAGACGGTCAACGCCTATTACGACCCGAGCACCAACACGATCAACTTCCCGGCCGCGATCCTGCAGCCGCCGTTCTTCGACGCGAAGGCGGATGACGCGATCAACTACGGTGGCATCGGTGCCGTGATCGGCCACGAGTCCAGCCACGGCTTCGACGACCAGGGCAGTCAGTTCGACGGTTACGGCAACCGCAGCAACTGGTGGACCAAGCAGGACAAGGAGCAGTTCAAGGCACGCACCGGCAAGCTGGTGGCTCAGTTCAATGCCTATGCGCCGATCAAGGACAAGCCTGACCTGCACGTCAACGGCCAGCTCACCCTGGGCGAAAATATTGCCGATCTGGGCGGCCTGAACGTGGCCTATGACGCGCTGCAGACCGCGCTGAAGAAGGACCCTGCCGAAGCGGAAAAGAAGATCGATGGCTACACCGAAGATCAGCGCTTCTTCCTCAACTGGGCTCGCGTATGGCGCGGCAGCATGCGCGAAAAGTCAGCAATGTTGCGGCTCAACGTCGATCCGCACGCGCCGATGGCGCTGCGCGCGATCGGTGCGCCGTCGAACATGCCGGCGTTCGCCAGCGCGTTCCAGTGCAAGGCCGGCGACGCGATGGTGCGCGCGGCCGACAAGCAGGTGAAGATCTGGTAATCCTGCAAGCCGCAGATGTTTGAAAGCCCGGGGCCCCGCATGCGAATGCGGGGCCCTTTTTCTGGCGGCACGCTCACCACCACGGTGCTGCGCTTTCCCACCCACGAAACATCCGTGGCGCTTGGCTGCAGGGCTTGCGCCGGACCGCCCCTGACCTTTGACACTGTCTGGCCCATGACGTTTGGCCTAGCGTGAATGGGTGTCTCCACGGCTGACAGCACGCTGTCACGTGGTGACCGAATGGATTCAACGCGAAGCCTGCGGACCACCCCTCACTGGAGCTGCCAACCATGTCCAATTCCTATCTGAAACCGCTGGTGCTTGCGGCCAGCGTGGCGGTGGCACTCACCGGCTGCGGCAAGCAAGAGCCCGCCACTGGGCCCGCCGCGCCGGCAAATCCGGCCAGCACGGCGAATGCCGCCAGCGTCGCGAGCGCAACCAGTACGCCGGCCGCACTGGCGCCCAGCGTGTTTGATGTCAGCGAGCTGGGTGCGCCCGACCAGGCTTGCCAGGACTTCAACCAGTTCGTCAACGCCAAGTGGGTCGCCGCCAACCCGATCCCGGCCGACCAGACCGTGTGGGGTTCGTTCAACCTGTTGCGAGAAAAGAGCCTCAATGACCAACACCAGCTGGTCGACGCGGCGGACAAGAACGCCGACAGCGCCAGATCCGGCTCGATCGAACAGAAGATTGGCTGGCTGTATCGCTCCAGCATGAACATGGACGCCCGCAACAAGGCCGGCTTCGACGCGCTCAAACCCGAGCTGGCGAAGATCGACGCACTGAAGTCGAACAAGGACATCCCGGCGTGGCTGAGTCAGTCCTTTGCCAAGGGTGACAGCGCCGTGTTCCGCTTCGGTTCGCGCGCCGACTACTAGAACGCCAAGATGCAGATCGCCTCCGCCAATCAGGGCGGATTGGGACTGCCCACGCCGGCCTACTACACCGATGCCAAATACAGGGACGTCCGCGCCGATTACGTCTCGTACCTGGCCAAGCTGTTCGAGCTGACCGGTACGCCGGCCACGGAATCGGCAAAGAAGGCTGACCTGGCGATGAAGCTGGAAACCGAGCTGGCCAGGCATTCCATCCCGCGCGTGGAAATGCGCAAGCCGGAAAACCAGTATCACTTCGTGAGCGTGGCCGAGGCCGACAAGGTCGCCCCGCATTTTGACTGGAACAAGTTCTTCCACGGGCAGGGCGTCATCATCGACAAGGGCTTCTCGCTGTCGCAGCCGAAGTTCTTCGCCGAGGTGAACAAGCTGCTGACCAGCGCGCCGCTGGACGAGTGGAAGGCCTACCTCGCCGCCCACACAATCTCCGGCGCGGCCGATGCGCTGTCCGAGCCATTCGTCGACGCCCGCTTCGATTTCTACGACAAGACCCTGCGCGGCCAACCGCAACAAAAGCCGCAATGGAAGCGCTCGCTGGACTCGGTCAACGGCGCCATGGGCCAGGCATTGGGCCAGCTCTATGTAGCGAAGTACTTCCCGCCTGAAGCCAAGCAGCGTGCCGAGGAACTCGTGCACAACATCCGCGAAGCCTTGAAGAACCGCATCGAAAACCTGGACTGGATGAGCGCCGAGACCAAGACCAAGGCAATCGACAAGTGGAACAAGTTCCTGCCCAAGATCGGTTACCCCGAAAAGTGGCGTAGCTGGGACGGCCTCAAGATCACGCCGGACAACTATTTCGCCAACATGCAGGCCGCGCAGAAATTCGACTACGACTACGACATCGCCAAGATCGGCCGGCCGACGGATCGCAAGGATTGGGGCATGACCCCGCAGACCGTCAACGCGTACTACAGCCCCACCGACAACACGATCAACTTCCCGGCCGCGATCCTGCAACCGCCGTTCTTCTATGCCAAGGGCGACGACGCGATCAACTACGGTGGCATCGGCGCAGTCATCGGGCACGAATCGAGCCACGGCTTCGACGACCAGGGCAGCCAGTTCGATGGCAATGGCAACCTGGACAACTGGTGGACCGCCTCCGACAAGAAGCAGTTCGACGAACGCACGAAGAAGCTGGTCGACCAGTTCGACAGCTATGCGCCGCTGGCCGATCATCCCGACCTGCACGTCAACGGTCAGCTGACCCTGGGCGAGAACATCGCTGACCTCGGCGGGCTCAACATCGCCTACGACGCATTGCAGACCGCCTTGAAGAACCATCCCGCCGAAGCCACCACGAAGATCGACGGCTACACCGAGGACCAGCGCTTCTTCCTCAACTGGGCCCGCGTATGGCGCGGCAGCATCCGCGACAAGGCGCAGATGGTCTACCTCAACGCCGATCCCCATTCGCCGATGCAGTTCCGTGCGATCGGCGCGCCGTCGAACATGCCTGCGTTTGCGCAGGCGTTCCAGTGCAAACCCGGCGATGGGATGATTCGCCCACCCGACAAGCAGGTGAAGATCTGGTAGCGATCAGGCAACCCACTGCGTACGCCATCCCGGCGAGGTAAGCCGGAGCGCTAGCGACCTGGTGGTGCCAGCGGCCCCGCGCACAAGTGCGGGGTCGCTTTGCGTTTCCGGCGCAGTCGAAAAATAAATGGGTCAATGATTTACGTCATAGTTATTGCAAATCATTCTCATTAGCAATATCTTTTGCGTCACCGCGGCTGATGCCACCCCGCGCGCACGCTTTCCGACCGCTGATCACGAACGGACGTCGCTGCGGCACGCGCACCCCAGCCAGTCATTCATCCCAAGGAACCCTTCATGAGCCCGATCAAGAGCAGGCAGCACCGCGTCCACCGTATCAGCCCGTCGTTCACCCCTGGCCTGCTGGCGACGGCCCTGCTCGGCAGCTTCGGCCTCGCCTCCCATGTACACGCCACCGATGCCGCAGACCTCCCGCCCACGACGGAAGCGCAGATCGCCCAGGCGAAGAACCTGCCCCGTGTCCGGGTGGAAGGCAACGCCGGCCCTGACTATCGGATCGACCAGCGCGCCTCTCCGAAATTCACCCAGCCGCTGCTTGATACCACGCAGACGGTGAGCATCATCAGCCGCGACCTGATCCAGCAGCAGGGCGCCACGACGCTGACCGAGGCGCTGCGCAACAGCCCCGGCGTGGGCACCTTTTACGCCGGCGAGAACGGCACGACCAGCACCGGCGACGCGATCTACATGCGCGGCTTCGACACCTCCGGCAGCATCTTCGTCGATGGCGTGCGTGATCTCGGCACGATTTCGCGCGATGTCTTCAACATCGAGCAGATCGAGGTGACCAAGGGCCCGGACGGCACCGAGTACGGCCGCACCGCGCCCACCGGCGCAATCAACATGGTCAGCAAACAACCACTACCGGGCAACAGTGTGTCCGGCTCGGTCAGCTATGGCAGCGCCGATCAGAAACGCAGCACCGCAGACTGGAACCAGATGATCGGCAACAACGCCGCGTTCCGGCTCAACGTGATGGGGCAGAACAGCGGCGTACCCGGACGCCACGAGGTGGAGAACAACCGCTGGGGCGTGGCGCCGAGTCTGGCGTTCGGGCTGGGCACACCGACCCGCGTGTACCTCGACTTCCTCCACCTCAAGCAGAACAACATCCCCGACGGTGGCGTCTCGACCATCGGCCTGCCCGGCTACACCAGCCCGGATCCCTCACGTCCGTTCCTTGCCGACGCCGCGAAAGTCGATCCGGACAATTTTTACGGCACCCGCCAGGATCACGACCGCGATCAGCAGGACATGTTCACCGCGATCGTCCAGCACGACTTTTCCGACAACCTGGCGCTGCACGATACGCTGCGCTGGGGCCGCACGCGGCAGGATTACCTGCTCACCTCGTTCATGGCCACGGCGGCCAATCTGCTGACGCCGGATCCGACCGATCCGTCGACCTGGACCGTGGCCCGCAGCAATCCGAACTTCAAGCACCAGAACAACCGCATTGCCACCAACCAGACCAACCTCACCGCCAACTTCGAGACGGGCGCCGTCACCCACAACCTCAGTGCCGGGATCGAACTGACCCAGGAAAAGGCCACCAACCTGGGCATCGCCGCGCTGATGGGCAGCAAGTGGCCCGCAGCCAATCTCTACGATCCCGCCGCCGATGTCGGCAGGCTGCTCTACCGCCCGAACGGAACCTACACCTCGGGCAAGACCGATACCGCAGCCGCCTACCTGTTCGACACCCTGAAGTTCGGCGAGCACTGGCAGGTCAACGCCGGCGCACGGCTGGATCACTACACCACCGACTTCACCAGCGCCGTGGTGTGTGGCAGCAGGAGCACGCCCGCGTGCGGCGTGTTGCCGGCTGGCAGCGCGGTGTCTGGCATCGATGCGCGCGTCTCGGGCAACCTGCCCAACTACAAGCTCGGCGTGCTGTACAAGCCGACCGCCAATGGCAGCATCTACGCCAATTTCGCGATGTCGCAGCAGCCGCCGGGCGGCAATACACTTGCCTTCAGCAGTTCCGCCAACAGCCTGGACAAGCCGGATCTCGATCCGCAGAAAGCGCGCACCGCCGAGTTCGGCACCAAGTGGAATGTGCTTGATGGAAAATTACTGCTGACCGGCGCCCTTTACCGCACCACGGTCAGCAACCAGCTGGTGCAGGATCCGACCAATCCCGCCGAATACGACCAAGTCGGCAAGCAGCGCGTGCAGGGCATCGAAATCAACGCCGTCGGCAAGCTGACCGACAACTGGTCGGTCAGCACCGGCTACACGATCATGAATACGAAGGTCGTCAACGGCAACTCGGTCACGTCGGACGGCTCCAGCGCACTGGCCTACACGCCAAAGAGCGCGTTCACAGCCTGGACCACCTACCGCCTGCCGTTCAAACTGACCCTTGGCGGTGGTGCGCGCTACTCCGGTGAACTGCGGCGCGGCACCGACGGTGCGATCGGCACGCCTGCCTACACCGAGGCGTACTGGGTGTTCGATGCGATGGCCAGCTATCCGGTGAACAAGCATTTCGCCCTGCAGTTGAACCTGTACAACCTGTTCGACAAGGACTACGTCGCCTCGATCAACAAGAGTGGCTACCGTTACATCCCGGGCGTATCGCGCTCGGCGATGCTGACCGCCAACTTCAGCTTCTGACGCCGCCGCCCTCCATCCATGCCACAGGTGATTCATGCTGCTGCACATCCCCGACGTCCTGAGCGCCGAACATCTCAGGCAGGTACGCATTGCGCTGGAGGCGGCGGACTGGACCGATGGTCGCGAAACGGTCGGCGCGCAGGGCGCCCGGGTCAAGCGCAACCAGCAGCTGCCCGACCATGCGCCGCTGCGGCAACAGCTGGGCCAACAGGTGCGGGCCGCGCTGGCGCAACATCCGCTGTTTCATGCGGCAACCCTGCCTTTGCGCATCCTGCCGCCGCGCTTCAACCGCTACGCGGATGGCGGCCAGTACGGCTTTCACATCGATGGCGCGGTCATGGCCTTGCCCGACGATGGTGGCCAACTGCGCAGCGACATCTCCTGCACGCTGTTCCTCAATCAGCCGGAGGATTACGACGGCGGAGAACTGATTGTCAGCGACACCTACGGCGAGCACGAGGTGAAACTGCCGGCGGGCGACCTGATCGTGTATCCATCCAGCAGCCTGCATCGGGTCGCGCCGGTGACCCGCGGTGCGCGGCTGGCGTCCTTCTTCTGGGTGCAGAGCCTGATTCGCGACGACAGCCAACGTCGCCTGCTGTTCGAGCTGGACACTTCGATCCAGAGTCTGACCCGCTCCGACGCAGACGCCGCTGTCGTGCTGCAGCTCACCGGCGTGTACCACAACCTGCTGCGGCGGTGGAGCGAAACCTGAAGCGGCGAATACCCGACCATGGTTCCCTCGACGGCACGCACGGCGGATAATTGTCGACCCTCAACGCCAACGGCTGTGCAATGTTCGTACCCGGTCAACGCTGGATCTCCTCCGCCGAACCCGAGCTTGGCCTGGGCACCGTGTTGCGTGTCGAAGGACGCGGAGTACAGGTGCTGTTTGCCAAGGCCGGTGTCCTGCGACCGTATGCGATCGATTCGGCACCGCTGCTGCGGGCCGAGTTCCGTGCCGGCCAGCGCGTCGCCGGCAAGGGCATCGCCTTTCTGGTGGAGCGCGTGGAAATCCGCGACGAGCTGCTGATCTATCGCGGCGAAGGACGCGAATTGGGGGAAGGCCAGCTCGATGACGAACAGAGCGTGAGCCACGCCGATGAACGCCTGATCGGCGGCCGCACCGATCCGGTGGCGCAGTTCGAGCTGCGCCTGGAAGGGCTCCGACGGCGCGCCGATGCGCGCCGGTCACCGATGTGGGGGCTGGCCGCCGCACGCATCGGGTTGGTACCGCACCAGCTGCGGGTGGCCGGCATCGCGGCGGCGCGGCGACCGCCCCGCGTGCTGCTGGCCGACGAGGTCGGCTTGGGCAAGACCATCGAGGCCGGCATGATCATCGCGCGCCAGCTCGCCACCGGTCGCGCCTCGCGCGTGTTGCTGTTGCTGCCTGACGCCCTGGTTTATCAGTGGTTCGTCGAACTGCTGCGCCGCTTCAACCTCAGCTTTGCGATCTACGACGCGGAGCGCTGCGAGGCGCTGGAGCAAGCCGGGGACGGTGCGGCAAGCAACCCGTTCGAGGACGAACAACTGGTGATCGCGGACTTCGGCTTCCTGGAGACTTCACCGAAGCATGCACAACAGTTGCTCGACGCTCCGTGGGACCTGCTGGTGGTCGATGAGGCGCATCACCTGGCATGGTCACCCGAACAGGTCAGCCCGCGCTATCGCATGGTCGAGGAACTGGCCCAGGCAGTCCCTGGCGTGATCCTGCTTACCGCCACGCCGGAGCAACTCGGTCGCAGCGGCCACTTCGCCCGCCTGCGTCTGCTCGACCCGCAGCGTTATCACGATCTGGACGGCTATCTGGCCGAGACCGAAACCTGGCAGACGTTGTCCAGGATCGCCGACCGGCTGCTCGCCGGCGAGCCGCTGGACGACAGCCAGCGCGCCATCCTCGCTGCGGCATTCGACGGCGACGAGATACTCACCGCGCAGTTGGCGAACTCAACCAAGCCAGCCAACGCGCGCGAACTGCTGGCGGCGCTGATCGACCGCCACGGCACTGGCCGCGCGATGTTCCGCAACAACCGCGCCGGCGTGGGCGGCTTCCCCAAACGCCTGCCGGTGTGGCACCTGCTCGACGCCGACAACGCAGACGAAAGTATGCGCCAGGCGCTGCTGGCCGAATTCCATGCCGACATCCTGCAGCCGCCAGCGCTGGTCGAAGTGAACTACAGCGCTGACCCGCGGGTGGACGCGCTGGTCGACCTGCTCGAAAAGTACCCGCAGGACAAATTCCTGCTGATCTGTCGCAGCCAGGCCAAGGTGCTGGCACTGGAAGAAGCGCTGCGCACCAGGAGCGGGGTGGGCGTGGCGCGCTTCCACGAAGGCCTCGGCATCGTGCAGCGTGACCGCAACGCCGCGTATTTCGCCCAGCCAGATGGTGCGCGCCTGCTGCTGTGTTCGGAAATTGGCTCGGAAGGGCGCAACTTCCAGTTCGCTCACCGGCTGATCCTGTGGGACTTGCCGCTGGACCCGGATTTGCTGGAACAGCGCATCGGGCGGCTCGACCGGATTGGCCAGAAACACGACATCACCATCCACATCCTGGTCGTCGCCGACAGCGCACAGCACGTATTGGCACGCTGGTACGACCAAGGCGTCGATGCGTTCCACATGAGTCCGGCCGACGGTCGCGAACTGTTGCGCCGGTTCGGCGAACCGCTGACCCGGATGGCCGACGAGCACGCCCGCGGCGATGACAACCGCGACCAGGAACTGGATGCGCTGCTGGCCGAAACGCGTGCCAGCCACGAACAGATGGCCCAACTGATCCGGGGCGGTCGCGACCACTTGCTGGAGCTGGCGGCCAGTCGCGATCCGCACGCCGACGAGTTGCCGCGAGCATTCGCCCGCGAGGACCACGATCCGGCCCGCGACGCCTTCATTCAGCGCCTGCTTGAAGCCTTCGGCATCCACGCCGAGGATCTGGGCGGCCAGGTGCTGCTGCTCGACCCGCTATACTTGTCCACCGATGCCCTGCCCGGCTTCGCCGATGGCCCGCAATCAGTCACGTTCTCGCGTGACGTGGCGCTGGCACGCGAGGAGCTGCCGCTGCTTCGACTCGACCATCCGCTGATCGCCGGCGCGCTGGAGCTGGCCGTTTCCGGCGAACAGGGCAACGCCGCCTTCATGGTCGACGACGTGCTGGCACCGCGCACGGCGCTGCTGCAGGCGGTCTACGTACTGGAATGCGTGGCCGACCACCGGCTGGATGCCGAACGCTTCCTGCCACCGCTGCCGATCGTGATCACGGTCGACACCCGGCTGGTCGAGCGCCAGGACTTTGCGCCCAGCGAGATCGCCCTGCGCAAGGCCGGCGACCGTAATATCGAAGTGGGACGTTACCGCAAATTCCTCGGCAAGCTGGTGCCGCCCATGCTTGCCCGTGCTGAGGAACTGGCTGCCACTCAAGGTGATGCCAGCATCGAGGCCGCACTGACCCTGGCGACTGAGACACTCGATGCCGAACTCTCGCGTCTGCTGGCACTCCACGCGGTGAATCCATCGATCAGCGATACCGAAATCGCCGCCGTCACGGCGGAACGCAACGCCTTGCTGGGCGCCCTGCCGGCATCACGACTGCGTCTGGACGCCGTGCGCTTCGTGGTCAGCGCCGATTTCCTGTCGCTGCGCTGATTCGGCCCCGCAATGCGTGGAGCCCACTGGGATACCACGCGCCTGGCCGGGATTCGCAACCGCAAGAACGGGCGCCAGAGCATCGCCCACGGGAGGGACAGCGCGAGGGGCGGGCCTCAGCGCATCAGCCGTCGCTTCGGCTTGATCGGCAGCTTGCCGCGCCAGTACTCGATCAGCACGATGCCGCCGACCATGCCGCCGAGGTGGGCAAAATGGGCCACGCCAGCCTGGGTGCCAGTGACGCCCATGTACAGCTCAATCGCCGCGTAGCCGGTAACGAACAACCATGCCGGCATCGGGATTGGCAGAAAGATCAGCATCATTTTCTCGTGCGGATACAACATGCCGAACGCCAGCAGCAGGCCGAAAATCGCGCCTGAGGCACCCAACGTAGGGAAGAAGCCGTGGGGGAAATAGTGCAGCACGAGCAACTGGGCCAGCGCGGCCGTGATCGCGCAGACGAAGTAATAGATGAGGAAATTGCGCACCCCGAACGTGCGCTCGATGGCGCCGCCAAACATGAACAAGGCGAACATGTTGAACAGGATATGGGTGAGCCCACCATGCATGAACGCGTAGGTGATCAGCTGCCACGGCCTGAAGCCGACCGACGCCAGGCCATTCGTGGTCTGGAAAATCTGATCCGGTCCCCACGGCCACAGCGCAAAATACTGCAGGATGACTTCGCCGAAGAACTGTTGCAGCGCGAACACGACGATGTTCGCGATCAGCAGGTTGCGCGTGGCTGGGGGCAAATCAAATGACATCAGGCGGTTCCCGCGGTAAGTAAGACTCAAGCGCAACGATGACGGCGCGCTACTGCCACCCGTTGCGCGCTGCGAGCGCCAGCGCGACGCCGTCATGTGACCGCGATGGCTGCCATTTGTTTCAAGGCAGCGTCATGTGACCGCGATGGCTGCCATTTGTTTCAAGGCAGCGCCATCGGCGCCGCACCCTGCCCATCACGCAAAAGCCGCCTCGCGGCGGCTTCGGCCTGACCACCTGACAGCCGCGTCAGCCTCTGTTGGCCGCCAGCGACATCGCCTCCGGTCGCTTGGCGCCGGCAAAACGGCGGGCCCAGTAGCTGTCGTCCAGACTGGAAATTTCCACTGACTTGCCGGCCGCCGGCGAGTGGATGAAGCGACCGTTGGAGATGTAGATGCCCACATGCGAGATGCGATGCTTGCCGCTGGTATGGAAGAACACCAGGTCGCCGGGCTTGATATCTGCACGCCGGACCTTGACCCCGGCCAGGAATTGGGTCGCTGAGGTGCTCGGCAACTGCAGGCCGATGGCATGCGCGAAGACGTAGCGGACGAAGCCGCTGCAATCGAAGCCGGTGGAAGGGCTGCGACCGCCGCGCACATAACGCGTGTCACGCAGGCTCATGGCGGCTGCCAGGAGTGCTTTGCGCAGGTCGGTGACGTTCTGTTTGGCGTCGCTGGAAGCCGTGGACGGGGCTTGCTCCGACTGGGTGTCGGTGCCGACGACGGCGGTCGCTCCCGCACTCGTGGCGGTGGTCAGCAGCAGCGGGGTGTTGTCAGGAAGCGCCGTCTGACCCAAACCGGACGCGAGATTGAAGGCAGGCAGCGGATGCAACAGCGGGGCTGACATCGTGGCGGCTACGGACGTACTGAAGATCGGCTGGCTGGCAGCCTGGGAGTCAGTGGCGTAAAGGCAACCGGAAAGCAACAGTACCGAAACTAGCGCGGCGGACACGGTCAATCGATTCATAGGCATGCAGGGGAGGTCCCTAGTTGTTCACAGGGTTTGCCGCCTGCAGACGCTGACGACGTGACGAAGTAGTGAACTTAGCAAAAGGAGACCCCCGAAACGTTCGATCGGCGTTAAGTGAACCCTGTCGTTTCAAAAAACCGGGACACCGCGCACGTTCTGCGCAAGTTGTTGATTTAACGTGGTTTACGCCCGAGCGGGTGATTCGGGCCAATAATAGGAATCGGGATACGGCCGACCGCCGAAGATCGCGGTGCCAATCCGTACCTCGGTCGCGCCCTCGGCAATTGCGATCGGAAAATCGCCGCTCATGCCCATCGAAAGTTTGCGCAAATCATGGCCGTGTGCGTTCGCTTGGTCGCGCAGTTCGCGCAGCAAGCGGAAGCAACCGTGCACTTCAGCGAGCTCGGTAGACAGGATCGCCAGGGTCATCAGGCCGCGTACGCGCAAGGTGTCGTAACTGCGCAGGCGGTTCAGGAACTCCGGCAGTTGGGCAGGGGGCAGCCCGTACTTGCTGGGCTCGGGTGCCGTCTTCACCTGCACCAGCACATCAATCGCGCGGCCTTCGTGCTGCAGCCGTCGATCCAGCGCCTCGGCCAGCTCTGACCGGTCCAGCGACTGCACTTCGCTGGCCAGCCGGGCAACCTCTTTCACCTTGTTGGTCTGCAGGTGGCCGATCATCACCCAATCGATGCCGGCGTCGGCCAGCGCCGCGGCCTTGTCGCGGATTTCCTGCACCTTGTTCTCGCCGAAACGGTGCATGCCCAATGCCACGGCGGTACGGATCACCTCCGGTCCAAACGTCTTGCTCACCGGCAGGATGGTCACCTCGGTCGGATCGCGGCCTGCATCGAGACAGGCATCATCGACCCGGCGACGGATCTGCCCCCACTGGTGCGCCAGCGTGGGCGTATCCATGCTCATGCGGCGCTCAGGCCTTGCCGCTTTGCTGATGGTGGCGCGCCACCACCTCGGCCACCACCATCGAGACTTTCTTGCCGGTGGGAATGTGCAGGAACTCGTTCGGTCCATGCGCATTGGAATGCGGGCCGAGCACGCCGGTGATCAGGAACTGTGCCTGCGGAAACTTCTCGCCCAGCATGCCCATGAACGGAATGCTGCCACCTTCGCCCATGTAGGTCGCCGGCGCACCGAAGTAATGCTGCGAAGCTTCGCCGACCGCCTCGGCCAGCCATGGCGACAGCGCCGGCGCGTTCCAGCCACCGCCATCTTTTTCCAGGGTGAAGCTGACTTTGGCGCCATACGGTGGATCAGCCTCCAGCAACTGCTTGACGAAGGTGCCTGCCTTGGCGCCGCTGAGCGTCGGCGGCACCCGCAAGCTGAGCTTCACCGACGTATGCGGCCGCAACACATTGCCCGCGCTTTCCAGTGGCGGGATGCCGCCGATGCCAGTCACCGCCAGTTGCGGGCGCCAGGTGCGGTTGAGCACCAGCTCGGCCAGGTCGTCGGTTACCGGCTGCATGCGGTCAACCCAGGGGAACTTGCTGTAGATGTCGGTACCCAGCACCTCGGCCGAGGCCTTGGCCTGCGCCACCCGCTCGGCAGGAATCTCGACGTAAAGCTCCTTCGGCTTGATCTTGCCGGTCTGCGGATCTTCCAGCCGCGACAGCAGCTGGCGCAGGATGCGAAAGCTCGAGGGCACTACGCCGGAGGCGTCGCCCGAATGCACGCCTTCGTCCAGCACCTGCACCGTGAGGTTGCCGCCGGTCATGCCACGCAGCGAGGTGGTCAGCCATAGCTGATCGTAGTTGCCGCAGCCCGAATCCAGGCACACCACCAGCGACGGACTGCCGATGCGCGACGCCAGGTGATCGACGTAGAACGGCAGGTCGTAGCTGCCCGATTCCTCGCAGGCTTCGATCATGACCACGCAGC
>JBDTKM010000340.1:0-12061 GCA_039935315.1 Rhodanobacter sp. | reverse complement strand
GGCCTCGAGCGCGGTTTCAGCGTGCCGCGCGAGGTGCTGAAGGGCCGCGATCTATCGATTGCCGCGGTGGCCGACCTGAAGGACCCCACCCAGAGCAGCTTCTACAAACCGTTCGAACAGCTGCCGGCGTCGATCCCCAACGATCAAGCGCAGGCGTTGCAAGGCGAGGCCCTGCAACGCATCCGCGACCAGGTGATTCCCGCTTACGTCAAGTTGCTGAAATTCTTCCGCGAGGAATACGTGCCCGAGGCGCGCACCACGCTGGCGGCCGAAGCGATGCCTGATGGCAAGGCGTTCTACCGCCAGCAGATTCGCGAATACACCACGCTCGACCTCAGCCCGGACCAGATCCATCAGATCGGCCTCGAGCAGGTGGCGAAGATCCACACCAAAATGCTCAAGGTCATGAAGGACACTGGCTTCACCGGCGACTTCCCGGCCTTCCTGGCCTTCCTGCGCAGCGATCCGCAGTTCTACGCCAAGACCCCGCAGGAGCTGCTCGACAAGAGCGCGTGGGTAGCCAAGGAAGTCGATGGCCAGATGTCGCGCTTCTTCGGCCACCTCCCGCGCGCGCGCTTCACCATCAAGCCGGTACCCGCCGACATCGCGCCGTATTACACCTCCGGCCGCGGCGGTCCGGACGTTTATCTGGTCAACACCTACGACCTGAAATCACGGCCGCTGTACAACATGCCGGCGCTGACCTTGCATGAGTCTTATCCCGGGCATGCGCTGCAGCTCGAACTGGCGGCGGAACAGCACGGCCACCCTGCGTTCCGTCGCGATGGCTATATCTCCGCCTACGGCGAGGGTTGGGGCCTGTACTCCGAATACCTCGGCAACGAGATGGGCATCTATCAGACGCCGTACCAGACGTTCGGCTTCCTCACCTACCAGATGTGGCGCGCCTGCCGGCTGGTGGTCGACACTGGCATCCATCATCTCGGCTGGACGCGGCAGCAGGCGATCGATTACCTCACCAGCAACACCGCCCTGTCCGACCGCGAGATTGCCAACGAGGTGGATCGCTACATCAGCTGGCCCGGGCAGGCGCTCTCGTACGAACTGGGTTATCTGAAGATCCGCGAGCTGCGCACCAGGGCAGAGCAGGCGTTGGGCCCCAAGTTCGATCTCCGCCATTTCCACGATACCGTGCTGTCGACCGGTTCGGTGCCGCTGCCGGTACTCGAAAAGCGCATCGACCGTTTCATCGCCGATGGTGGGCCGGAGCCGGACTTCGGTTGCGATTGCGCCAAGGCGAAATGAAGTCGGCATCATTAGTGCGCGCTCGGGATTACCTGGCCAAAACTGTAAATATGTAGTAAATTTCATATGCACTTCACAGCGAGAGTTTCTTGCCATGAATGTTCAAGCCGCCCGCGTTACCGAGATCCCGCCCCGATACACGGCGCCGATGGAAACGTTGTCCGCCCCCGCGTTGCGTACGTTCTTCAACATGGCGGAGCAGTGGAAGCTGCGCATTGCTGATCAGCGCAAGCTGCTTGGCGATCCGCCGGAGTCGACGTTCTACAAGTGGAAGCGCGAGCGCGACGCCGCGCTGGGGCGGGACACGCTGGAGCGGATCAGCTACCTGCTCGGCATCTGGCAGGCGCTGCAGATCCTGTTTCCCGACCCGGACCAGGCCGATGCGTGGCTGCACAAGCCGAACACCGCTGCGCTGTTCGGTGGCCACTCGGCGTTGCAGCGGATGTTGTCGGGCAACGTGGCCGACCTGTTCGTGGTGCGGCAATACCTGGACGCGCAGCGTGGCTGAGCGAAGTCGCGGTCGGCGAGACAGCCGCGCGGGATGCTTCGTGTCTGCTCCGACTTGAGCGAGCCGCCCGTCTTCCGGGAACCCGATGTCGACCAATTTTCCGCCACTGAAGCGCATTCGCTGGAACCACGCGTACCGGATCGTGCCCAGCCGGTTTCCCACCATCGGCGTGTACGACCGTGTCGCCGATCCGGCCGATCTGGATGCCGTGTTCGCGCTCGAGGCGATGACCAACCCGCGCTTGCGTGAGGAGGTGGGCGCGTTGCAACAGGTGCCGAAGGAGCGGCGGATCAGCGGGCCGGGTTCGACTCCGGTGATGGCGGCGTTCACCCATCTTCATCCCGAGGGCAGCCGTTTTTCCGATGGCAGCTGGGGCGTGTTCTATGCCGCGCACAGCGTGCCTACTGCGGTCGAGGAAACCGTCTATCACCGCGAACATTTTCTCGCCGCGACGAGCGAGCCGGCTTGCGACATCCAGATGCGCTGCTACCGCACCCAGCTGGACAGCCGATTGCATGACCTTCGTGGAGGTTGGCCTGCGGCACATGACCCGGCCAGCTACGTGGCCAGCGTGGCGCTGGCACGCGAGCTGCGTGCCGCCGGCTCGAACGGCATCGCCTTTGACAGCGCCCGCCACGCCGGCGGCGAATGTTTTGCGGCGTTCTATCCGGACGTGGTCGCCCCCTGCGTCCAGGCACAGCACTTGATCTACCGTTGGGACGGCGCGCGCATCGCGCAGGTGCTGGAAGTGTCGGAGCTGGCGCGACCGGGTTAGGCTTGCCGGCACGCCGCCCGTGCATGGAGCCCGTCAATGAAGAGAGCGCTGCTGGTGCTGCTGCTGGTGACCCTGCCCGTGCTGGCATGGGCTCGCGACAACCACGCGAACGATCACGCCCAGTGGGATGCCGCCATGGCGGCATTCCAGGCGGCGGACCGGGCGCACCCGCCCGCCACGGGCGCGGTGCTGTTCATCGGCAGTTCGTCGATCCGTTTCTGGAAGACGCTGGACGCTGATTTTTCCGCGGTAAAAACCATCAATCGCGGCTTCGGTGGTTCGCAGATCGATGACGCCACCTTTTTCGCCGACCGCATCGTGGCGCCGTACCATCCGCGCGCGATCGTGATGTATGCCGGCGACAACGACGTGGCCGATGGCGACAGTCCGGCCCACGTGCGTGACGAGTTTGCTGCGTTCGTGCGCAAGGCGCGCTCGCTTGATCCCGGGGTGCCGATCGCGTTCATCGCGATCAAGCCCAGCGTGGCACGCGAGGCGCTGCTGCCGCAGATCCGCGAGGCTGACGCGCTGGTGCGCGAATATGCGGCCGGCCAACACGGAGTGACCTATCTGGATGTGTTTACGCCGATGCTCGGGAAGGATGGCCAGCCGCAGCCGCAGTGGTTCCTCGGCGACGGTTTGCACATGAACCGCAAGGGTTATGCGCTGTGGGTCAGCATCGTCAGGCCGTGGCTGGATCGGGTGGCGGCGTAGGCACGCCGGCGCCCTGCATCAGGTATCGGCGCCGGTGGCCCAGCCCACGCGATCGCCGCGGCTGAACACCTGGTCGCCATCCAGTACATCGCCGGCCGCATGGGCGGCCGACGCGTGCAGTTTCGCGTAGATCGGTGTGAAGTCCGGGCGCGTGGCGTCAAACAGCTGCTCGAAGTTCTCGATCACAAAATAGGTCTGCTGGTAGGTGTCGATGCGGTAGCGGGTGCTCATCACGCGCTCGATGTCGAAGCCGATGCGGTTGGACGAGGGTGAATCCAGTGAGTAGATCGACTCGCCCTTGGAGCTGACGATGCCGGCGCCGTAGATGCGCAGTCCTTCGTCAGTGTTCATCAGGCCGAACTCCACCGTGTACCAGTACAGGCGGGTCAGGTTCATCAGCGCCTCGGGGCCGATCTCGAACGCCTTCATGCCGCCGCGGCCATAGGCCTGCATGTAGTCGGCGAACACCGGGTTGAGCAACAGTGGCACGTGGCCGAACATGTCGTGGAACAGGTCCGGCTCGCTGAGGTAATCGAGCTGGTCGGGCTTGCGGATCCACCAGCTGACCGGGAAGCGGCGGTTGGCCAGATGATCGAAGAACACCTCGTCCGGCAGCAGCCCTTCCACCGCCACGATTTCCCAGTGGGTGGCGGCCTTGAGCACCTTGTTGAGCTCGCTGAACTTCGGGATGCCACCGTCGCCCAGGCCGAAGCGCTCCACCCCCTCCATGAACGCCTTGCAGGCGCGTCCTGGCAGCAGTTCGCGCTGGCGCTGGAACAAGGTGTCCCACACCTCATGTTCGGATTTGCTGTAGTTGGCCCATGGCTGCTCGACCACGCCGGTGGCGTACACCGGCACGTAGCCACGATCGGTCTGTTGGTGCTCGACTTTGCGCGGTGCGGCGTTTTCCATGGCGGACTCCGGACAACGGGTGGATGGGAACCACACCAGCTTAGAGCCAATCCACCGCACGAACGTTGCTTTGTTGCAACAATGTCCCCATTGATTGCACTAATCTTGCACGTGTTGTCCACATATCATGAATTTATTGCATATGCAGACGCTTGATCGTATCGACTTGCGCATTCTCGCCGTATTGCAAAGTGAGGGTCGCATCAGCAACTCGGACCTGGCCCAACGGGTCAGTCTGTCCGCTTCCGCCTGCCTGCGTCGACTGCAGCGGTTGGAGTCGGACCAGGTGATCACGGGCTATGCGGCACAGGTCGACCCTCAAGCGGTGGGTCTGGGTCTGCAGGCGTTTGTGCGGGTGCAGTTGGCCAAGCACGAGCATGCGGCGGTCGAGGGCTTCGTTGAGCGCGTCAATGACTGGGACGAGGTCGTCGCCTGCCACGCCCTGACCGGCGACATGGATTATCTGCTGCATGTCTATGTGGCGGATCTGAAGGATTTCTCCCGCTTCCTGCTCGATCACCTGCTCAACGCAAGCGGCGTGGCCGACGTCAACTCCAGCTTCGTGCTGCGCACGGTGAAACGTTCGCCGTCATTGCCGCTGAGTCGATTGGATGTCTGAACGTGCGCACTTTGTTCAGCAGCGGCATGCGGCGCACCTGCCGACTAACGCTAAACTCACCGGCTGATGAATACCGACACCACCATTGTCGCCGAGCGCGATCCGCTGCGTGTGCTGCGCTACCTGTGGCGGGTGCCGCTGCTGCTGATTCATGCCGTGCTGGTGATCCTGCTGGCCGCCCTGGTACTGAGCTGGAACCGTGACCGGGTGATGCGCGATGGCCGCGAACCGTTATCGCATCGCTTGATCCGCTGGTGGTCACTGGGGCTGATGTGGATCTTCGGGTTGCGCGCGGTGCGCGTCGGTCAGCCGCTGGCCGATCCCGTGCTGTTCGTGGCCAATCACTCCTCGTGGATTGATATCGAGCTTTTGCACAGTCAGCGCGTCGCCTGCTTCGTGGCCAAGGCCGAGATCGCCCATTGGCCGCTGGTCGGCTGGCTGGCTGCCAGCGGCGGCACCATCTTCCATCGTCGCGGCAACAACTATTCGCTGGCCGCGGTGATGGCGGTGATGGTCGAGCGGCTGCGCGAAGGGCGCTCGGTGGCGGTATTCCCCGAGGGCGGCACTGGCTACCACGGCGTGCTCAGAGTGTTCCATGCGCGCATTTTCCAGGCGGCACTGGATGCCGAAGTGCCGGTGCAGCCGGTGGCGTTGCGCTTTGCGCGCGGCGGTCGGCGGGTGGTCGACGCCGGCTTCCGCGAGGGCGAGAGTTTCTTCGGCAACCTGGTGCGCCTGCTGGGCGCGCCGCCAATGGACGCCGAGGTGCATTTCCTGGCAGTGGTGCCGGTCAGTACAGCAGGGCGTCGTCACATGGCTGAACAGGCGCGCGATCGGATCACCGCCGCACTGGCGGATCGGCCGGAATGAGCTTGCCCGACGGAAAGGATTTCCGCCCACCGTGGCCACTGCGCAGCGGCCACATCCAGACCATGCTCTCCTCCAGCAGCGTGCGTCGCCTGTTGCTGCCGCGTGCTGCCAAGACCGTGTCGCAAGGGGCCGAGGCGGTGGTCGTCGATGGCGGTGGCGGTGTGCGCCTGACCGGTGCGTACACCGCGCAGAAGACCCGTTCGCACGCACGCGGCCTGGCGGTGTTGTTCCATGGCTGGGAAGGCAGTCTCGATTCCACTTATGTGTTGCAGACCGGCAGCCGTCTGCTGGCCGAAGGTTGGGACGTCTTTCGCCTCAATTTCCGCGACCACGGCGACAGCCATGGACTCAACGAGGCACTGTTCCATTCCTGCCGCATCGACGAGGTGGTGCACGCGCTGGGCGACATTGCCGCCCGCTGGCCGACGCGGCCGATGGCCCTGGCCGGGTTTTCGCTGGGCGGAAACTTTGCCCTGCGGGCGGCGATGCAGACTTCGCGGGTGGGTATTCCGCTCAGCTACGTGCTGGCGGTGTGTCCAATCATCGATCCGGCGGTGGGCCTGTTTGCGCTGGAGGAAACCGCGCCGTGGTTCTATCAGGCGTATTTCATGCGCAAGTGGCGCCACTCGCTGTTGCTCAAGCAGAAGGCGTTTCCGCAGCACCAATACTTCGAAATGTCCGAGCTCAGGAAGCACTTGCGTGGCCTGACCGAAGCGCTGGTGCTGCGCCACACCGACTTCAACTCCCTGCAGCAGTATCTGGATGGTTATTCGGTGACCGGTGACGCGATGCAGGCGATGCAGATACCCGCCACCATCCTCACTGCAAGGGACGATCCGGTGATCCCGGTGGACAGTTTCGAGAAACTGGAACTGCCACCCAACATCGAGCTGGACATTGCCAGTTACGGCGGCCACTGCGGCTTCATCCGCGACTGGGGCATGGTCAGCTATACCGACGATTACATTGCGGCGCGTTTCAACGCGCTGGCCGATGGCGTGCTGCCGATCAGCGTGGCGCCAGATACAGGCAATCGTGCAGCGCCCTTGCCCGACGCCGCCCACGTGTTGCCGGCGATGCCGCGTGATGCCACCGATGCGCTCACCACGCAACCGGGCGACTGACAGCTTGCCGTCAGACTGTCCTTTCTGATCTTTACCGGGGCGGTGTGGATTGGCGTTGGCGCAGCCAGCAGGCGATGCTCATGCGATCACGCCTGGCCGGCAACACTTCGTGTTCGAATCGGGCGGACAGGAACAACGCCAGTACACCCGCCTGCGGGTAGATGTCGTGCGGCGGGCCGGCGTCCAGGTGCAGCCGCAAGGCGCCGCCGTCCTCTTCGTGCCAGTCGCTATTGAGATAGAACACCGCGGAGATCACCCGTGCATCGTTATCGCGCAAGCGGTCGAGGTGCCGTGCGTAACCGGCGCCAGGTCGATACACCGCGTAGTGCGCCTCGCACTCCACCAGACTCAGCATCAGCTCGCGGTTCAGCGCGAGACGCAGCGCATCGATGCGCTCGGTGAACATCTGCTGCGGCGCACTCATCGCGCCCGTGGCAAACCAGTGGGTGCTGTCGCCCCGTAGTGGCGAAGCGCTGCGGGCCGCGCCGGTGCGCGCTGGCAGCAGCAACTTCGCGTCGTGCATGGCGGCACACTCGCTGGCCAGCGCCTGGGTCTGTGCGCGGGTCATCAAATCGGGTAGCAAGCACCAGCCGTCGGTGGCCAACGCGTCCGCTGCGGCGTGAAATTCGTGGGTAGTACGGGGGGTCATCGGGTGCCTCGGGGCGCACGGAACAACGAAGCGGCCGCTCTTCGGAGGGTCACGCCCGCCGGCGCAGGAAAACTCGTGCCGAGCCCGGCGCAAGCCCAGGCGCATTCCAGCGAGGTCGAGCCGACAGCATACGGCGAATCGGTCGACGTCAGGGTCGACGCAGCGGATCCAGCAGCGACGACAAACCGTTGTGGTCCAACTCCAGCATCAGCGCCAGCAAACGACCCAGTTCGCCTTTCGGGAAGCCCGTGCGCGCAAACCAGGCGAGGTACCCGCCGGGGAGGTCGGCGATCAGCCGCCCGCGATACTTGCCGTACGGCATGTGGACCTTCACCAGCTTGGCGAGATCTTCCGCTTCCATTCCCAGCCGCTCTATTTCGCGAACAGCATGGCGCGATCGGCAAACGCCTTGAACTCCAACGCGTTGCCGCTTGGATCGAGCAGGAACATCGTGGCTTGCTCGCCCGGTTGCCCGGCAAAGCGCAGGTGCGGCTCGATCACGAATTTCGTACCGGCCGCGCGCAGCCGATCGGCCAGCGCATGCCACTCGTCCATCGCCAGTACCAGTCCGAAATGCCGCACCGGCACGGGGTCGCCATCGACCTCGTGCGCCGCCGCGGCACGTACCTCCTGCGGCGCCAGGTGCGCCACGATCTGGTGGCCGCGAAAATCAAAGTCGACCCAACTCTCGCTGGAGCGGCCTTCGGGGCAGTCGAGCAGCCCACCGTAGAACGTGCGAGCGTCGGCCAGCGAAGTTACCGGGAAGGCGAGATGGAAGGGTGGGCGGTTGGGCATGCTCGGGATCTGAAGTGGTTTCCGGGGTGTGCAAGCTCTCACTATCGCAGGAGCATCGTTTGAATGGCGTCTTCCAATCAAGACAGCCGCCGCATTACGACGGCCTGAACGCGTCGCGGGGTATTTGTGTGCGAGCCCGGCAAAGCCCGCAGCTCGATCGCGGGATCCCGGCTTTGCAGCCTACCGAAGGTTACCCCGGATACCGCTACGTGGAAGACTCTTGCGGGCGCCATGTCGTGCACCTGGATTTCGAGCCCCACCACCTGTTTGCCGTGCATGGCGCCTCCGCTCAAGGAAAGGGGCGCGGAACGGCGCGGATTTCATCTTGATCACGAACCAAAAGTGTGTGCATCGACAGATTCTCAGTCGGCGGCCACGCAACGCTCCTGCGCCCACGCCCGTAACGCCTCTACTTGTTCGCGCATCAGCACCGATAGCGGCCGGGTCTGTTTCAGCGCGTTGTTCAGCACAGCCTGGTCCGGCGGCGTGCCATTGCTCGCCGCGTCGTACAGCGCGCTGACGATGGTCTGTTCGATTTCGGCACCGGAAAAGCCCTCGCTGGCGGCTGCCAGCGCCGCCAGGTCGAAACCTGTCGGATCGAGCTGACGGCGCTTCAGGTGCAACGCAAAAATTTCAGTACGGACGGATTCGCGCGGCAAGTCGACAAAGAAAATCTCGTCGAAGCGACCCTTGCGCAGCAGTTCGGGCGGCAGCTCCTGCACGGCGTTGGCGGTGGCCACGGTAAAAACCTTGGCCTTGCGTTCGGCCATCCAGGTCAGCAGGTAGCCGAGTACGCGCCGCGACACGCCGTCGTCATCGCCGCCGCCGGCCAGGCCCTTCTCGATCTCGTCGATCCACAACACGCATGGCGCCAGCAGCTCCGTGCTGGACAGTGCCTCGCGCAGGTTTTTCTCGGTCTCGCCCTGGTATTTGTTGTACAGCGTGCCGAAATCCAGTCGCACCAGTGGCACGCCGAAGCCGCCGGCAATTGCCTTGGCGGCAAGGCTCTTGCCGCAGCCCTGCACACCCAGCAGCAGCACGCCCTTGGGCGGATCGAGCGTCGGCGTGGCTTCGGGAGAGAGGAACACCACGCGGCGACGCTGCACCCACTCGCGTACCCGACTGACCCCGGCAATATCGGCGAAGCTGGCCGTGGCGTATTCGTAGTGCAGCAGGCCGGAGCGATTGAGCAGGTCGAACTTGGACTGCATCAGCACCGGCAGATCGCCCGCCCCGAGGGCGCCGTCGGCATAGATCAGCTTGCGCACGATACGTCGCGCATCCGGTGCGGACAGACCGAGCAGGTTGCGCACGATGGTGCGCGCGGCGTCGTTGTCCACTGCGATGCGACGACCCTGCTCGCGTTGCCAACCGGCGGCCTCCCCGCGCAGGATGCCGGCCAGCTCCTTGATGTTCGGCAGCGACAGCGGCACGCGCAACGCCAAGGCCTCCAGTTCGGCAGGCAGCTCGACCTTGGCGCCGACCAGCACGATCGTGTGGGCCGCCGAGCGCTGCCGCTGCACGATCTCGCGCAACTGGCGCAGGGTCATCGCGTAGCCCAGCAGCGGCTGGAAGTCGAACATCAGGTAAATACCCGGTTCGCCCTGGCCGCGAATCGCGTTGAGTGTGGCGGTGGCATCAGACGCCACCGCGCCGTCGGTCTGGGCAAAGTCCAGCCGGCGCAAGCCATCGGTCAGCGTCCAGCGCCACAGCGGGCGCAGCGCTTGCGCGATCACGTGACGGAAGCACTCGATCACCCGTTGCTCGTCCACCGTCTCGATCACCAGCAACGGCGTGGCCGCGCGTACCAGCGTGGTGAGGTCGTCCAGTTCGCTCATGCAACTCCCCTGTGGAGAGGCCAGTTTACAGAGCGCCACGGCTTCTCGCTGCACATGCTCCGGTATACATTGGACTCCTCATGACGTCGGAGCCTGCCCATGCGCGTGCTGCTCTCCCTGCTGCTGACGGTGCTGTCCCTGCCGCTGCCCGCCGCCCCCCGGCTGGACCAGTTGAGCTTGCCGAAAGGCTTCCACATCGCGGTGTATTCCGATCAAGTGCCAGGCGCGCGCGAGATTGCGCTGGGTGCGAACGGCACGGTTTTCGTGGGATCGAGCGGGGCGGGCAAGGTCTACGCGCTCACCGACAGCAACCGCGACGGTCTGGCCGACAAGCTGAGGGTAGTCGCCAGTGGTTTGCGCAACCCGATCGGCGTGGCCTTCCACGATGGCAACTTGTATGTGTCGGCGGTCAGCAAAATCTTCGTGCTGCACGATATCGAGCAGCATCTTGACGCGCCGCCGAAACCCGAACTGGTCACCGACCAGCTGCCCGGCGACGGCCATCACGGTGGCCGCTTCCTGGCGTTCGGCCCCGACGGCAAGCTGTACGTGCCGGTCGGCGCGCCGTGCAACATCTGCAGTCCCGGTCCCGAATACGCCAAGCTGATCCGCATGAGCGCTGACGGCCGCGATTGGCAGGACGTCGCGACCGGCGTCCGCAACACGGTAGGCTTCGACTGGCAGCCCGGCACCAAGCGGCTGTGGTTCACTGACAACGGCCGCGACATGCTGGGTGACAATATCCCCAGCGACGAGTTGAACGAGGTCACCCGCCTCGGACAGAACTTTGGCTACCCCTATTGCCATCAGGGTGACGTCCCCGACCCGGAGTTCGGCAAAGGTCATCCGTGCAGCGAATTTGTGCCGCCCGTGCTGAAGCTGGGGGCCCACGTGGCGTCGCTGGGCATGCGCTTCTATGCAGGAAAGCAGTTTCCGGCCAGCTACCACGGCGCGATCCTGATCGCCGAGCACGGCTCGTGGAACCGCACCAGGAAATCCGGTTACCGGGTGATGGTGGTCCGGCTGAAGGGCAACAAAGTGTTGTCGTACGAGCCCCTGATCACCGGTTTCGAGCAAAACCAGAGCGCGTGGGGCCGCCCAGTCGACGTGCAGCCGCTGCCTGATGGCAGTGTGCTGGTCAGTGACGACCTGGCCGGCGCGGTATACCGGGTGACGTATCAGCAGCCCTAGGCTGCAACGCTTCGACCGTTCCCCGTTCCCCGTTCCCCGTTCCCCGTTCCAGAGGAAAGACCATGCAGCTGCGTAGCGACAACTTCCAGCACGACCAGCGGATTCCAGCCACCTTCGCCTTTGGCAAAATGGCCGATCCGTTCTCATTGTCAGAAAACCGCAGTCCGCATCTGGCGTGGCGGGATGCTCCACCCGGGACCCGCTCGTTCGTGCTCACCTGCGTCGACCCCGATGTACCCAGCTAGGGAGATGACGTGAACCAGCCCGGCCGTACCGTACCGGCGGATCTGCCGCGTGTGGAATTCGTGCACTGGCTGATGGCGAATGTTCCGGCGGAATGCGGCGAGCTGGCTGCGGGTGCCTGTAGCGACGAAGTCACTCCCCGCGGCAAGCGCGACCCGTTCGGCCCGCCAGGCAGCGTGCAGGGCTTGAACGATTTCACCCACTGGTTTGCCGGCGACGCGGACATGGGTGGCCGATACCTGGGCTACGACGGCCCGTGCCCGCCCTGGAACGACGCGCTGTTGCATCGTTATCACTTCACCGTATATGCGTTGGGCGTCGCCATCCTGCCGCTGGAAAAGGGTTTTTCGCGTGATCAGTTGCAGGTGGCCATGAGCGGTCACGTGTTGGCCGAAGCCGAGCTGGTTGGCACTTACAGCCTGAATCCCGCGGTGACCAGCTGAATGGACCACGCTCTGCGCGCCGTGTGCCGCCTTGGCCTTCACATCCGCGTGGCATCCGGTGTGGGTGAATGTCCCCACACGACTGCCGTCAGAGCGACGTCATTCTGTCAACGAGGT
>JBDTKM010000339.1:0-2867 GCA_039935315.1 Rhodanobacter sp. | reverse complement strand
CATTGTGGCCGGGGAAATCCACTGCGCGCGGCGTGACTCCAGTGGCGATTACCACGTCGTCGTAGCCGGCGGCCTGTAGCGACGCGGCGGTGGCGGCCTTGCCCAACTGCACGTCGACGCCGGTGTCGTCCAACTGGTGGCCGAAGTAGCGCAAGGTTTCGAAGAACTCTTCCTTGCCCGGGATCTGTTTGGCGTAGTTGAATTGGCCGCCGATTTCATCGGCTTGGTCAATCAGGGTGACCGCATGGCCGCGCTCGCCGAGCGTGCTTGCGCAGGCCATGCCCGCCGGACCCGCGCCGACGACAGCAATACGTTTGCGCACGACAGCCGGAACGGCGCGTAGCTCGGTCTCGTAGCAGGCACGTGGATTGACCAGGCAACTTGCGCGCTTGTTTGCAAACACATGGTCGAGGCAGGCCTGGTTGCAGGCTATGCACGTATTGATGCGCTCGCTTTGTCCGGCCTTCGCCTTGTTTGCCCATGCGGGATCGGCCAGCAGCGGGCGGGCCATGGAGACCATGTCGGCTTCGCCGCTGGCAAGAATCTGCTCAGCCACGTCGGGCATGTTGATGCGGTTGGTGGCGACCAGCGGGATCGATACCTCACCTTTCAACTTTTGGGTGACCCAGGCAAAACCGGCGCGCGGCACGCTGGTGACGATCGTGGGCACCCGTGCCTCGTGCCAGCCGATACCGGTATTGATGATGCTTGCGCCGGCCGCCTCGATGGCTTTGGCCAGTGTCACCACTTCGCTCCATTGCTGCCCCCCCTCGACGAGGTCCAGCATCGAGAGTCGGTAAATGATGATGAAGTCGCGGCCCACGGCTTCCCGTGTGCGGCGCACGATCTCGATCGGCAACCGCATCCTCCGCTGGGCATCGCCGCCCCAAGCATCGCTACGTTGGTTGGTACGTTCGGCGATGAACTGGTTGATCAAATAGCCTTCCGAACCCATGACCTCCACGCCGTCGTATCCAGCTTCACGAGCCAGTTGGGCGCAATGAACAAAATCGGTAATGGTCCGTTCCACGCCGCGCGTTGATAGTGCGCGTGGCGTAAACGGGGTGATCGGTGATTTGATTTTCGACGGCGCCACCGACAGCGGGTGAAACCCGTAGCGACCCGCATGCAAGATCTGCAGGCAGATGCGGCCACCTTCGGCGTGCACTGCGTCGGTCAGTTTGCGGTGCCGCGGCTTGTGCCAGGGCAAGGTCAAACGCCCGCCGAAAGGTTTGAGCCAGCCGGCGATGCTGGGCGCGATGCCCCCGGTGACCATCAGGCCCACGCCGCCGCGCGCGCGCTCAGCGAAATAGGCCGCCAGCTTCTCGTAGTCGCGTGCCTTGTCTTCAAGACCGGTGTGCATCGAACCCATCAGGATGCGATTGGGCAAGGTCACATGGCCCAGGTCGAGCGGGGCGAACAGCTTCGGATAATTCATGGGATCCACACCAGTCAAACGATCGTATGAATGTGCCGGTGTTGGGGCGGCAAATGCAAGTGCTGCGGGAACGGCAATGAAATGACGGAAACGCGATGGGTATGCGCAGGCCCTCCGTCGACGGTGGAATTGCTCTAGGCCCAGCTTTTAGCCGGCGGCGCGAGACGGCAGGTTAAACTGCGCCATTCGCCGCTGCCATCCAGGAATCGCCATGCCGCATGCTTCGTCCGTCCCCGTACTGACCATCGACGGGCCATCCGGATCGGGCAAGGGCACGATCAGCGCCCTGGTCGCCCAAAAATTGGGTTGGCGTTTGCTGGATTCCGGAGCGCTTTATCGTGCGGTCGGCTATGCCGCGGGCATGGAAGGGCTGGATTTGTCCGACGTCGAAGCCATGACGCGCTGTGCGCAGACCACCCGAATCCATTTTCGGGCGGAGAAGGGTGCCGAGACGCGGGTGATCGTCAATGGTCACGACGCCACCGACGAGTTGCGCACCGAGACCGCAGGCGCGGCCGCTTCGGCCATTGCGTCGATGCCATCGGTGCGTGCGGCGCTGGTTTCGCTGCAATTGGGTTTCCGCAAGGCGCCCGGCTTGGTGGCAGACGGGCGCGACATGGGTACGGTGATCTTCCCGGATGCGGCGTTCAAGGTTTTCCTCACCGCCAGTGCCGGCGAGCGGGCGAAAAGACGCTATAAGCAGTTGAAGGAAAAGGGACTCAGCGTTACACTTGGCGGCCTTCAGCGCGAAATTGAGGCGCGTGACAGTCGCGATGCATCACGCGCAGTCGCGCCGCTCAAGCCTGCCGTTGATGCTTTGTTGGTGGATACCACCGGCATGGGTATCGATGAGGTTGTTGCAAAAGTACTTGCCGTCGTGCAGCCCTGAGATGGGTTGCTCGGCGGTTTCTGCGCCTCTGCCACGGCAGGGGGTTTTGGCCAACGGTGATGACGGTCGGCTCCCAGATGAGCTACCTCATATGCCCTCAACCGGTGGATCGGAAGTTCGCGCATCAACTCATTCCAGCGCAATGAACCACGATCCTTCTCCACTATGGAATCAACATGACTGAAAGTTTTGCCGAACTGTTTGAACAGAGCCAGGGAGCTATCTCCAAGCTGAAGCCCGGCGCCATCGTCACCGGTATCGTTGTGGAAATCCGCAACGACGTCGTCGTGATCAACGCCGGCCTGAAGAGCGAAGGCATCGTCCCGATCGAGCAGTTCAAGGACGAGCAGGGCGTGCTGGAGGTGCAGGTAGGCGACGAGGTGAAGGTAGCCCTCGAAGCGCTGGAAGACGGATTCGGCGAAACCAAGCTGTCGCGCGAGAAGGCCAAGCGCTCGATGGTGTGGGACGACCTGGAGCAGGCGTTCGACAAGGAAGAGACGATCGTTGGTCTCATCTCCGGCAAGGTCAAGGGTGGCTTCA
>JBDTKM010000338.1:0-2992 GCA_039935315.1 Rhodanobacter sp. | reverse complement strand
GGCCAAGCAGCCAGCCGAGAACAGGCATCACGATCAAGCCGAACCAGTTGGAGATGGCGGGCAAATCAGGGCGATCCAGCAGATGATGACTGCGCACGCCACTGGTGTAGTGCTCATGGACAAGAAGCGCTGCCTCGACCACGAGCAGAGCAAGAGCGAAATAGGCGGGCAGGCGGTAGCGTAGCTGGGTGGTCATGCTGCGTCATATCCTCGATCGCACGCGGATTGGAAAAACCGTGTGAGCTAACGGGGTCGGGTTCACTTACCGAACGCCGGGAACTGACTCTGATCCCGCTCAGTGGCCACATCCTGAAACAGCGCGCGCGCCGCGTCGGCGCAAGCCTGCCGCTGTGGTGCGTTGCCCACCACAAACGTGTCGCCGACGTCGCCCTCATGTCCATCGAAAACCAGGCCAAGGTCGATGAAGTAACTGTCGTTCTCGCCCAGTCGTACGTCGAGGTCGGAGGCTTGCCGGTATGACTTCATGGTGTTCGCGCCGATGCGTACCAGCACCGGATGCCACAGCCGCTCGTAGCCCAACTCGCGGAATACCTCCATCGCCTCCGCCTTCGCTTCGGCTTCACTGGTGCCTGGGTGCATGCGCGCATGGATCCCGTGCAACGCTGCCCAGCTGCGTTCACGAGCCCGTTGCATCAAGTCGTGATCGAAACGTTGGCCGACCGCTTCGCGAGGGAGGGATGTCATGGGTCGCTGGACCTGGTGGGCGGGCGGGATGGTATCGGGCAAGCTGGCTCGTGGCGCAGCAGCTGCGGCGGCCGAGGCAGCCTGACCACGGAGTCATTTCCCTGGCCAGGAACCGCCGGTGCACCGAGGTGCTCACCCGATCACGAGGCGGGGACGAACAGCAGAATTTTCGCGCAAGTATCATAAGCCATGGCGTCGTGCCGGGTTGCGGCCGGGGCTGTGGGTTGCAAACCGAAACTGCGAAACGGGGTCAGCGTCGACTTCCTGACGACCTTGGTCAATTAGAGTTGTTCACTCTGACCCCGTTTCCAGGTGCTTGGCGAACCCCATGAGCCACACCCCGTCACCAAGACCAGTCTACCTTCCGAGTACAGCCTCGCCAGCTGCACAATCGGACGCTGGACCCCGTTCCTTGATGCTACGAAGCTGGACCTGACCTCAAAGCTCTGCGTTTGTCCCTGACACCATTTTGCTGCTACCCATTTGGGAGACCGTCCATGTCATCCTCGACCGCCTGCGCCGCCTGTCACGATGGGACACCGCTGGGATTCGACTTCAGCATGGCGTTCCAGCCGATCGTGGATACGCGCGAGCACACGGTGTTCGCCTACGAGGCACTGGCACGCGGCCTGGATGGCAGCGGAGCGGCCGGCATCCTTGCCCAGGTCAATGCGGACAATCAATATCGCTTCGACCAGACGTGCCGGGTCAAGGCGGTAACTCTGGCGGCGCAGTTGGGCATGGAATGTCTGCTCAGCATCAACTTCCTGCCGAATGCCGTCTATCAGGCCGCAACTTGCCTGCGGGCCACGCTTGCAGCAGCGCGACGTCTCGGGTTTCCCATTGATCGGCTGATGTTCGAAATCGTGGAACACGAACAACCGGCGGACCGGGCTCACCTCAAGCACATTGTGGATGAGTATCAGCGGCAGGGTTTCGTGACTGCCATGGACGATTTTGGCGCCGGCTACTCCGGCCTGACCATGCTGGCAAGCTTCCACCCGGATGTGATCAAGTTCGATATGGAGCTGGTACGGGGCATCGATCACGATCTACCGCGGCAGATCATTGCGCGACACGTGGTCCGCATGTGCCAGGAGCTTGGCATCAAGATCATCGCGGAAGGCGTGGAAACCATTGACGAATGGCAGACACTCGAAACACTCGGGGTGCACTTGTTCCAGGGCTATCTGTTTGCCCATGCCGCATTCGAGCAACTGCCTGCGGTGCATTGGCCAGAGCGTGCCGAGAAGGTTTGAATCCTTCGCTCGCGTGTGCGGCGCTTTCGACCACCTCGATTCACTTCAAACGCTTGCCAAGTGAACCTGATCCCTCCCTTCTCTCCCACCCTGTTGAAGCTCACGCTTGCCCTTGGTTCGGGCCCGACGAAGAAACCCAATGGTTCCTGACAGCTTTTTTAAAGTGCGCTCTGACGTCGGCTTCCGACCAAGCAACCACACCCGTCCACTCTCGACGGTCGGGCGACGCTGATGCTCTGGTGGGCGCTGGCGGCCCTGTTTGCGTGGCTTGGGCTGCGCGAAATCTACTACGGTATCGTGACCCGACCGGGCTTTTCCGAGCCGCAGAAGATCTTCAAGGTCTACGTTGCCATCATGCTCACGATCGCGGTTGCATTGGCCTACGTGCCAGCGCGGAAATTCCGGTTCGAGCGCTTCCTCACGAGCAAGGCACGGATTCTCTCCGGGTCGAACAAGGCAACTGTGCATTGCAATACCCTGTTCGACACGTGGATCGATCCCAATTCGCTGACATCGGGTCACGCGAATCCGGCAACCGGCCAGATCGTGTTCCAGGCACCCTGGTGCGGCGTGTTGATGGACCATCTTCGGCATCCCGAACGGATGGACACGAAGGGAATTTTCAGCGTGCAGATGTTCGCGCACGAAGCCATGCACGTGCGTGGTGAATTGAACGAGGCGGTCACCGAATGCCAGGCGGTCCAGCGCCACTATCGTGCGGCACGCCTGCTCGGCATTCCCGACGAGATTGCCAGAACCAATGCCACCGCGTTCTATGAGGCTCAGTACCAGGCGCGGGGAAAGATCGGTGGCATGCAGGCGGCGTATTACTCGCCCGAATGTGCACCTGGAAAGAAGCTGGACGAAAAGCTGGAAGACTCGACCTGGAACGACGGCGCCCGCTGAGGCGTGGCGGGTCAAAGGATCACTCCGCCCCGGCCGACGGTCACCGACGACGACCTCGTGCAGTATTTTCTGGACACCGCGCTGGCCGACAGCACCGGTGCGGATGCCCGGCAACTCTCGGC
>JBDTKM010000337.1:0-4920 GCA_039935315.1 Rhodanobacter sp. | reverse complement strand
AAAGTACTTGGCAGCGCCGCATAGACCTTTTGAACCACAAAGCTGATCAGCGCCACGATGAGGAACCGCACTGCTGAACGCATAGCCACCTCGCTGATAGCTGCCCGAAACCGTGTCGAATAGTCGGCACGCATCGTACGGTGACCACTATACGTCTGCTATCCAGCTATGCACATCCGTGGCACATGATCAATGATGATGCAAGACGCCGGGTTGGCTAGGATTCATTGAAAAGCCGCGATTGCCGGAGTTCACCGGAACGAAGGATTCCATGCCCGTGACCTGTCGTTTGCCATCCGGCAGGAGCGTATCGGTTCGGCATGCGCCGCGCCGATCAGGCCAGACGCGGCTGGTCGCGATCAGCGCTGACTGGTCGATACGTTTGATTCCACGAATCCCGAAAGCTGCCTGTCGCCACCGGCAGCAATGGGTCGATAGCGGACGATTGGCCGGCACGTATGCTCATGTGAAACCGTTGCTGGCGACGGGTACTCCCGGGTGAACCTGCTTTCATGCAGCTGGGTTGGTGGCTGGGACATTGCAAACTGAATCGATGACCATGCTAATAGGCGCTTTATGAGCCAAGCATGAGACTGGTTAGCTGGCCAGTCGGATCGACACATTTTTGCTAAGAGAAGGGGGACTGCATGGGCTGGGATACGCTAGGAACATGGGCGGCCGTAGTGGTCGCGCTCGGTATTTCACTGAGGGACACCCTCGAGCGAGGGCGGGCACGAACCGCGCGGCATCTGCTGGTGGCCGCAACTATTCTTCCGGAGGTTTCGCGGACGCAGCACGCACTGAAGGTCACTATCGCCGAGGCGCGGGGCATTCTCGCCAATCCTCACGCCGGGCCCGGTGAGCTACAGGACGCCGCAGGGGCATTCCTTGAAATCGCGGCTAGTTACGGCTTGCAGAGTCTGTCCAAGTACCTTGAGCGCGATGACGCTCTTCCCGAGCACATACTGATTCCTTTAGCGAAGGCGATCACGTTGCTACGCATGCTGGCGCACAACGGTGCTCTCGTGGCGGCCGGCAACCCGGAGGACACGCCGGGGGTGCTCCGGTCTAACCTGGAGGAATGGTGCCTGCAGGCACAAGGCATCGTTACTTCGCTGGAGTGGGTAGTGTTGGGAACTCAGCGCAAACTCAAGTCGCGCAGGTGGAGTCGACCAGAATTGTTCGGCTCGTGAACTGCACCATTATCTGGCGTGGTCTTGGGTAGCTTTCGCTGATCCCACAATCGCTTTAATTGGGCGTATGACCTTCTCTGTGCGTTCGCTTTCGGCCAAATATAGACATTCGCTCGTGAAGTCGAACTGCCGCAAAGCGGAATGTCGTGTTCAAGTCATTTAGATCTAACTGCGAGCCGCAGTCACCGTGACTCAGGTCGGAGCGTCACCGTGCAGGTCATGCCCGCCGCCAGATGGATACCGCTGGGGATCTGCTCCAGCTTGATGCGTACCGGCACGCGCTGCGCGAGGCGCACCCAGGTAAATACCGGATTGACGTCGGCGAGCAGGTTGCCGCTGGTCGGGTTGTCGCGATCGGCGATGCCGCTGGCGATGCTTTCGACGTGTCCCTTGATGGCTGTTTGCCCGGCCATGAGTTGGATATCGGCTTTCTCACCGATATGAACTCGGGGCAGTTTGGTTTCCTCGAAGTAGCCATAGACCCAGAACGAGTGCGCGTCGATGAGCGCCATACGCGCCGCGCCTGCGCTGGCAAAGTCGCCAGGATAGAGGTTGAGGTTGGCGACAAAGCCTTCGACGGGTGCGCGCACGGTGCTGCGTTCGAGATTGAGTCTGGCGATTTCCCGTGCAGCAAGTGCTGCCTGCAAACCGGCTTCGGCGGCTTGATAGCTTGCCTTGGCGCCGTCGCGGGCGGCCATGGCCTGGTCCGCTTGCGCACTGTAGTCGGAGCGGCTTTCGGCGGTGATCACTTCACCGGCGAGGTGGGCGCGGCGCGCTGCTTGTTGGCGACGCATGCGCCATTCGGACTCCCGCTGCACTACCTGGGCTTGCGCCAGCGCTTGCTGCGCCTTGGCGCGAGCGACTTCGGCCTCGGCTTGCGCCAGCGCCTGATGAAACCGTATCGGATCGATCACGAACAGGATGTCGCCGCGTTGCACGTGCTGGTTGTCGATCACGCGCACGTCGCTGATCAGGCCGGAGACGTCGGGCGCGATGTTGATGACCTTGGCGCGCACGCGGCCATCGCGGGTCCACGGCGAGTACATGTAGTCCTTCCAGAAGGCATGTGCCAGGAACACGGCCACCAACAATAAGCCGAGGGTGGCGGCTAGTCGCAGCAGCGGTTGAAGTTTCATGAACGGGTCCAGGTACGTGCGTTGGTGAATGACGATGCCTAGGGATGCAACAGCATCCCGATGGCGGCAAACAGCGTGGTAAAGAGCGATGCGCGAAACAGCGCGGGGTGCCAGACATGTCGGTACAGACCGACCCTCGACAACAGCAGATCCAGCGCGATGAAGACGGCGACACAGCCGAGAAAGATCGACAGCAGACTGGGAACCAGCAGCGAGAACACGGCCATGTCACGAGGCATGAGAGGATCCTCGTCCAGACTTTGCCGTCGCTGCGGGCAATGCCGGTCGGGCGTCGATCGGTGCCGGCTCGATGCCGCCGCCGAGCGACTGCATCAGCAGTGCCCAGGCATCCAGGCGCTTCGCGTGAATGTCGGCCAGCTGCTGTTGCTGCCGCAGCAGCTGGGCTTGCGCCGCAAGTACGTTGAGGAATTCGGTCACGCCGCTGCGATACCCCTGATCGGCCAGCTGGTAGCTGCGTTTTGCAGAGGCCACCGCGTTCTCGGCACTGGCTTGCTGGTCGGCGAAGGCGTTGAGCGAGGTGACCTGATCGGCGACGGCTTGCACGGCACCGATGACGGTCTGGTTGTAGCCCTCCACGGCGGTGTCGTAGTCCGCGACGGCGACGCCATAGCGTCCCCGCAGCCGGCCGCCATCGAAGATCGGCAGGGAGATTGCGGCGCCAAACCGGTGCCCGGCGGCTGCGTGGTTCATGAAATTGAAGAAGCCGCCGAACGTCGTCGCTGACGTGAGGCCGGCCGTCGCCAGCAGATCGATGTTGGGATAGAAGTCCGCGTGGGCCACGGCGATCGCCTTCGACGCCGATTCGACCCGCCAGCGCTGCGCCACGACGTCCGGCCGATGGCCAATCAGATCGACCGGCAGGGACGATGGCAGGGTGACCGGAAGATCCAGCGACAATGTCGGTCGACCGATCGCATCACCGGCGCCGGGGCCCTGGCCGGTGAGTGCGGCGATTTGATGCTGGAGCAAGGCAATGGCCAACTCGGCTTGCTGCAGCTGGTTGACGCTGCTCGCCAGCTGGGTCTCGGCCTGACTGAGTTCCAGCTGGCTGGCCAGACCCGCGTGCACGCGTTTCGCAACGACATCGTGGGCAGTCTGTTGCTGCTGCATGATCGTCTGGTAGACGTCATGCAGGGCGTACTGCAGTGAAAGCTGGATATAGCTGCGTACCACGGCCGTTTCCAGCGCAAGTTGCACGCTGCGCGCATCCGCTGCCGTGGCTTGCACCGCATCCAGTGCGCCGGCAACGGCGGCACGGTTTTTACCCCATGCGTCCATGTCATAAGACAGGCTGACGCCGACGCTGTTGCTCCAGACCGTATAGCCGCCTGGCGGCGACGGCGTGGCGTAGCGCGGATAGCGCTGGCGGCCGAAGTCACCTTTTGCATTCAGTTGAGGCAAGGTGGACGCGCCGGCAATCCGTGCTTGCGCGTTGGCGGCATCGAGACGCGCCTGTGCGATGCGAAGGCTGGGGTTGCCGGTCAGCGCGTGTTGCACCAAGGCGTCCAGTTGCGGGTCATGCCAGCGTCGCCACCAGTCCAGCGCAGGCCAGCGGGCATCGGTCTGGGTTGCCTTCAGGGCGGCGCCGGGATCCAGTTGCGCTGCATTGATGAGCTGGGCGTGGGGCTTGATGCCGCCGCTGCCGATGCAGCCGGTCAACAGGGCCGCGCTCATGACCGTGGACGCAAGCAGACGCATGGTGCGTCGAGGTGGAACGGGCGGGACCGCTGTCGCGTGCCGTCCAGTCATGACGCAATCTCCATGGATGGGCGCAACGGAAGCGTCTCGTCCAACAGCGATAATTCGGTGAAGTGAAGCAAGGCACGCATCCTGAATTGCGACAGGCTGCGATGGCCCGGCTCGATTCGAGCGGGCAGGGGCAGCATGTCCAGCGCATGTCGGGTGGTTTGCAGCGCATGCGCGTACCGCGCGGGTGTGACCTGGTCGAACAGCGAAGCGACGGCGAGCAGCCACTCGCGTTGCTGCGCTGCCCAACCTGCGGGAAGGTCGATATCGGGCCGTGCAGCGTCCTCACGCAACTGGATTACCGCACGCCCGATTTGCAGCGCGGCGAACGCCCATCCAAAAAGTGCCTTGCGACCGATCTGGTCGGCGGCGGGGCGGGCCGCGATCAGCAGGACAAAGTCACGCATGCTGCTTTCGAATCGCAGCAGCAGATCCTCGCTCTGGCTCTGGCAGGCAGTACGGGACACTTCGCGACGAATCTGCCTCGTGTAGCGCGCCGTCACCCATTCCCCGGCATAGGGCACGATGACGGAAAACGCCAGTGCGGCCGAGCCAATACCGACCAGCATGGCGAACCCCAGGTCGAGGAGCGCCGCAGGGTCGTAGACGTCGGGGTTGGTAATGTTTCCAATGAAGCAGAAGTAGATGTTGAACCCCAGCCCCATGATCGCTGTGCGCGGAAACGTGTTGACGTAGCTGCCGACCATGATCACTGGCGCCACGCACAGGGCCAGCGAAAAGAAGCCGCCCAATCGCGGCAGCACGAAAAAGTTGAACGCGAACGCGGTCAGCCATCCAGCCAGACATCCGAGAAAGATCTGTCG
>JBDTKM010000336.1:0-2921 GCA_039935315.1 Rhodanobacter sp. | reverse complement strand
TCTGTTACCGCTTCAACCGCCGCTTCGATCTGGCTGCCTTGGTGCCACGCCTCATCGTCGCGGCGGCGCGCACGCCGCCGCTCAGCTATCGCCTCGTAACCTTGGATGTGTAACGTGGGGAATCAGGAGAGATCATGTCGGAGGCGCTGACCGCCTGGTCGAGCGTGAACTGTCCGTTCTTGATCACGTCGCTGAGCTGGATCGGGCCAGGATCACGGCGACGGTATCGCCTTCCTGCCTGAGGCTGATGATGCGGCCGACCGCGCGACCGGTCGCGAGGACGATCTTGTCGACGTGGAACTCGCTGACATGCGGCGCACTGGCGTCGAAGTGCCATTCCAGCCCATTGCTGGCGATCGGGTGGATGGCCTGGTCGCCGTGGTCCATGATGATCACGCCGGGCTGGTACTCGACAGCGCTCGAGCGCCTGGGCGCTGTGCTGTACTTCAGCTCGGTTTCCGCAAGCGAATGCGGGTTGAGCGGTTTCAGTACCGTCGCCCCAGCCACTGCCTGCGGGCCGAAAATGACCTGCGGGAGGTAGGAAACATCGGAAGGAGGTGGGCTCTGGCTGGTGCTCGGCACGGGCGCCTGGTCTGGCGCCTGCTTGCTGCTGCAGCCGAGGACTATGCAGTTCGCGGCGATCAGCATGCCCATTGCGGCGCGGCGAACACACTCCGTCCGCTTGATCTGCGTGGTGTGGCGCAGCGGCAGGCCCATGACGCGTCGTCCTTCTTCATCAGCAAGATGCCGGGCTTGCCGTCCTTGATCACGATGATCATGCGGTGATCGGTGTTTTGAGCCGGCGGCTGGAAAACCGGCAGGCCGGCAGCGCGCGCGGCGTCCACGCCGGGGCTGTCGGCCAGTTGCGGGCCGACAATCATGCCGTTGAGCATCGCGTCAACGGCATGGCTGTGGGCTTCGGGTGTCTTCGTCTGCTGAATTGCCCGATCCATCACCACCGCGCTGGGCATCCTCCATTCGTTCCAGCCGGTGGGTAGGTGATCGTGGTACCAGGCGGCGTCCACGTCCGGCGCGTCATCGGTGACGATTTCGGTGACGCTGAAGGTTTTGGCGTTCGGACCGGTTACGGCGGTGGTCGCGGTCGCAGCGTCCGTCCGCCGCCAATTTGGCTTTGCCACCCCCAACGTCAATGTCGCCGCCGTGGTTGTTGCTGTTGCCGCCAAAGGGACCTGAAGCAGTGGTGGGCCCCGCGCTGCCGCTGGCACCGCCCAGACCGCCTTGCACATCGCCCTTGTCCCCACCGGCGCCGGGCGGCGGTGGTGCGTCGCTACCTTCCAGCGTCCCGCTGCTCGGGGGCAGGTCTGCGGTCCCTTCGCCGCCGCCTGACGGGGTACGGGCGTGCCTTGGCCCTGTGCGGCGCCAACTTGCATGGCTGCGCTGCCGGCTTCTTCGGCCGCCGTGCTGGCGGGGCGGTCAGACTGTGGACATGCAGGCTTGGTGAAAGAGCGCTGATGCAGCAACCGCGACGCCAGCAGGAAGCCCGGAATGAAGGCGATGAAAAGGGCCATGAGCCAGGCGACCGTTGGTTTGCGTATGGCGGGACTGCTGCCTCGCTGACGGCATGAACGGTCACCAGCATGGGCCGATCACGCCGGCTGCCGCTCCCGCTTTTCTGGTATTTTTCTGGCAGAATTACTGCAGCCATCGTTGCAGGGAGCGGAAGCCTTGCCGGCCCAGGGAAACAAGGTCTATCGCTTCGCCGGTTGTGAACTCGATCCGCACGAGCGCCGCTTTGTGGCCCACGGTCAGCTGGTGACGCTGACCCCCAAGGTGTTCGACACGCTGCTGCTGCTGGTCGAGCGTGCGGGTCATGCGGTCAGCAAGGACGAGTTGATGGCGGCGCTGTGGCCGCGTGGTTTCGTGCATGAATCAAATCTCACCAAGCACATCTGGCTGATTCGCAAGGCACTGGGTGGCGACGAAGGTTGCTTCATCGAGACCATTCCCAAGCTTGGCTACCGATTCACGGCGCCGGTGTGCCAGGTTGCAGCCAAACCGATTGCCCAAGAGGCGCCCGAGGCGCTCCGCAGTTCGCTGCCGAACGAAAGCCTTGACGACCAGGCGACCGCGTCGTGTGTCGGCACAGACGACATGTCCACGGACGTCGGATCACCCGCAATCACGCTCGGGGCCGATTCCGGTTTGATTTCGTCGATGCCGAGGGCTCCTGCCGCCGCCGCGGGGGCCATCGGACGCTCGCCTCTCCATCGTCGCCGTCGACTCCGCTGGGCGGCAGCAGCGGTCGTCACTTTCGCCCTCGTACTCGGAGGGCTGGCGTACCGGGCCTTGGCGCCGGGGCACGCGCCGCTCGATACACGCATCGCTACGCTCGACCCGGGTGCGGTGGCGATAGCCGAACTGGGTAATCTTTCCGGCAACGCGAAGGATGCGTGGCTCGCGCCCGCCTTGTCGGAAATGCTTGCGACCGAGATAGGCGTGGACGGCAGGATGCACGCGGTGTCGGATGAACTGGTGCGGCCTGCGCGCGCTGACCTGCCGGCGCCAGCCGCAGGGGGTTATTCGCCAGCCAGTCTTGCCACGCTGCAGCGTCGGCTGGGCGCACATTACGTGTTGAGCGGTGCGTACCTGGTGTCGGGCAGCAGCGAAACACCGCAGTTGCGCATTGACCTGTCGATTCAGGACACACGCACTGGCGCTGCAGTTGCCACGCTCTCACGCAACGGCGCCGTCGCCGACCTGCCGCAATTGATCGCCCAGACTGGCGTCGCCTTGCGTAATGATTTCGGTGCAACGGCGGTCGCACCCCGGGATCTGCGTGAGGTGGCCAACGCGCAACCGCCGAGCGCGGAAGTCGCCAGACGAGTCGGATTTGCGCTGGATGCATTGCACAAATACGATCCGGCGCGCGCACGCGACGAGCTGCTGCTGGCGATCGCGCA
>JBDTKM010000335.1:0-5167 GCA_039935315.1 Rhodanobacter sp. | reverse complement strand
ATTTTGCCTTGTTCCTATATACGGCCCCGGGTCGGCTTCACATCGGTTGTTGTGCATGTCCGCCACGTGCGGAAAGCCTCGAAGCCATGCAAGCCCTCCCACCTGATCCTCGTGGATCAAGGTCGTTCGGTGGGCAGCGGCATCGCGGTTACGCCACTTCTTTTTCCGTCCTGTTCGGCACGCGACGAACAGGACGCAACACGACGGAGTGGAGCGACACATGGATGCCCTCGCCCAAAGCCGTGAGTTGCGCCAGCAGCTGGCTGACCGACGTCAGGCACTGCCGGCCGCCGCGCGCATCGCCGCAGCACGAGGCCTGCGCCACAGTCTCGAACAGCTGCCCGAGTATTTCACCGATTTTCGCGTGGCAGGCTACTGGGCCAGCCACGGCGAGCTGCCGTTGAATCTGGTGATTCCGTCGCTGGCGGCGCGCGGCCAGCATTTTTTGCTGCCGCTGGTCGGGACGGACAAGCGTCTGCGCTTTGCGCGCTGGAAGATGGGCGATGCGGTGCAGCCGAACCGTTACGGCATTCCCGAGCCGGTGGAACCGCCCGAGTTGCTGGAATCCACGCAGCTCGACCTGGTCTTCGTGCCGTTGCTGGGCTTCGACCGGCGCGGCAACCGGCTCGGCCATGGCGGCGGTTACTACGACCGCAGCTTCGCCTTCCTCAACGATCAAGTGCGTCCGACCGAGCCCCTGCTGGTCGGCATCGCCTATGCGTTCCAGGAGCTGCCCGAGATCGACGAGCAGGATTGGGATGTGCCACTGGACTTCGTCGCCACCGAACGTGAATTGATCGACTGCACCCCACCAGCCCGGCAAGCAGAGGATGCTGAATGAACTACTGGCTGATGAAATCCGAGCCCGCCGCGTTTTCGATTGATGATCTCAAGCGCAAGCGCCAGGAGCCCTGGGACGGCGTACGCAACTATCAGGCGCGCAACTTCATGCGCGACGGCATGCGACCGGGCGACAAGGTATTTTTCTACCATTCCAATTGCGCCGTACCCGGTATCGTCGGCATCGCCGCAGTTGCCACCGACGCCTACCCCGACCCCAGCCAGTTTGATCCGAAGAGCAACCACTTCGACCCCGCCAGCTCGCGGGACCAGCCACGCTGGGTGCTGGTCGATGTGAAGTTCGTAAAGAAACTCAAGCGCACGATCAGCCTCGATGAGCTCAAGGCCGACGCTACCCTGGCCGACATGCCGTTGGTCCGCAAAGGCAACCGCTTGTCGGTAATGCCGGTTGATGCCGCCCAGTGGAAGTACATTCTGGCACTCGAATAGCCGGCGACGCGGTCGGCTGAAGCAGGCGCGCGAGCATGCCCGGATCCAGCCACAACCCGCCGCCACTCCAGACCACGACCAGTACGCATGCGCTATTCTCGACTCCCGATTCCCCATTCCCTGCCCTCATGAGCAACGTCAACGAGAAACGCCTGGCCGGCGAAGCCGCCATCCGCTATGTCGAGGACGACGCCGTCATCGGCGTGGGTACCGGTTCCACGGTGGCGTTTTTCATTGACGCTCTGGCCGACCTGAAGAATCGGATCCAGGGTGCGGTCTCCAGTTCGGAGCAGTCCACGGCGAGGCTGAAGAAGCTCGGCATTCCGGTGTTCGACCTCAATGCAGGCGGCCCGCTGGAGATCTACGTGGACGGCGCCGACGAGTGCGATCCGCACAAGCGCCTGATCAAGGGTGGCGGCGCCGCGCTGACCCGAGAGAAGATCGTGGCCGCCGCCAGCAAGAAGTTCGTCTGCATCATCGACTCCAGCAAACGGGTCGACCTGCTGGGCAAGTTTCCGGTACCGATCGAGGTGATTCCGATGGCGCGCAGCCTGGTCGGCCGGGAGATCGTCAAGCGTGGCGGCCAGCCGGTGTGGCGCGACGGCGTAGTCACCGACAACGGCAACTGGATCATCGACGTACACAACTGGCAGATCACTGATCCAGTGGCGTTGGAGAGCGAACTGAACCAGTTGCCAGGCATCGTCACGGTCGGCCTGTTCGCCCGGCGCCCGGCCGATATCGTGCTGATCGGCGACCACGAAATGTAGCTCGTCGTTGATTCGCGGAAACGAATAGCGGCCCGCAGTGGCCGCTATTCGTTTCGATCACGCGTATTTATTCCCCGGGGCGCGGCTTCAGCCCATCGCGAAAACGCAGGTGTCGCGATGAATGCCGCGCTTCGCGCAGTCGCTTCGCATGCGCCGCCAGGATATCGCCACGCGTGATGATACCGACCAGCTTGTGCGGGTCGTCTTTGCTCACCACCACCAGGCGACCGACGCTCTCGGCAACCATGTGATCGGCCGCCTCGCGCAACGAATTGTTTTCGCTGACCGCGATTGGCGGACGCGTAAGCAGTTCGCCCACCGGCAGCGTGTAATGCCACTGCGGATCGAGCAGGGTACGCCGGGTCAACACGCCGCGCACGTGACCGCCATCATCCACTACAGGAAAGCCCTGGTGTTCCGAGTTCACTGACTCTTCGCTCAGCCAGCGGCGCACTTCAGCCAGCGTCTGGCTGGTCTTGAGGGTGGCAACGTCACGCGAACAGGCGGTGCCCACCGCTACCTGCTCCAGATAGTCGGCGGCATATTCCGAGGGCACGCGGACGCCACGACGAGCGATCTTCTCGGTCATGATCGTGTTACGCATGATCAGCGCCGAAATCAGGTAGGCCGCGGTGCAGCCGCCCAGCAATGGCAGCAGACAGGACGGCTGGCGAGTGGTTTCAAAGGCGAACACTACCGCCGTCAGCAGTGCCCGCGAGGAACCGGCAAAAATGGCCGCCATGCCGACCAAGGCAGCGATGCGCGGATCGACATTGAAGCCTGGCAGCAGGTGGTTGATGCCGATGCCAACCACCGCGCCGAGCGAGCCGCCGATCATGAACAGCGGTGCCAGCGTACCGCCGGAGGTACCACTACCCAGTGCGATCGCCCACGAAATGAACTTGAGCGTACCGAACGTGAGCAGCACGGTGAGGCCGAATTTCCCTTGCACCAGCGCATCGATATTGTCGTAACCCACGCCCAGCGTGCGTGGTTCGATCCAGCCCACGAAACCCGCCACCAAGGCACCCAGGACCGGCCACCACATCCAGTGGATCGGCAGTTTTTCGAACAGATCCTCGACGCCGTACACCGCCTTGGTGACCCCGACCGAGGCAAATCCGACAATGCCGCCTATCAGAACGAAACTGATCAGGGCCCAGCCGCCGGGCTGCAATACGTCGGGCATCGGAAACACCGGCGCCGCGCCGTAGGTGGCATAGCGCACGCCGACCGCCGTCACGGTGGCCAGCGCCACCGGGATCAGCGAGCGCGGACGCAGCTCGAACAGCAACAGTTCCACCGCCAGCACCAGAGACGCCACCGGCGCGCCGAACACGGCGGCCATGCCGGCGGCGGCACCGGCCGCCAGCAGCACCTTGCGCTCGTTCGCGGTGACCCGCAGCAGCTGACCGAGCAGGGAACCCAGTGCGCCACCGGTTGAGATAATCGGGCCCTCGGCGCCGAACGGACCACCGGTACCAATCGCAAACGCCGAGGAAACCGGCTTGAGCCACGTGATGCGGGGCGGAATGTTGGATTCGTTGGTGAGGATCTGCTCCATCGCCTCGGGAATGCCATGCCCCTGGATCGCGCGCGATCCCCAGCGCGCCATGATGCCGGCGATCAGGCCGCCAATGGCGGGAATCAGGATGACCCAGGCGCCGAGGTGGTTATCCGCCGGTGACAGCACGAATGAACCGCTGCGCGCCGCCGCAGCGGGGCCGATCACATCCGACACCCGACCGTAGAAGCACAGGTCGGTGATCAGGTTGATCATCAGCATCAACAGCTGAGCCACATAGGCCGCTGCGACCCCCAGAATCACCGCCAGAACGCTGATCAACAGGATACGGTGAGTGACCAAAGTGGACTTGCGCGGCATGCGCGCCGCGTCCAGCGACAGGCCGAGCGCGGGTGCGACCGGCAGCGCGTCGGTACTGCCGACCGTGCGCACGTCGGCGTGACCGACAGGATCGTCAGTGGCTGGGGTCATCAGGGTTTCACGGCTGGAAAACGGGGATTTTACGCTGCTGCAATGCAGAAAAAAAGACAAAACTATCTAAAAACACCCAACTTCTTGAGTCTCGTCACAACTTCCAACAACGCACATCGCTCAGGTGAACCGGTTTATCTTTGCAGACTTAACGCCTGGCGCGGCACGTCTTGCACGAAAATGCCCGCCGAAAGACGGGCATTTTCTGGCCGGGTCATCATCTGCCGCTGCATGCGACAGCATCTGGATTGGCAGCCCCGGATGGATTCGAACCACCGATGCCTGAGTCAGAGTCAGGTGCCTTACCGCTTGGCTACGGGGCTATGAAACGGAAGCTTAGCGCTTGGAGAACTGGGTAGCGCGGCGTGCCTTGTGCAGGCCGACCTTCTTGCGCTCGACTTCGCGTGCATCGCGAGTCACGAAACCCGCCTTGCGCAACGGCGACTTCAAGGTTTCGTCGTACTCAATCAAGGCGCGGGCAATGCCCAGCCGGACCGCACCGGCCTGACCGGTAATCCCACCACCGGCAACCGTCACGGCGATATCGAACTTGCCCGTGTTTTCGGTCAGTGCGAGCGGCTGGCGCACGATCATGCAGGAGGTCTCGCGACCGAAGAACTGCTCAAGCGGCTTGCCGTTGATCTCGATCACGCCGCTACCCTTGCGCAGGAACACGCGAGCGGTGGAAGTCTTGCGACGGCCGGTGCCGTAATTCTGCTGGATGCTCATGTTGATTCCTTAGATTTCCAGCGCCTGCGGCTGCTGTGCGGTGTGGGGATGCTCGGCGCCACCGTAGACCTTGAGCTTGCGATACATCTCGCGGCCCAACGGATTCTTCGGCAACATGCCCTTGACGGCAATCTCGATCACCCGCTCCGGATGGTTCGCCAGCAGATCCCGCAGATTGGTCGTCTTCAGATTGCCAACGTAACCGGTGAAGCGGTGGTAAAGCTTGTCGTCCAGCTTGGCACCGGTGACGTGCACCTTCTGGGCATTGATCACCACGATATAATCGCCGGTGTCGCAATGCGGGGTGTATTCCGGCTTGTGCTTGCCGCGCAGACGACGGGCAATCTCGGTCGACAGGCGACCGAGCGTCTTGTCAGTGGCA
>JBDTKM010000334.1:0-7270 GCA_039935315.1 Rhodanobacter sp. | reverse complement strand
CCACACAATTCACCTGCGCACACTGTCAAAGATCCGTTCGCTGGCATCCCGTTTCCGGTCTGCCTCCCAAGACGTTTCGTCCTAGGTGAGCCGCCCATTCTACATCGCTTTTACGACCCGTCAACACCTTCGCGTAACAAATTTCAGCGTGGTTTGTGGCGGCAATCTCCGACTATGGGCGTGTCGTCGGAGGGGCGAGCAGCATAGCGCCACCGCGCTTCCGAGGGAAGGCTTTGCGTGAATTTTTCTGGCCGGTCACGCGTCCTTCTGGGCCCGCAACGCGGGTAGTAACAGGCCGTGGCGTGAGGAAAACCGGGTTCAGGCCGCAGCCGAGGCGGCCACCGATCCGGCATCCTGGCCCTGGGGCCGGCCTTGGACCGCGTGCGGGATCGATGGTATTGCCAAAGACAGCGGCGCCGGCAGCAAACCGACCCGGTAAGGAATGAGGTCTTCCGGGCGCAAGCTTTCGAGGGCGTCCCAGTCGTCCTCGAAGGGAATGAACTGCAGCATGAGATGCTTCTCGTCTGGCGCGCACCACTTCGTGCGCACGAACATCAGAACAGGTGCTGCGGCCGATGTACTGACGCATTCGGGCCGTTTGCGGGCGAAATCCGCCTTTCAGTCGATCTCGATCATCTCAAAGTCGTCTTTGGTCGTGCCACAGTCCGGGCAGGTCCAGGTCTCGGGCACGTCTTCCCAGCGTGTACCGGCCGGAATGCCTTCGTCGGGCACGCCTTCCGCTTCGTCATAGATGTAGCCACAGACGACGCACATCCATTTCCGCAAGGCGGTCGCTTCAGGGGAACTCTGGCTCATGGTTGGGCTTCTTCGAATCACATGGAGAATGGAGCATTCTCGCAACTCGACCGACAATACGAAAGCACAACAACCGAACGACGCGATCAGGCACGACTTACGGAGACCTCCATTTGAACACCTCTACCCCACTCGCAATCGGCGGCCTGTATGCGATCACCCATGGGCCACGCGATGATCTGCTTGACGTCGTGGCGCAGGCTCTCGCTGGCGGCGCGCGGCTACTGCAGTACCTGGATGAGGGATCCGGCGATGCGCGCCGGCACGCCGAAGCCACAGCGATTCTGCAACTATGCCGGTCGTACGGCGTGCCACTGATCATCCACGAAGACCTCGAACTGGCGCGTGCGGTGGGTGCCGACGGTATCCACCTTGCCCATTCCGTGGACGGAATCATGGCGGCGAAGGCCGGCCTCGGACCCGCCGCGATCGTTGGAGTCGCCTGCCGCGATTCCCTCGAAAAGGCTCGTGTTGCCGTGCAGGCGGGCGCGAACTACGTGTCTTTCGGTGTGATGTTTCCCTCGCCAACCAAACCGAAAGCAGCGATTGCACCGATCGCTCTGCTGCGGCAGAGCGCCGCGCTGGGCGTGGCAACAGTGGCAATCGGCGGCATCACACCAGAGAATGCCGCGTTGCTGATCGAAGCCGGCGCCGACTATATCGCTTCGATTTCCTCGCTGTTCGGAGCGTCCGATGTGCGCCACGCAGCGCAGCGCTTCGCCCGGCTGTTTCCTCCCGTCCAGCCACCGAGCACCTGATGACATCCAATCACGAACTGTTCCAGCGCGCCCTCCCGTTGATGCCCGGCGGCGTGAACTCTCCGGTGCGCGCGTTCAAATCGGTCGGCGGCGAGCCTTTTTTCACCGAGCGTGCCGATGGCGCTTACCTGTGGGACGTCGAAGGCAAGCGCTACATCGATTACGTGGGCTCGTGGGGGCCGATGATCGTCGGTCACAACCACCCTGCTGTACGCGAGGCTGTGCAACGCGCGATCCGCAACGGACTTTCGTTCGGTACTCCGTGCGCGGCCGAGGTCGCCATGGCCGAGACGATCACCCGGCTGATTCCGTCAGTGGAAATGCTGCGGATGGTCAACTCCGGCACCGAGGCCACGATGTCGGCGATCCGGCTCGCCCGCGGAGCCACCGGCCGCGACAAGATCCTGAAATTCGAGGGCTGCTACCACGGGCACGGCGACAGCTTCCTGGTCAAGGCGGGTTCGGGTGCATTGACGTTCGGCGTGCCCACCTCGCCGGGAGTTCCCGCGGCGATTGCCGACCTCACCCTGACTCTGCCCTACAACGACCTGGATGCGGCCAAAATCCTGTTCGCGGAACAGGGTCACGAACTGGCTGCACTGATCATCGAGCCGGTCGCCGGCAACATGAACTGCATCCCGCCAGTGGAAGGCTATCTGCAAGGCTTGCGCGAGCTGTGCACCGCGTCCGGCACGGTGCTGATCTTCGATGAAGTGATGACCGGCTTTCGGGTGGCGCTGGGCGGGGCGCAGGCCTATTACGGCATCACCCCGGACCTGACGACGTTTGGCAAGATCATTGGCGGCGGCATGCCGGTTGGCGCGTACGGTGGCCGACGCGACTTGATGGAACAGATCGCACCCTCCGGTCCGATCTACCAGGCCGGCACGCTGAGCGGCAACCCGGTGGCGATGGCGGCCGGGCTGACCATGCTTGAACTGATCCAGGCTCCGGGCTTCCATGAGCAGCTGGCCGCACGCACGCGCTTGCTTACTGATGGCCTGCAATCGGTCGCCGATGGCGAAGGCGTCGCCTTCAGCAGCAACCGCGTGGGCGGCATGTTCGGCCTGTTTTTCAGCGCCGAACATGTATGCAGCTACGCGCAGGCAATGGCTAGCGACGCCGCGAGGTTCAATCGCTTCTTCCAGGGGATGTTGAAGCGCGGTGTTTACCTGGCGCCCTCCGCCTTCGAGGCCGGCTTCATGTCCAGTGCGCACAGCGACCATGACATCGCCGATACGCTTGCAGCTGCGCGCCTCGCCATGCGTGAAGCGAAAGGCTGAATCACCAAACGCCGGTGTTCGGCATCGACAACCACGGCTCACACGGTGGCAGCGGGTCGCCGCGCTGCAGGAGCTCGACCGAGATCAGATCAGGCGAGCGCACGAAGGCCATATGCCCATCACGCGGGGGCCGATGGATGACGTAACCCAGCGACTGCAATCGCTCGCAGGTGGCATGGATGTCATCCACCCGAAACGCGAGGTGGCCGAAATTGCGTGCCGAACCATAGTCTTCTTGCGAGCCCCAATTGTGGGTCAACTCGATTTCAGCCTCGGGACTGTCAGCCGCCGCGAGAAACACGAGCGTGAACTTGCCCGCGGGGACATCGCGGCGGCGAACTTCGCGCAACCCCAAGCCTTCGCAGTAGAAGCGCAACGACGCCTCCAGATCACGCACGCGCACCATGCTGTGCAGGTATTTCATGGACAGTTCTCCTCAAAAATGACGCGGCTCCAATGCTTCAGCCTGCGACAAACGCGCGCAACGCCGCGTGCAGACGCGCCAGCCCTTCGGCCAGTTCTTCGTCGGTAATGGTCAATGGGGGCACGAAACGCAGCACGTCCGGGCCCGCCTGCAACAACAGCAGGCCGTGGGCGGCCGCGTGGTCGAGGATCACGCCGGCCTTGCCCGCGTGCACGGGGGCCAGCACCGCGCCGATCATCAGTCCACGACCGCGCACCTCGACGAACAGGTCACCTTCAGGATCGAGGCGTGCCAAACCCGCGCGCAAGGCGCCCGCCTGGTGTTCCACATTGGCCAGCACCGCCGGCGACGCAAGCTTGGCCAGCGCCACGCGAGCGACGGCCGCAGCCATGGGATTGCCGCCGAAGGTGGTGCCGTGCGCGCCGTATTGCATCACCGCAGCCACCTTGGGGCCGGCCAGCATGGCGCCAATCGGGAAACCGCCGCCCAGCGCCTTGGCCAGGGTCACGATATCCGGCACAACGGCATCGCCAGCATGGGCGAACAAGCTACCGGTGCGGCCCATGCCGCACTGGATCTCGTCCAGCACCAGCAAGGCATCATGCGCATCGCACAGTGCACGCACCCGCTTCAGGAAACCGGGCGCGGCCGGTACCACGCCGCCTTCTCCCTGCACCGGTTCAAGCATCACCGCCGCAATGTCGCCGGCGGTGAAAGCCTGTTCCAGGGCAGCCGCGTCATTGAAGTCAAGATAACGAAAGCCGGCCGGTAGCGGTTCGTAGCCTTCCTGGTATTTCGGTTGGGCCGTCGCCGTCACCGTGGCCAGCGTGCGGCCGTGGAACGACCCTCTGAATGTGATAATCGTGCGGCGCTCCGGCCCGCGTCCCTGGGCGGCTGCCCAGCGCCGCACCAGCTTGATCGCCGCCTCGTTCGCCTCCGCCCCCGAATTGCACAGGAACGCGCGTTCGGCAAAGCCCGACGCCTTGACCAGCTCCTCGGCCAGGCGCAACGGTGGTTCGGTGTAGAACACATTGCTGGCATGCCACAGCTTGTGGGCCTGGGTGGTCAGCGCCGCGAGCAGATCCGGGTCCTGGTGGCCCAACGAATTCACCGCGATGCCGGCACCAAAGTCGATGTAGTCGCGGCCCTGCGTATCCCACACCCGCGCTCCCAGGCCGTGGTCGAGCACCATCTCGCGCGGGTGGTAGACCGGCAACCAGTAGCGTTGGCCAAGGTCGATCAGAGCGGACGCGTCGTCTTGCGTGAATGGCATGGTCATCAATCCAGGAACAAATCCGGCAGCAAGGAAGCGCCAGGCTCCACCGCATAGCAGTCGAGATCGGTCACGCCCGCATCGCGCAGCACCTCCTCGTCGATTGCGAAATGGCCGGTGTGCCCGCGCGCCGGACGGGTCAGGATTGCGTGCGCGGCATCCGCGACAATTTCCGGCTTGCGGCAATGCCTGGCGGACACACCTTCGATCATGCTGATCGCCGCGGTGGCAATCACCGTGCGCGGCCACAACGCGTTCACCGCGATACCCAGCTCGGCGAACTCGGCGCTCATACCCAGCACGCACAGGCTCATGCCGTACTTGGCGATGGTGTAGGCGGTGTGCGGCGCGAACCATTTTGGATCGAGGTTGAGTGGCGGCGACAGCATCAGCACGTGCGGGTTCTTCGCCTGTTTGAGATAGGGAAGGCAACTACGGGTGACCAGGAAGGTGCCGCGGCTGTTGACCTGATGCATCAGGTCGTAGCGCTTCATCGGCGTGTCGGCGGTACCGGCCAACCAGATCGCGCTGGCGTTGTTGACCACGATGTCGATCCCGCCGAAGTGCTCTGCCGCGTGGGCCGCCGCGGCCGTCACCTGGGCCTCGTCGCGGATATCCACCTGCAGTGCCAACGCCTTGCCACCGGCCGCTTCGATCTCGGCGGCTGCGGTGTGGATGGTGCCGGGCAGTTTGGGATTCGCGGTCGCACTTTTGGCCGCGATGACGATGTTCGCGCCATCGCGCGCCGCACGCAACGCGATCGCCAGGCCGATACCGCGCGAGGCACCGGTGATGAACAAAGTCTTGCCAATCAGGGTGTCCATGCATGCGGCTCCGCGAGTAAAGACCTGCAGTTTAGCCGGTACCGGCCTCAGGGCTTCTGGAAGCGCGGCAGGATGTCACGCAATTCAGCCAGTCGCTGCAGCGGATCGGTCAGCTCCAGCATGCGCTGCTGCTCACCGGCATCCAGCGGCAACAATTCAGCCAGGCGAAAACCCAGCCAACTGGCATCCTCATAATTACCGCGTGGAGCTTGCCGCCAGTGTGGCGCCATCATCTCGATCAATCGTTCGAGAATGCTCTGCAACAAGGCGAATTCCACCGGCACCTCGAGTTCGAGCTCAGCGGGCCACAACTTGGCATCGCCGCGCAGCAAGCCGTCGGCCCGGATTCGGCTGCGCGTCACGCGAAAGCGCGCACCGCCCTCAGCCACGATACCGAGCAAGCCGTCCTGATCGCGGTGGAAATCAGTGATGCGGGCCAGGGTGCCAATCGCCGCGGGCACGGCTGGCTCGCCAGTCTCGTGACCCGCGAGGATCAGGCAGACCCCAAAGGCGCTGCCGTTGCGGGTGCACTCGCGCACCAGATCAAGATAACGCGGCTCGAAAATGCGCAGGTGCAGCTGGCCACCGGGAAACAGCACTGATCCAAGCGGGAACAACGGCACGTCGAGGTGGGCGGATTTGGCGGCCATCGACTGAGTGTAACCAGCGCATGGACGCGCCGTCTGCAACCGCCGGCGCGAGCAGGATTCAGACGCCGCGCAGGCTCTGCACGAAGCGGCGTGGCGCGTTCTCGAAACCACCGTTGGACATGAAGATCACCTGGTCACCCGGCTGCACTTGCGCGCGCAGGGTGGCAAGCAAGTCGTCCACCGTCGCTACCGTCGTGCCGTGGCCTGCCAGGGCCGTGGTGACCACCGCCGCATCCCACGGCAGCTCGGGCCGTTGCAGGAACACCACGTCATCGGCGTCGGCAAGTGAGGGCGCCAGCGCCGCGGCATGTGCGCCGCGGCGCATCGAGTTCGAGCGCGGCTCCAGCGCGACCCAGATGCGGGCATCACCCACCTTGGCGCGCAAACCTGCCAAGGTGGTGGCGATCGCGGTGGGATGATGTGCAAAATCGTCATAGACGCGCACGCCACCCACCTCGCCGATCAGCTCCATCCGGCGCTTGACGCTTTCGAAGGTGGCGAATGCCGGCCACAGGGCGTGCAGATCCGCGCCTGCCGCCGACGCTGCCGCGAGCGCCGCCAGCGCATTCATCACATTGTGGCGACCGAGCAGCGACCAGTGGATTTCGCCGAGCCATTGCCCGGCGTGGTGCACAGTGAACGCCGAGCCATCCGCTTCAAGCAGGCGCGCCTGCCAGTCGCCCGCGCCGATGCCGAAGGTTTCCACCGGCGTCCAGCACCCCATCGCCAAGACCTCGGCGAGCCGCTCGTCATGCACGTTGACGATCAGCACGCCATTGCCCGGCACGGTGCGCACCAGATGGTGGAATTGGCGCTGGATCGCGGCCACGTCCGGGAAGATGTCCGCGTGGTCGTATTCGAGATTGTTGAGGATCGTGATGCGCGGGTGGTAGTGCACAAACTTGGAGCGTTTGTCGAAGAACGCGGTGTCGTATTCGTCCGCTTCGATCACAAAAGGCGCCGCCAACGGCGGCACCAAAGCTCCTTCCACCCTCGGGGGAAGGGGGCGCGCCGCGTCGGATGAGGGTGCGCCCTCACGCGATCCCAACCGCGCCGATACCCCGAAATTCCCCGGCACCCCTCCCACCAGAAATCCCGGTGCCACCCCCGCGCTCTCCAGCAGGTGCGCCAGCAGGCTGGTGGTCGTGGTCTTGCCGTGGGTGCCCGCGACGGCGAGCACGTCTCGATCGACCAGCACCGTCTCACCCAGCCATTGCGGCCCGGAGATGTAGCGCAGGCGCT
>JBDTKM010000333.1:0-8615 GCA_039935315.1 Rhodanobacter sp. | reverse complement strand
GGACCCGCAGGTGGCGCGCACCGCCGGCCGGCCGATCGCCTCGGGGCGGATCAGCCCGCGCGAGGCGCTGGGTGTGTTCGTGGTCTTGCTGCTGGTCGGCTTCGTGCTGGTGCTGTTCACCAACAAGTTGACGATCGAGCTCTCCTTCGCCGGCGCCGTGCTGGCGGCGCTGTATCCCTTCAGCAAACGTTACACGTACCTGCCACAAGTGGTGCTGGGCGCTGCCTTCGGCTGGTCGATTCCGATGGCGTTCGCTGCCGTGATGAATACGGTGCCGCCGATGGGCTGGTTGCTGTTCATCGGCAATATCCTGTGGTCCACGATCTACGACACCGAGTACGCCATGGTCGACCGCGAGGACGACCTCAAGGCCGGCGCGAAATCCACCGCGATCCTGTTCGGTGATGCCGACCTGCCGATCCTCGGCATACTGATGGGCACCTTCCTGCTGGCGATGCTGTTCGTGGGTCAGCGCGCACACCTGGGCTGGCCATACTGGCTCGCGCTGCTGGTTGCCGCGGGACTGTTCGGCTACCAGCAATGGCTGATCCGCGGCCGTCTTCGCGACGCCTGCCTGGCTGCTTTCCGCCACAACAACTGGCTGGGCCTCACCGTGTGGGTCGGCATCGTGCTGGCACTGGCGCTGCGGTAACCAGGCTGCACGAGCGGATTCAGCCGCGAGGCTCTTCGTGCTGCCATCGGCGCAAGCGCCTCGGGGCTGAACCCGGGCCTGCACACTCCTACCCGCGCCTGCCCCGCGGCGCCCGTGCCAGCGCCCACACATCCACCCGCGCCACGCCGCTGCGCTTGAGCACTCGGGCGCATTCGGCCAGCGTGGCACCGGTCGTCATCACGTCATCGAGGATCGCCACGTGCGCGGGCAGCGTCATCGCTTCGCGCACGGCGAATGCACCGCGCACATTGCGACGACGGCTGAGCGCATCGAGTTCGGTCTGCGCCGCGGTGTGGCGAACGCGGCGCAAGACATCATGGCGCAGCCGCACGCCGAGCTCGCGCGCCAGCGGCCGGGCCAGTTCCAGCGCCTGGTTGTAGCCGCGCCGCCGCAGCCGGCTGCGGTGCAGCGGCACCGTGACCATCAGCAAGGGCAGCTCGATCGGCCTGGGCTCGCGCGCCCATAGCGCCGACAACACGCGGCCAGCAGCGAGATCCTTGCCGAACTTGTAACGCGACTCCAGCCGATCCAGCGGCCAGCCATATCGGAAGGGTGCCCACGCCGCATCCCACACGGGCGTGCGACGCTGACACTCGCCACACAGAGCGGCGGGTATGGCCAGCGGCAGGGCGCAACGCGCGCAGCAACAGCGGTTGCGCGGCAATTCGGCAGCACAGTCGGCGCACAGGTCGAGATCGTTGGCGCCGGCAGCGCCGCACAGCAGGCAACGCAAAGGCAGCACGAAGCGATGCAGGTCGCGCCAGGCGTGCCGCAAAACGTCCCTGTAAACCATGGCCATCCGAGCTCCGCGGGCAGTCCAGGCCTGATCGTAGCCGGAACGCGGGCAACCCGTTACCGAATAGCCATGTTCAACCCCCGGGCCCGGTGTTCGGCGCACGACGCACCGACGGTCCACGCAGGTTGACCGAGAAGCCGAGGTGGGCCGCCTGGTCGCGCTGGAAGGCTTGCGTCTGCCGGGTCAACCCAGCTGGCCACGGGCCGCCGCGTATAATTGCCGGCTTGCTGCCCTGATGCCCCGCATGTCGATCGTCAACATCTCCGCGTACAAGTTCATCAGCCTGGACGGCCTGCCCGCGCTGCGCGAGGAGTTGCTCGCGCGCTGCCAGGCACTGGCGTTGAAAGGCACGATCCTGCTCGCACCCGAGGGCATCAATCTGTTCCTTGCCGGTACGCGTGAACAGATCGACGACTTCAGCGCCAGCCTGCGTGCCGATCCACGCTTCTCCGATATGGTGCCGAAGGAATCGATGTCCGACGAGGTACCGTTCGAGCGCATGCGGGTACGGCTCAAGCGCGAGATCATCACCATGCGCATGCCGACCATCCGCCCCGAAGGCGGCCGCGCACCGGCGGTGGATGCACCCACGCTGCGTCGCTGGCTCGATCAGGGCCATGACGACGACGGCCGCGAGGTCGTACTGCTGGATACCCGCAATGATTACGAAACGGACGCCGGCAAGTTCCCCCAGGCGGTCGCCTACGGTCTGCACAGTTTCACCGACTTTCCTGCTGCGATTGCCGCCGACCGGGCGCGCTACGCCGGCAAGACCGTGGTGTCGTATTGCACCGGCGGCATCCGCTGCGAAAAGGCCGCGCTGCACATGGGCGAATTGGGTATGGAGCACGTCTACCAGCTCGACGGCGGCATCCTGAAATATCTGGAGCAGACCGACGCGGCGCATTGGCAGGGCGATTGCTTCGTGTTCGATGGGCGTGGCACCGTGGGTACGGATTTGCACCCTCTCCCCGTCGGGGAGAGAGCTGCGGTCAGCAACGGTGCTGGTGCGAAACCAAGATCCGGGCAAGTGTTGATTGAACCGCCCGCGAGCACGCCCCCCGCACCTCCATCCCCTCGCCGAGGGAGAGCGCAGACAAACACGACAAGCACGCCATGTGACAAGCGCCCTGCATGAGTCTCTTCATTCAAAAAGTGGGCGATGGCCCGATCCCCTTGGTGCTGCTGCACGGCTGGGCCATGCACGGCGGCGTGCTGCAGCCGCTGGTCGATGCGTTGACCGACCTCTGCACGATGCATGTGGTCGACCTGCCCGGTCACGGCTGGTCCCGCGGCTGTACGGTGCCGCTGGAACCGCGCGCGTGCGCCGCGGCGATCGCTGCTCTCACGCCGCCTGCGATATGGCTGGGCTGGTCGTTGGGCGGCTTGATCGCACTGACCGCCGCACTGGAGATGCCGCAACAGGTGCGCGCACTGGTCATGTTGTGCGCCACACCGAAGTTCGTGCGTGACGCAAGTTGGCCGCATGCCGGCGACGGCGCGCTGGTGCACCAATTGGCCAGCGACCTGGAAACCGGTTACCACGCCACCCTGGAACGCTTCCTGGCGCTGGAGACCATGGGTAGCGCTGATCCGCGCGGCGAGTTGCGTCATCTGCGCGAACTGGTGTTCGCGCGCGGCGAGCCTGAGCTGCGCGTGTTGCAGGAAGGCATCCACATTCTTGAAGACAGCGACCGCCGCGCCGCCCTGCCTGATCTCAGCGTGCCCAGCACGTGGATCGCCGGCCGCCGTGACCGCCTGGTGCCGCCGCAGGCGATGGCCTGGTCGGCCAGTCAGTGCGGTGGGGATTACCACGAGATCATGCAGGCGGGTCACGCTCCGTTCTTCGGCCACATGGCAGCGCTGCGACAAGCGCTGCGACCCTTGTTTGAGCGGCAACCTGGCCGACCCACTACCTTGAGCCTTTCCGATGACTGATTTCCACCTCGACCAGCGCCAGGTGCGCCGCAACTTCGCTCGCGCGGCATTCACCTACGAGAAACATGATGTCTTGCAGCGCGAGGTACAAACCCACCTGCTGGAGCGGCTGACGTTCTTTCTGGAAACGCCGCAACGCGTGCTCGATGTGGGCGCTGGCACCGGCCGCGGCAGCGCCCTGCTGAAGCGACGCTACCCCAAGGCAGAAGTGATCGCGGTCGATCTGGCGCTGCCGATGCTGCACGTGGCAAAGCGGCACAGCGGTTGGCGCAAGCGGTTTGCACGCGTCTGCGCCGAGGCCAGCACGCTGCCACTCCCCGATCACAGCATCGACGTGCTGTATTCCAACCTGTGTTTCCAGTGGGTCGACGACCTGGCGGTCCTGTTCGGTGAATGCATGCGCGTATTGCGACCGGGCGGCCTGATGGTGTTCTCCAGCTACGGCCCGGACACCCTGATGGAACTGCGCGCCGCCTGGGCCCAGGCCGACCAGCAGCCCCACGTGGGCCGCTTCCTGGACATGCATGACGTCGGCGATGCGATGCTCGCTTCGGGTCTGCGCGATCCGGTGCTGGATGTGTTCCGCTACACGCTCAACTACAGCGAGCCACGCAAGCTGCTGGATGACTTGCGCGGTCTGGGTTCCACCAATGCCGACCACGAGCGCGCGCGTGGCCTCACCGGCAGGAGCCGCTACCAGCGTATGTTGCAAGCGTATGAGGCGATGCGTGTGGACGGACATATCCCGGCCACTTGGGAAGTGGTCAGCGCCCACGCCTGGGGTCCGCCCATGGGCCAACCGCGGCGCGTCGGCGGTAGCGAAATCGCCAGCTTCTCGATCGACAAGCTGCGCGGGTCGCGCCGCGGCGCGTGAGTCCGATGTGGCAGCGCGGCGCGGCAGCGGAACTGTTCCCCACTCGTCCAGTCCACCCCCTACACATCAATGACTCAAGGTGACCCATGCAAAGCGTAACTCGCTGTACCTGCGTACCCGTTCTGCTGGCGGCCCTGTGCAGTCCGTTGGGTGCCAGCGCGCAGACCGCGCCAACGGCGCCTTTACCCCAGGATGCGGTGAACCTGGCCCCGGTGGCCGTGAGTGGCGTCTTGCCGGGTCCGGCGTTGTGGAAAGTCAGCAAAAACGGGCACGTCCTGTGGGTACTGGGCACGATCTCGCCGTTACCCCGCCACATGCAATGGGATTCGAGCAAGATCGACCGCTTGACTGCAAGCTCGCAGGAGGTACTCCGAGCGCCACGTTTAGGCGTTGGTGTGGCTGGGTTCTGGGGCATGTTCTCGATGATCCCGGCCATGATCGGTCTCAAGAAGCTGCCGCATGGACAGACCTTGCAACACGTGCTGCCACCGCCGCTCTACGCCCAATGGCTGGTGCAGAAGGCTCAGTACCTACCTGGACTCCACGGCTGGGGAGTCGATCGGCTCAGGCCACTTTTCGCAGCACGAAAGTTGTATGACGCGGCGATCGATCAATCCGGGCTGGTCAATGGCGACGTGGTGGGAATAGCTGTCTATGCGGCCGCCAAGCATGCCAAGGTGCGCATTACCTCTACCGACTACAATTTCGTGACCACGAACCCGCATCGCCTGGCGAGTCGATTCAAGAAATCACCGATGAACGATCAGCAATGCCTGCGCCAGATGGTGCATGCCGTGGGTCAACATTTTCCCCAGGCCACAGCCCGTGCCAATGCCTGGGCGACCGGCGACCTGCCAGCACTGGGCAAGATTCTTTCGGTCAAGCAACACGATGCGTGCATGACTGCGCTCGGCAACTCACCGTTTGCCAAGTCGGTCGGTTTGGCCGATCTCCCGCAACAGATGGAACAGGTCTGGCTCAAGGCTGCGCAAGCCGCGCTGGCTCATGACACCCAGGCGGTCGCGGTGCTGCCGATGAGCGAGGTCATGGCCAGCGACGGTTATTTGAGCGCCCTGGCGAAGGACGGCTATACCGTCCAATCGCCGGCCGCGCGGGCCGCGGCGTCGACCACGCCATAAGTGCGGCACGCCGTCGGGCGGCGGCAAAAACGGGACGGAAGCAATCAAGCTCCGTCCTCCGTTGCCGGTTGGCAACCACGCGTCCGGCTCACGAATTAATTGCCGCCGTCGCTCTCGTTACTTCCCTTCGTTGCTCTGTAGCGGTCCCGCAAAAGCAAACGGCAACGCTCGCCGCGAAGCGAACGCGTGTGACGGCAGGCGCAATGCACTCGCCGAGACTTCACGGCATCTTGGGCTTGGTGTAACCCTCGCCAAGCAGCCAACCAATGCGTCCGGTGTGGGCGAATATCTCCTGGACAGAGGCTGTCGTGAAAATGACAGAATGCTGGGCTGCTGCGGTGTTGACGGCGGTGAGCCAAGCTTCGCGTTCGCGTTGCTCGAGGTCGAGCCTCTGCTCCTTGGCGAGTGCCTGATCGGTCAGGCGTTGCCAGCATGGCGGGGTGAGCTTGTGGGTTTGCAGGAATGTCCGCATCGTGGCTACATCTCCGCTCGCCCATGCCGAAGCCATGGTGCGCGATGCGCCAGGAAGGCCTTGAATGCCGTCCAGAATGGTCTTGAAGCACGCCAGGTCAGCTTGTGGGTCCGGTGTAAACGCATGCGCTGCCTCGGATGGATCCTTTACGGTCCAGTGGAAGGAAGCGTCGACGACCTTCATGCCGTGTTTGCCTGCTTCCCGCTCGATGAGCTTGGGGATCGAAGCCTTGACTGCGACGCCTGAGCGATCCAGCACCGCGTCGTACAGCTTCCAGCCCGCGTACATCGGCAGCATCTTCTCTACCTTGTGGTTGTACGGAAGGTAGTAAGCCTTGAGTGGTTTCCAGCGTTGCATCAACGTCGCCGGGACGACGTCTGCGAGATGTTTGCCGTCTGGCAGGCGGGTAGCATCCTTGGAGTCGCGCCACACTGAGACAAGGTTGAAGAGGTTGACATGCACGCCGAAATTGAACCACGGCGGTCCGATCACGGCACCCGAAGCGCTGATCGCGCTATTGATGCTGAAGGGAATGAAGTCCAGCCCCTTGGGCTCTGGATAGATCGTTCCCAGCACCAGGATCTTGCTGCGACCTTTCTGATAGGTCCAGATGTGCGGCTCGGTGTCGGCCGCCGTCACCACGATCGCGGCCAAGGTCACCGGCGTTGCCTTCGCGCTGACGGGTGCCTGCGTTGAGGTTGCTGACGCGGGCGTAGTGGTTGCCAGCGGCAACGGGATGGCTGAGGTTGATTGCGCTTGGGCGGCAACCCCATACGCGGGGCAGCACAGTATCAGCGCCAGGACAGACGCCACATAAGATTTGAACATGTTCATGGTCCTTGGCTAAACGCTGGTGGAGGAGAGTTACACACGTGGATCGGCGAGAAAGGACGGCTTGGCTTTTTCGAGCTTGGATGGATCAAGATGCGGAAAGAGAACGGAATGGCCTTCCAAAAGTGCTCGCGAGCCTGCTGCCACATGCAAGTTTCCGCAGTCGCCCTTGTACACGCCTGTTGCCCGGGAAGGCCTGCCGAGCCGCCTCTTTGGTAGCCCGTTCAATGGCGGCATGGACAGCCGGGCTGTTGTCGGCGTGGGCGCCACAACGGTCAGCTTCGAGCAGGCGATCCATATCCTGCAGAGATAGGGATTGGTGCCGCATGCCGGACAGTTCTGCCGAGCAGAACGATGCATGGGTTAACGCACGCACCACATCGCGAACGCTGACCACCGCCTTCAGCGGGAGACCTTTGACAATCGGAACGTCGCTGCCCGGCAAACGGATTTGTGCACCGTGTCGGGCCTGCCGCAGCGCCTCAGGGAATCCTCCCGGGTGATACGCGTCATAGATCGAACTCGAAGGTGCTGGTACCGCAAATACATCCGGAGCGTGCGATGGCCGCGTCATCGTCGTGGCCTCAGCAGATATCAGCCGAGCGGCGGGTAGTGAGCGGGACGTGGGTGTGGCTCTGGATGGTTGCCTGGTTCGGCGCGCCGGCAGGCGCAGGATCGGTGGCTGCGTGGCGCGGAACGTTGTGGGCATGCGCAACAGTTGCAGCAGCATCGTCGTGGCTGCAGTCTCTGGCGTGTCGGTCGTCTGCGGGCGCAACCCTTTCAGATGCAGCAACGCCATCAGCAGCAATCCGTGCAAGCCAAGTACCAGGCCCCAAGTAGTGCCGCGAATACAGGCCTCGCGCCAGTACGTATCCCGACGATTCCACGTGAACATCGCTGACTTGCCGCCGCTCGCGCAACGCCCGGGGCGTTCCATCATCTCCACCCCTCGTTGACCGAGGTTGAGACCGTCACCGTGCGATCCGAGTTCCCTCACGGGGGTGAGCAGAATTCTATGCGCCTGTCAAACCAAGGGGACGGAGGTGAATGGCACTTACCTGAGTGCTGGATCTGCGTGGCACCATTCCTGCGTTCATCCACACCAGCCGCGAGATCGCCAGCCTCTTGATCGACAAGCTGCGCGGGTCGCGGGGCTGAGTACTTCTAACGTAGCTGTAGAAAAAGTACTTTGGCGAAAATTTCGTCGATTTCTGGGGATACCTGAACCCCTCCCCAGGTGCTGCGCGTCGATTGTAGCGCGATCTGTGAGGTCACTTTTCCAGTCGTTGGTGGTCAATTGGGTCGCCTGGGGTTTTCTACAGCTTCAACGCTGGAATTAAGCGGTGGCGCAGCCGTCCGCTTGGATGACTGGTTAGGCGAGCGTGGACAGCCACTGTGCCAAAACCAAGCAGATGGCGACAAATGCACCAAGTACAAAGGTCTCTGCAAGCTTGGACATTTCCCATTGCGCCCGCACGCCAGAAGCCAACGCGACGCCAACGACTACTCCCGCCAGATGCCAAGGATTAAGTTTTGGTGACACAAACAGGCTTGCGGTAAGAACGATAAACAACATGCTTACCGAGACAACAACGAAAGTTTTTGCAGTAGACACCAAAAATGGCATGTAGATCGCTCCCGTGCCTAACGCCGAGTTAAGCGGCAGTTTGTAAGTTGTAGGTTTTGGATCATTTTTGCGCAGCAAAACAAAAAACTGCGACTTACAAACTGTCCAGCGTAGGCTCGAAGTGCCGAAGCGGTGCTTGAACGAGTAAAAAGAGACTTCCTCCCCTTTCGGCCTAGAGGGCCATGATGGTGATGCTGGTCAACCGTCACTCGAAGAGGAAGTCTCCATGAACACTATAACCATTGGCGTGGATTTGGCGAAGAGC
>JBDTKM010000332.1:0-9630 GCA_039935315.1 Rhodanobacter sp. | reverse complement strand
ACCACGTGTTCGGGCAACAACCGCCAGCAAACCATCACGAACATCAGCGGATGAAAGACCATGTTGGCCACAAACACGCCACGCAAGGTCGGCGAAGAGATGCCGCGCGACTGCATCAACCACCACGCCAACGCCGTGCCGAGCCAGCTCAGCACGAAGATCACCAGCAGGACCATGCGCTTGCATTCACGCCCGGCATAACGGTCGGACCTGTGCGGCGGCAGGGGGGCGTCAGGCCTCAGCCCCATCGCAGTCGCCCCGTGACGCCAGCCGGAAGCGCGCGCATCGTTGCTCGGCGGCGCTCACGCAAAGCGGCGGCTCGCTCAACGGTTTGGCTCATCATCATGCCCCCTGTGGCAAGAGTGGACGACCACGCCTCCTGAAGACGTCGACGGTCACCGGCAGAGCATGCCTCGACTGGCGCAAAAAATACAACGCTCGACACGCGGCCGCCGGCGGCGTCAGAGGCCCTTGCGGGGCGCAGGCATCTGAACCTGGTTCTGTTTTCTGGCTTCAAACCCCACTCGCACTTACGCCAGGGCGTCATCCCGGCGAGACGCTGTGCAACAGCCGGACGGCTGGTCAAGCGCGGGTCCACTGTGCCCCGCCCTGGCCTCACAACATCGCAATCAATGGATTCCCTCCTGCGCGGGAAGAACGACTCCCGGAGAAGTGCCGCTGAGCAAGCGCCATTCGTCGCTGCCGTCTTTTCTCTTTCACCCCACCGTGGAGTCCTCAAGGTCCGCATCGACCGCCGTTCAACCTTGTCGCCGGGGTCACGGCCCACTTTCGCGTCCGAAGCCAGCAAGCGCCGCAAAGGCCGCACGCCGGTGCCTGCATCGGGCGAAACCAGGTCACCGAAAACGCCGCGCCAGCTCGGCGCGATTCCCTGTGGCCGAGGTTCCCGACTCGACTTCCCCGTCGCGGTCGTCGACCACGCGAGAACGCAAAAAAAATGCTCGTCAAACCTCACTCTGGATCACCCGTCGCCGACCCGTCAGAGGCTGGAGCGCTTGTTCACCTGTTTGCTGATCCGGTGAATCACCCAGTACACGCCGCCGATGACCGGCAGCGCGGCAAGCCCGGTCACGATCTCCGGATTCACCGACCACCCCAGATCCACGGCGGCCCGGGCCACATGCATGACGATACCGAGGCTGTAATAGCTGATCGCCACCAGCGACAGACCTTCGACGGTTTGCTGCAGACGCAATTGTTGCGCCGAGCGACGGTTCATCGAGCGCAGCAGGTGGCTGCTCTTGCGTTGCAGGCTGAGGTCGACCCTGGTGCGGATCAGGGACGCGGAACGGTCGATGTGACCCGAGAGCGTTTCCAGGCGTCCGCGTACGGCCTCCATGGTCTGCATGGCCGGAGTCAGCCGACGGTCGAGAAAATAACCCAGCCGTTGGTAACCCTGAATGCGTTCTTCGCGCAGTTCCCGCGTTCGTTTGTTGACCAGCGCGAAATAGGCACGCGATGCATCAAAGCGAAAGGTGTGGTCGGTCGAGTGCTGCTGCACCTGTGCGGCCAGGCCGAGCAGCTGGTGGAGCGTTTTCTCGCTACTCCTCTGGTCGTTGTCGGCGTGGCTGCCGGCCACCTGGGTCATCAGGCTCTGCAGTTGCGATTCCATGCCCTGCAATGACGTCATGATGGACCTGGCCGGCACGAAGCCGAGCATGGCCAACATGCGGTAGTCCTCGATTTCCAGCAGTCGTTGTACCAGTCGCCCCAGGCGGTCGGCTTGCAAGCCGCAGTCCACCACGAGGATCCGGGTATAGCCATCGTCCCGGATTCTGCAGTCCGCCCAGATGCGGGCCTGGCCATCGGCCACCGTGCTGGAGGTGGTTTGCGCCGACAATGAAGCCGCAGCGCGCGCCACGCCTTCTTCGTCATCCTGCGGCAGGATGTGCAGCTTGCTGCCTGCAATCCGCACACCGGGCAATCCCTTCATCCAATCGGTCGAAACGATGCCGGCATCCTGGGAAAACGGCGTTTGCCCGCTGGCAGGGCCAATCTGGGTGTAGTCGGTAAATTCGGTATGGTGCTCATACTTCACTTGTACCGCATCGTGGATACGCACGATTCTGTAGTCGTGGTCGCCGCTTTCCTGATGGTGGCCGTAACTGCGCAATGCCTCGTGCAGATACTCGGCGGCATCCCGAATCTGTGTTGCATCCTGCAACACGGCGCTATGCGTCACCAGGGCATGCGTGCCCACCGGCACCGGCGCGCGTCGGAACAGCTCATCATTCAATACCTGGCGATTCCAGGGAGGCTGCGCAAGGGTTTGGGTTGGTTGCATCATTGGTCTTCCCCAGGGTCTTCCCGCCAGATGGCCCCATTTCGCCGCCATTTTGCGGCCGAGGTCAATCGGCGAGGGCGCAAAGTCGCATGGTTGACGGGGGCGATTGAACAGGCTTCACTGCCTCCGCGCCCCCTCAATTACATCTGCTCCACTGGCAGCACCCGGCGCCGCGCGCGTTCGCGCAACGAACAATCGCGCAGCGTATCCGCCATCGCCTCGAGTCCGCCGATGCCGTAAAGGCAGACCGATGACATGCTCTGGTCGGACGAGTGCAAATGCACCTGGCACTGGCCCACGAGGCGCATGCCGAATGGCTTCAATACATCGAAGTGATCCACCCGGAACAGTTCGAGGTTGTCCTGCGCCTTGGAGAGCAGACCGTGCTCGATCTGCACGCGCTGCGTGGTGACCGTGAACGTGATGCTCAGGCTGCGCAACCAATAGACCAGCAAGGCGATGCCGACCGTGCACACCACGAACACGTACTGGCTGAATGTGTAAATGACCTTGGGGTGTCCCGAAAACAGCGTCTTCTCGACCATCGCTGCGTGCGCCGCCACATAGCTGTCGAGGTCCGTACCGCAGTACCTGCACTTGTGCGCTTCGGCCTGGATCGGTTCCGCGCAAGCCGGGCATCGCTTCATCGCTTGTTCCATGGACATCCGCTCGGCGTTCGATCGACACAGACTAGCGCGTCTGTCGCGCCGCCGGTACGCCGCCGCCGGTGGCGTGGCTGCCGAGAGTCGCGTGACTTGCCGGAGGCGGATCAGTGAACCCGCCCCTGGTGACCAGACGTCCGTGGCCTTTTTTTGCACCTGCTTCCTGTTCGTGCCAGATTTCCTCAATGAAGTGGCGGGCTTTCACTTCATCGAATTCTCGCCGGTCTTCGCCGCGCGCGTGGCCCCCATCCGCCGCAGCGTGACCTTGTCGTCCTCGTCGATTTCCGGTTGCAGGTCAATATCCGGTGGCGGGTTCGGATAGCTCTTGCGATTGCCAATGGTCTTGATCCACTTGTCGCAGAAACGGTTGTAGACGGTCCACGGCAGGCCGTCGGATTCGACCAGCGCACGTTCCGCGCGAAGTGCTATCTGGTGCGCGTCGCGGTATTGGAAGTGCAGCATGTGTTCGAACAACATCTCCACCACCTCGTGCATGGTGATGTAGCGATCAATGTCGTAGCGCTTCCCCTTGTGCTCCAGGTGCGCGGGCAATTGGTAATCGATGTAGACCTTCTTGCCGTCCTTGCTGCACGAGCCGACATACGGCACGTCATGGTCGCGGATCACCCGTACCGATTTCATCACCGCGTCGGCGGCCTCGTCGAGCATGCCACTTTTGACCAGCCATTCGCCCGGTGTGGGCCGATGTCCCCAGCTCATGGTCGTCTCCTCAAGATTGTGGTGACCGTACAGGCGTGCGGTTTCGACCGCAGTGGTTGCGCGCTGAGTCTATCGTCAATCTACAAAGAAGCCTGATTCGAAGGGCACTTGCCTGGCGGCAACTCCCGCGCGGTCATTCCCGCGAAGGTGCCGGTCCATGGATTCCGGAACGGTGAAACAGGCTGAAGCACCGTGGATCCCCACTTGATCAGCCGTTCGGCTGTTGAACAGCGCCTCGCGGGGAGGCCGACCTTGCGCAAGTGCCGTTCGTGCCAGATTTCTTGATGGCACGCGAATTGATGAAGCTGACCGCCCATTGCGCCGCGCGACTGGACGGGGGCGCAAGTGTCCCAGGCAAGCCGCGCTCACGTGCCCAGCGTTCCTTGATCGATGCCACTCATCACGTCAGCCTGCCGCCGATGCCCTGTGCGCCCAAGCGTGCCAACACTTCTACCCCGGCAAGGGAGGATCCGCGAGACCAGCAAGCGACGTTCCTCCGTCACGCCGAGTCAGCTCAACCTGCCCCGCCTGCAACGGCGGCCACGTCGAGCACCTGCATCGAAACGGTCTTGCCGCCCTCGAGCTGGCGTCGGCCCACTTCGCGGAAACCCTGGCTGGCATGAAAATGTGCGGAAGCCGGGTTCGGCGGGTCGATGTCGAATTCACAGGTGATCAGCGGCACCGCATCGCGTGATGCCAGCGCACGCACATCGCGATAGAGCGCGCTGCCAGCACCCTGCGCCTGGCCACCGCCGGCAACGACGATGCGATCCACGTACAGGAAGCGCGCATGGCGCTGCGCGAACCAGCGATAGTTGGCGCCGTCATAATCCGCTCCCTCGCGGAAGGCCAGCAGGAAAGCCTCAATCCGACCATCCTGCGCGATCACCCGATGCAGCGCCGCCTGCGCGTGCAGCTGCGCGAGCCGCGCGCCATCCAGCGGACTGAGCACGGCGACGAACGCCTCGTTGAGCGCGAGAATCGCGGGAAAGTCGGCAGGTGTGGCATCTCGAAGCATCAGGCGATCCTCATGGAATCATGCGAGAAAGAGAGCGTGCCATCCGACCTCCCGCATCCGTTCAAGACAATACCCGGGGATCAGGTTCATCTACTGCGGGGGAATCGAGTGGATCTGCTCCCGTGTGCTGGTCCCGGTTTCGGTGCGGAAATTGCCGCGGGCACCTTGGCGCGACACCTTCACGACGCCTGCCCGCTATTTTCCAGCCGCCGCGATCGCCGCCGCCTTCAGCGCGAGTTCCCTGATCTTGAGCTCACGCAGTTGTTCAGCCTTCCTGAGTCCGTCGCGAGCCTCCTTGATCACTTCGTAGGCCAGATTCTGGCTGGTGTGATGCCGCTTCATATCGATCGCGGCATCCAGCCGTTGCTGCGCGGCGTTGATGCTCTTGTCGACGCGGTAGAGCGGCGCATGCGGGTTCGTAACCAGCGGTGGGTCGTAGCTTTTCGTCATGGTGATTCTTCGTGATCAGGACGGCACGATAGCCGGGCTGAGCCCGCTCCGCACGTGCTTCGTGCCGGCGCACCGGCAAGAACACGGGCAGCTTCACTTCCTCGGCCAGGTCAACTGAACTCGACTCCGCTTGCGAGGCCCCGCTTTGACTGAGCAACCGCCAGTTGGGTCGGCAGCAGCCGAGCCGTCATACTGCGCGGCTGCCCGCCAACAAACCCGCAACTTCCATGCATATCGGTATCGACTTCGGCACCAGCTATTCGGCCGCCGCCGCCATCATCAGCGGCGAACTGCAACTGGTGCGCTTCGGCGTCAGCGAGCAGTTCCGCACGGCGGTGTACTTTCCCGAGCTGGTACCCGACCCGGCGAAGTTCAAGCTCACCCCCGCGCTGGAAGCACAGTTGGAGATCGAGCTGCGTCTGGCGCGCACCCGCCAACGCGACATGGCGGCAGCTGCCGCTGCCCGCGGGCAGGCTCCGCTGGCGCGCAGCGAAAGTGATATGCAGCGCGAAGCACTGCGGGTAGTGCGGCGGCAGTGGATGGAACAGCAGACCCGCGAGGCCACCGCCTCGGTGGCCAGCTTCCAGCACGCGCTGTTCGGCGAGGACGCGGTGGAAGGCTATCTGGAAAGCGGCGGGGGCAACCTGATCGAGTCGCCCAAGTCGATGTTCGGCTATCGACTGGACCCGCAGGTGCGCGCGGTGATCGTGCATATCGCCACCCATATCCTGGAGCACATCAGGCTGTGCGCCAGCCGCCAGTTCGGCGTGCCGGTGCGCGGCGCGGTGATCGGCCGTCCGGTGGAATTCCGCAGTTCGATGGGGGCGCAGGGGTCGGAACAGGCGATCGATATCCTGCGCGAAGCGGCCGGCGTGGCCGGCTTCGATCAGGTGAGCTTCCTCGAAGAACCGGCTGCCGCCGCGATGCACTACCACAAGAGCCTCGGCACGCGGCAGCACGCCCTCATCGTCGACATCGGCGGCGGCACCACCGACGTGGCGTATGCCGAACTCGGCGGGGCAACCGCCCCATCCATCGCGCGCAGCTGGGGTTTGCCCAAAGGCGGCACCGATCTCGACGTCAGCATCAGCCTGCACAGCTTCATGCCGCTGCTGGGCAAGGACCGCATCCGCGTGCCGCAACATCAGTTTGTCGAGGCGGCCAGCGTGCACAACCTGCCCAAGCAGCGCGAGTTTCGCCAGCAGGACTATCGGCTGCTCGACGAGCCTTATGCCACCCGCCTGCGCGCCCTGCAGAGCCCCGGCGCCACCACCCGCCTCAACCAGTTGGCCGAACGCAGCAAGATCATCCTGAGCAGCGCAGCACGCCATCGTGCCGAGCTGGATTTCGTCGAGCCGGGGCTGGCCGTGGAGACCAGCAGCGAGGACTTCGGTGTCGCCATCGAGAGCTTCCTCGCCCAGCTCGAACGGACCCTGGCCAGCGTGCGCGCCGATCTGGTCGAACTGCCCGCCAGCATTTTCCTCACCGGCGGTACCTCGCGCTCGACCCGGGTCAGGGACCGTGTGCAAGCCTGCTTCCCCGAGATCCCGCTGGTGCAAGGCGATCCGTCACTGGGGGTGGTGTCGGGACTGGCGGTGGCAGCGAGTGAGGTTGCCGGATAACGCCGGACCCGCCGATCGCAAACAGAAGAAATCGTCGCTGGCAACGTTTTCATGGGCGAAATTCGAATGACCGCAAGTGAACCCGACTCCGGTTTCGGCTAGCGGGCGTTCCTGCTTTTATCGACGAAGGCCCACACCGTGGAAATCACCACCGATCCCTCGCCCACCGCCGAAGCCACCCGCTTCACTGATCCGCTGCGCACGTCGCCCACTGCGAAAAGACCCGGCAGCGAGGCCGCAAAGGGCGAGCTCGCGCCGACCGCCGCGCCGGTGAGCACGAAGCCCTTCTCGTCCAGCTTGACCAGCCCCCGCAACCAGTCGGTATTGGGGGCAGCACCTACCATGATGAACAGGCCCCCGGTCGACACGACTTGTTCGCTGCCGCTGTCGGCATGGCGGATTGTCACGGCCGCCAGCCGATCGGTGCCGTGCAGTGCACTGACTTCGGCGCCATATTCAATGGTGATGGTCGGATCAGCTTCCAGCCGGCTCGACAGGTAGCTCGACATCGATGCTGCCAGCGATTGGCCGCGCACCAGCAGGCGCACCCGGCTCGCCGTGCGGCTGAGGAACATCGCGGCCTGGCCGGCTGAATTGCCGCCGCCAATGACAATCGCCTCAACCCCCTTGCAGTAGCGCGCCTCCAGTTCGGTGGCGGCGTAATAGGCGCCGGCCCCCTCGAACTCGGCCAGTCGCTCGATCGGCAAACGGCGATACTGCACGCCGGTCGCCACCACGACCGCGGTGGCCCGAATCCGCTTGCCGGTCTCGAAGGTCGCGCAGAAGCGGCCGTCCTGCAACGTCTCGAGCTGCGCGACCCGGCGCGGCATGGCGAAACGCGTGCCAAATTTCATGGCCTGGATTTCACCGCGCCAGACCAGGTCGGCACCGGAAATTCCGGTCGGGAAACCCATGTAGTTTTCGATCCGGCTCGACGTACCGGCCTGGCCGCCAATCGCGATGTCCTCGGTCACCAGCGCGCACAGGCCCTCGGCACCCGCATAAACCCCCGCCGCCACACCCGCCGGGCCGCCACCCACGATCAGCACGTCAAAATCCTCGTCATCGACCAGGTCGAGGTCAAGGCCGAGCAGCCGCGCCACCTTGTCCGGGGTCGGATCGACGACGAGGGTATCCCGCCCGAAAATGACCGCCGGGCGGCCAGGTGCAAGCGAACACGTAACGGCCAAGGCACTCGCTTCGGCACTGCCAAGCTCGATCGAGCGATACGGAAGGCGATTGCGGTTGGCGAATTCGGCGACTCGACGGATATCGCGGTCCAACTCCTCACCGATCAGGACCAGGGTGCTGTCGCGCTGCTCGATTTGTCGCCGGCGCCGCGCGGAGAAGACCGTGATGATGTGATCCGACAGCTCGGGAATCCGCGACATCAGCGTCAACATCGTCGCACGCGGCACCTCGATCACCGTCGTATCGCACACGGCGCGCATCGGCATGGAAGAGGTACCGCCATTCAGGAACGATATCTCGCCCATGAACTGGGTTGGACCCAGCGTCGCGGGCACGTGACGCTCATCGGTATACGCGTTGACGACTTCGATTTCACCGGCAACGACATACACGAAGCGATCGGCCAACTGGCCCGGGCGCGTCAGATACGTGCCGGCAGCGTAGTTCACCTGCGTACCCGCCTCACGCAACGCCGCCACGTGCGCGGGCGCCAGCGGCGTGCGCTGCATCTCGCTCAAATTGGCGCCAATGGATTCCATGTGATCCGGTCCTTGCAAAGTGCTCCCGGTACGTCACCTGCCCGGTGGGCGGCTGATGAGGGAATCACGGGTGGCGAATCATAACCCTGCGCTCAGGGATGAGTCCGCGTCGTCATGCGCTGGCACATTCAGCAGCGAATGCGTCGGCACCGGAGTCCGCGTCGCGACCTCGAATCAGTGCCATTGCCTCCGTCCCCTTTTGGCCTGTGCCGCGTGGCGTTTGAGTCGAACTCCGACTCATGCGTCCGGGTTGGCTCGTTGCCAGAAATCCAGAAGATGTTGCAGACCGGGCGAGCGGGCCTGTCCGGCGTGCACGGCAGGCAGGATCATCGTCCACATCTCGTTGGCAATTTCTTCCAGCACGGACAAGGGGGGCTCGGAGAAAGCCATGTGCCAGCGTGAGAATTGACGCGTGTCGATCGGCTGGTACGACAGCTCGACCAACTGTCCATGCTCGCGCGCTCGCCGGATGCGTGCGTAGACCCGTTCGACGCTCTCGCGTGAGCCTTCGAAATATTGCAGGAAGGCCCCTTGATGATGCAACAGCGCGCCGCTGACTTCAGCCTTTTCGTTGAACGCTCGCGCCCCGACCAGCAGATCGTCCAGCTCGCGTACGCTCATCGGGCGCACGGCCTGACTTCGATAGACCACGGCGGTCAGCTGGTCCACTGATCACTCCCCTTCATGACATGGCACCGGACGATGCATGCAGGCCTGACCAGCAAGGTAGGCCAATTCCGCGGGATGCGCAAAGAAACCGCTGACCTGCCCGGGCAAACAGCGGTCAGCGTCCCTTCGCGCTGCTGCCAGCGAATCGGGGCTCCATGTCCCAACCGGCGCAGCATCGGCAACGGCGACAGGGAAGTTGAACCCAGACCCCGTCGCAAAAGGCAAAGTGTCGGACTGGGCTCAAGTGATGCCCATCGACCGGGGCTACCCGGATCTGCGCGCCTGGCGTGGATTGGTTGACCTCAGCGCCTGGCGCTGCGGTGCCAGTACGCCCGCTGAAGGCTCGCTCGCCCTGACTTGTGGGCTGCCTGAGCGGGACTAATCGATCGACGTGGTCGCATGCATGCAGTCCATGACCTCATTGGAATAGGCCGGACTGATGGCCGACTTCGAATAG
>JBDTKM010000331.1:0-21199 GCA_039935315.1 Rhodanobacter sp. | reverse complement strand
GCACCATCGAAGAGCGCGTCAAGAAAATCGTCGTCGAGCAGTTGGGCGTGAAGGAAGATGAAGTCACGGCGAACGCGTCGTTCGTGGATGATCTGGGTGCGGATTCGCTGGATACGGTGGAGCTGGTCATGGCGCTCGAGGAAGAGTTCGAGACCGAGATTCCCGACGAAGACGCCGAGAAGATCACTACCGTGCAGCAGGCCGTGGACTACATCAAGGCGCACTCCAAGGATTGATCAATTCTGGGGACATGTCGCTCGCCCGCCTGGCACGTATTGTCCGCGTCGGTGAGCGGCGGTAGCCGTATCGATTGCTGCGCCTCACTGGCGCAGTTTTCGTTTCTGCATTTTGCAACGTCCGACCGCGTATGTTGCGCGTGTTGCATCCTGATCGAGCCGCGCAACGTATCCTTGGCATTGAGCCGCCGGAGATCCAGCGGCGTCGGGTTCCCGGGAATCACGAAGGAACAAAGCATGAGCAAGCGTCGAGTAGTAGTGACCGGCATGGGCATCATTTCGCCAGTCGGCAACGACATCGCCAGCGCGTGGGATCGCGTGGTCAACGGCGTCAGCGGGATCGGCCCGGTCGTCCATTTCGATACCTCGGCCTACTCCACGCGCATCGCCGGCCAGATCAGTGGATTTGATCCGGCCCAGTGGATGCCGCTCAAGGACATCAAGAAGATGGACCCGTTCATCCACTACGGGGTGGCGGCCGGAACCCAGGCGTTCCGTGATTCCGGACTGGAGATCACCGAGGCCAACGCGCCGCGCGTCGGCGTCGCCATCGGCGCCGGCATCGGTGGTCTGTACACGATCGAAGCGACCACGCTGGAGTTGGCGGCCAAGGGGCCGCGCCGGGTGTCGCCGTTCTACGTGCCCAGTTCAATCATCAACATGGTCTCCGGCCAGCTGTCGATCATGTTCGGTCTGAAGGGCCCGAACATTGCCTGCGTTACGGCATGCACCACGGGCGCGCACAACATCGGGCTGGCGGCACGCATGATCCAGTATGGCGACGCCGATGCCATGCTTGCCGGTGGCGCCGAGTTCGCCACCACGGGCACGGCGATGGCCGGCTTCTGCTCGGCCAAGGCGATGTCCACCCGCAACGACGAGCCGACCAAGGCCAGTCGTCCATGGGACAAGGATCGCGACGGCTTCGTGTTATCCGATGGCGCTGGCGTGCTGATGCTTGAAGAATACGAGCAGGCCAAGGCCCGTGGTGCGCATATCCACGCCGAGTTGGTCGGTTTCGGCATGAGCGGTGACGCCTTCCACATCACGGCGCCGAGCGAGGGTGGCGAAGGGGCCGCACGCTGCATCCAGACCGCATTGAACGACGCCGGCCTCAATCCCGACCAGGTGCAGTACGTCAACGCCCATGGTACTTCGACGCCGCTGGGTGACTTGGGTGAGGTGATGGCGGCGAAGAGGGTATTCGGCGACCACGCCTACAAACTGGCGATGAGCTCGACCAAGTCGACCACCGGACACCTGCTGGGTGCCGCCGGCGGGGTCGAGGCGATCTTCAGCATCCTGGCATTGCGCGACCAGGTGCTGCCTCCCACGATCAACCTTGACGAGCCGGGTGAAGGTTGCGACCTGGATTTCGTGCCGCACACCGCGCGCGAAGCGAAACTCGACGTGGCGATCTCCAACTCGTTCGGCTTCGGCGGCACCAACGGCACGCTGGTCTTCCGCCGCGTGTGATCGACTGATCAGCCGTGACTTGCCATGGTGGCAGGGTGACCCGTCGGCGCGAACTGCTTGCGCCGACCTCGGCTTTTCTGGATTCCTCTCCCATGCCGGACGCAAAGCGTGACGCATCGCACGACAGAGTCGCGCCATGGCATCCTGCCGGCGTTTCCCGATACGTCACTCGCCCTCGCCGCCGACCGCGTGGTGGGAGGCCGCGCCTGGCAGCTGCCACCGGGCTGCGTTCTCGATGTGTTCGACAGCGCATGCAAAGCATGCATGTCGCTCCGCCGGTCACGGCAGACTGCCCGGAGATGGCTGCGTGACGGCCAGGGCCGCCTGATTTCGGCGACGATGAGTAACTTGTTTGCCGAGGTCGGTGGTGCACTGATGACGCCAGCACTGGAGCGCTGCCGCGGGCCTGGTGTTGCGCGGGCGGCGGGTTGGGCGGTGTATCTGCAGGCACGCGTAGTGCAGTTGTGCATCGATCCGTTGTCCGCGGCCGGCACCGCGTTCCCCGGCTCAAGCGTGCGCGGCATTCTGCCGGTACAGTCATGCGGTGAGTGGAACGAGGCATGCTGGGTTGTGGCCCGTCGGTTGCAGCCGCATGGGCTCAACCTGGGATTGGTGATGGAGCAGGGCGGATGAGTAACCGATCAATACGCGGGCGCGTTGGGTCACGTCTGTTGTTGCTCGCGCTGCTGCTTGCGGCGGTGGCAGCCCTGGTGGTCGGCTGGAACGACTATCACCGCTTCAGCGTGACGCCGTTGGACGTGTCAGCGCAGCACAGCAGCATCGACGTGAGCCGCGGCACCAGCTTCAAGGGCATCGTTGACGAGTTGCGGGGCCATGGGGTTACTACGGCCAGCCCGTGGTACTGGCGGCTGCTGGCTGAGCAGATGCACGTGGCCGCCAGGCTGCATGCCGGCGAGTACGCGCTGGCGCCGGGCATGACCCCGCGCCAGCTGCTGGCGAACATGGCAGCGGGGAAAGTACTGCAGCGCAACTTCACGATCGTCGACGGTTGGACTTTTGCCGAATTGCGCCAGGCTCTGGCGCATGCGGCCAAGTTGAAACATCTCACGGTTGGGCTCGATGATGGCGCGATCATGCAGCAGATCGGAGCCGCCGGCGAGGCACCGGAAGGGCGCTTCTTGCCCGAGACTTATGCCTACGTGAAAGGCGACAGCGATCTGGATGTTCTTCGGCGCGCTCATGTCGCGATGGAGAAGACACTCGCCGCGTTGTGGCCGGGTCGCGAAAACGGCCTGCCGCTGGCGACGCCGTACGACGCGTTGATTCTCGCCTCGATCGTGGAGAAGGAAACCGCCCGTGCCGACGAGCGTGCGAAGATCGCAGGCGTATTCGTGCGGCGCCTGGAGAACCACATGCTGTTGCAGACTGACCCCAGCGTGATCTATGGCATGGGCGCCAGCTATGCCGGAAATATCACGAAGAGTGACCTCACCACCGATACGCCGTACAACACCTACACCCGCCCGGGCCTGCCGCCGACGCCGATTGCATTGCCGGGCAAGCCTGCGATCGTGGCGGCGCTGCATCCGGCCGCAGGCGACGCGTTGTACTTCGTGGCGCGCGGTGACGGCCACCACGCGTTCGCCAGTTCGTTGGCCGAGCACAATCGCAATGTCAACTGTTACCAGCGGAAACAGTGCCGATGACTGCACCGCGCGGGAAATTCATCAGCCTTGAAGGCGGCGAAGGCGCCGGCAAGAGCACCCTGCTGGCCGGTGTGCGGAGTGTTCTTGAGAGCCGGGGCATCCACGTGGTGCAGACCCGCGAACCCGGTGGTACGCCGGTCGGCGAGGCGGTGCGCGCGATCGTGCTGGATCCGACCATGCATGGGCTGGCGGCAGAGACCGAGTTGCTGCTGATGTTTGCTTCGCGCGCCCAACTGGTGCGGGAGGTGATCGAGCCATCGCTGACCGCTGGCCAATGGATCTTGTGTGATCGTTACGCGGATGCCAGTCATGCTTACCAGGGCGGCGGGCGCGGCCAGCCGTCCTCACGCATTGCGGAGCTGGAGCGATGGGCATGTGCCGGCGTGAAACCCGACTTGACCTTGCTGCTTGACGTGCCCGTAGCGACCGGTCGTGCCCGCGTAGCGGGTCGTGGCGATGCCGACCGGATTGAGTCCGAAGCCGACGCATTTTTCGAGCGGGTGCGTGCCAATTATCGTGAGCGCGCGGCGCTTGAGCCAGGGCGTTTCCGGCTGATCGACGCCAGTCAGCCGCCTGCCGTGGTACTGCGTTCTGCCACCAGCGTGTTGACGAGCTGGCTCGCGGAATCGGCTGCATGAGCGCGCCGCCGTGGCATGCGGAACACTGGACGCGGTTGCAACAGCGTTCTCAGCGCGATGCGCTGCCGCATGCGTTGCTGCTGTGCGGAGCGGCCGGCCTGGGCAAGCGCGAATTCGCCCGCCGCTTCGTGCGCGGACTGATCTGCAACGAGGCAACGGGCGGAGAGGCATGTGGGCATTGTCGCGGCTGCCAGCTGGCCGACGCAGGGACGCATCCGGATATCGTCGAACTGGGCTTCGGCTTGCGCAAAGACCGCACTCCGCGCACCGAAATCGTGGTCGACCAGATCCGCGAGCTGTCCGCCCGCCTTGCCATGCGCAGTCAGCTCGGTGGCTGGCAGGTGGTGACAGTCGACCCGGCAGATGCGATGAACGCGGCGGCAGCCAATGCCTTGCTGAAGACGCTGGAGGAGCCCGCGGCGCAGACCATGTTGATCTTGTTGGCCGATGCGCCGTGGCGCCTGCCAGCGACGATCCGCAGCCGTTGCCAGCGCATCGAATTCCAACTGCCGGACGCTGCGCTGGCGCTGGCATGGCTGCAAGCCCAGGGTGTTGCCGATGCCGGTGGCGCGTTGGTGGCGGCGGGCGGAAATCCCGGCCTGGCCAAGGCCTGGGCACAGCAAGGTGCGCTGGCGCAGCGCACCGAAGTACGCAAGGACCTGGCCGCCCTGGCCGCCGGGCGTGGCCGGCCGGACGAAGTGGCGAAACGCTGGCTGGATGACGATATGGCGCAGCGATTATGGTTTGCCGCGCAAGCCGCTGCGGACGAGCTGCGGGCGCGGTCGCTGCATCTTGCGCAGCCGCTTGGCAGCATGCTGGATGGCGAGGCGCTGGGCGAGTGGTATGACGCGGCGAACCGCACCCGCGAAAGTTTGCGGGGTCCGTTGCGGATCGACCTGCTGCTGCTGGAATTGCTGGCTCGGTGGCGTTGATCACCGCACGCACGGCTGCTGGCTTGCCGGTGTTTTCCGCGCGTACGCGCTTGTTGGTGATTGCGCCCCATCCGGATGATGAGACCATCGCCACCGGTGTGTTGATGCAGCAGGTGCGGGCGGCAGGCGGCGAGGTGCAGCTACTGCTGCTGACCGCCGGCGACAACAATCCATGGCCGCAGCGCTGGCTGGAGCGGCGTTGGCGCATTGGTGTGCTGGATCGGCAGCGTTGGGCGCGGCGGCGCGGCGAGGAATTGCTGCGCGCACTTGCCGCGCTGGGAATTCGGCCGTCCGCGCTGCACACTTTGAACTGGCCGGACCTGGGCGTCACCGAGCTACTGTTGCACTCGCCTGACAACGCCGTGGCGACGGTTGCAGACGCGATCGGCCGCTTCACGCCTGATCTGATTGCGTTGCCTGCGCTGCAGGATGAGCACCCCGATCACAGCGCAGCGCACGTGCTGGTGCGCCTGGCCCTGGCCAGCCAGGCCGATGCGCCCACACTGCTCGCCTATCTGGTGCACGGTAAAGCGGCCGGCACCCGCTGCGTGCAGATCGACCCGACGCCTGCGCAGATGTCGAACAAACGCGCTGCGCTGCAGGAGCACCGCAGTCAAGTCGCGCTGAGCGACAAGCGCCTGCGCCGGCTGACCGAAAGGCCGGAGCGCTACGTGAACTTGCGCGGTGAGCCGCGAGCAGCTCGTGCCACATTGCCGTGGCAGCCGGCACGATGGCTGCAGCCGTGGTTGCAACTCGAGCTGGTGAGTTGCGCCGGCGTCCACCGTTGGGCCTGGCGTGATGCTCCGCTGAGGGGCGCCGGGGACGGACAATTTCTTCTGTCGCTGCCGGCAAGCAAGCAGAGCAGTCCATGCTTCGTCAAACTGTCACTGAGTCTGACCTCACCATGGATCTTCGATCGCTGGGGCTGGTGCGAGCTGGCTGCACCCGGGGAGCCGCCCGTGAAGGAGGTTGCATGGCCCGGGCGACCGAGCTAGCTTGCTGTTGGGTGACGGGTCAAACCGTGACCGGCGCTGCCGCAGGCTGTTGATGGAGATGGACGGTCCGCATGGAGCAAGTCCAACGGTAGCGTGCAGTTCCCGCCGAGGCGGCATTGAAGGTACAGACGCAGGATTCGAATTTGATGCAAGTCAATACGGACGCGACTGTTTCCAGCGAGAGCTGTTACGCGGCGCTGTCCGAAATTGCGCAGTTGCTGGTTCGTGCGGTCGAGCCGCCGGAATTGTACGAGGCGATCATCGAAGTGCTCGAACGGCGATTGGGGGCTTTGCTGGTCATGGTCGGCGAGGCGGACCATGCCGCAGGCTGGTTTCGACGGGTCGCGCCGGTAGTCGTTCCTGCAAACCTGGCGGATATCTATCCGGACGAGACACCGCTCTCCAGGGTGCAGCCATCATTCTGGCGCGGTGTGCCGCAGATGGAGCCCGACCTGCGCCACGCGCCCGGTTTGGAACAACTGCAGCGTGCATACCTGCGGCACGACGTGACTTGCGCCATGGCTGTCCCGGTGATGGTTTCGGGCACCGTCCGCTCAGGGCTGGTGATACGCGCCACGAATCCCGGGTTCTTCTCTGCAAGATTGGTCGAGCTGTTGCAGCAAGCCGCCGCGAGTATCGGCTTGGGGCTCGAGGCGCAGGCCCAGCGCCACCTGCTGCTGCAATCGGCGCAGGAAGAGGCGCGCCAGCGACGCGCCTTGCGCCTGCTCAGCGAAATGACCAAGGTCGTCACGCGCAGCGCGGATGAAGAAGCCTTGCTGGCGGACTCCAGCGACGTCGCGCGCCGGGTGGGTGGTTATCGCTTCGCCTGGATCGGTCTGCTTGAAAATGACCACGCCACGACACTGCGATTGCGCTACCAAGCCGGCCTGGACAGTATCCCAGCCTCCGGCGCCTGTCTGCTGCTTGCGGAGCCAGACCATGCCGGTGATGCGGTGGTGACCGCCTTGTCACATGGCGAGCCGTGCGTCCGCCACTGGGGCCCGGGCATGCCGCAGGACTGGCCATTGCAGGACGACGCCCTTGGTGTCTGCGCGACGCTGGCACTCCCATTGCGGGTGAATGACACTGTTGTCGGCGCGCTGGTGATGGGTGCCACCCATCCTGATGCCTTCACCCTGGCCGAGACACAGGTGTTCCTCGAGATGGCTGTCGAGCTTGGGCTGGGCATGCAGATGCAACGTACCCAGGCGGCCAAGCTGCTTGCCGAACGGGACCTGCGCGCCAACCTGCAGCAGGTTCGCGCGATTCTCTCCAACCAGTATTCCGGCGTGCTGGTGTTCTCCGAGGCCGGCTTGGTCAAGTTCGCCAACGAGGCGTTCTGCCGCTTGTTCGGGCTGGTCGAGACTCCTGCCGAACTGGAAGGCTGGTCTTCCGAAGCACTGTATGCCCGGATCAGTCGTGCCTATCAGGATCCCGAGCGTGAGCTCGCGCGCGTCGTCGAGATCACGGCGCGCAACGAGGCGGTGCAGGGCGAGGAAGTGCAGCTGGTGGGTGATCGCACGCTGCTGCGCGACTTCATGCCGATCCGGGTCGATGGTGTCGCTAACGGCCGCATATGGCAGCAGCACGAGATCACCGAACGGAAATTGCACGAAGCAAAGGTCGAGCGCCTGGGGTTCCATGACATGGTCACCGGCCTGCCCAATCGCCGCCTGTTGTTCAAACTGCTGGAGCAGGCGCGAACCCGGGCGCAGGATGACGGTTCTTTGCTGGCGGTCGGTATCCTGGACCTGGATCGCTTCAAGAGCGTCAACGATAGCGCCGGCCACAGCGGGGGCGACCTCGTGCTGGCCGAGGCCTCATCGCGCATCCGCGGCATGTTGCGTGAAGCTGATGTATTGGCCCGGTTCGGTGGTGACGAGTTCGGGCTGCTGATTCCCGGGCTGGATAGCCGCGAGCAGCTGGATGTGATCAGCCGCTGCATCCTGCAGGTGTTGCGGGCGCCTTTCCATCTGCAGGAAGTGCAGCTCAACCTGTCTGCCAGCATCGGATGGACCTTGTTTCCACTTGATGAATCCAGTGCCGAGGGCCTGATCCGGCATGCGGACATGGCCATGTACGAAGCCAAGGGCGAGGGCAAGGATCGCGGTTCGCTGTATGAGCCGGCGTTGGAGCTGGAGCAGGTGCGGTTGCAGGCGATGCGTGAGCGGATCGCGCAGGGATTGCAACAATCGCGCCTGCTGCTGGTGTTTCAACCGATCGTCTATATCGATGGCTTGCCCGGGATCAACGGCGTGGCCGGAATGGAGGCGTTACTGCGCCTGGACGATCGTGACGGGGAACTCATCGGCCCGGACCATTTCATGCACGTGCTGGACGACCCCCAGCTGGCCCGGCCGATCGGCCGCTACGTGCTGGATGAAGCGCTTCGGTGTTGCCAGACATGGTTGCGCGCCGGCCTGCCGATTCCAGTGTCGGTCAACATCAGCACGCGCCACCTGTTGCATCCGTGCTTCTTCGCCGACATCGACGCCGTCCTGGACAACTACCCGGATGTGATGAACGTGGGTTTCGGGATCGAGATCACGGAAACCGGTCCCAGCATGGATCATGCGCGGGCCAAGGTCGTCATCGAGGAGTGTCGTCGTCGCGGCATTCGAGTCGGTCTTGATGACTTCGGCACCGGATCGGCGTCGCTGAGTCATATTCAGCAGCTCGATATCGAGCACATCAAGCTGGACCAGAGTTTCGTCCATGACATTCTTCACGACGAGCGCAACATGGCGATCGCGGCGGGCGTGATCACCACCGCGCGCATGCTGGCCAAGACCGTGATCGCCGAAGGCGTGGAGACGGCGGCGCAAGGAGACCTGTTGGCATCGCTGGGCTGCCACCAGTTGCAGGGGTTCTGGATATCGCGGCCGATCGCGGCATCCGCTGTGCCGGCCTGGGTGGCTGGCTGGGTACCCCCGTTGTCATGGGGCGATCTGGTGAGCAAACGCCAGTTGCTGCGGTCAGGTCCGGCCAAGGGCTGATGACGACATCGGGCGTTGCCATGTGCGGTCACAGTGGTGCGCTCACCGCACACCCTCTAAGATCACCCGAGTTGACCGGGCCGCGTGTGCGCCCGGACAGGAGTTCCGCATGAAACCGATGGCAGGCCGTCAAGGCATCATCTCGCTGAAAATCAAGGATGCGGCATCGCTGTACAACGCATATATGCCGTTTCTCAAGCACGGCGGGCTATTTGCTCCCACCGCCCAGCCGTATGCGTTGGGTGACGAAGTGGTGCTGCTGGTGACCCTGGCGGACGAGACGGAACGCTTGTCCGTCGTGGGCAAGGTTGTGTGGATCAGTCCGGTCGGCGCCCAGGGCAATCGCACGGCGGGGATCGGCATTCATTTCAATGAATCAAGCGATGCCGAGGCTGCCCGCAGCCGCATCGAGAACATCCTTGCGGGCACGCTCAATTCCGAACGCCCGACGCAGACGATGTGACAACGTTATGACGCGGCGTCGCGGTCCGTGGTGCGTGGCACGGGTCACGTTAAGCGCGATGAGGCAATCAATGCTTGTTGTACCCAAGCGCACTGATACAATGCCCGGATTCGCAAATTGGATTTGCGAAATGTCGGGCGCTTGCGGACTTCATTCGCCAGCGTCGCCGAGCGGCATCGCTGCCGCGCCGGCCAGCCGAATCGAAGTCGTAGGATCGTGGAGTTCTTGACTCAAGTTCCCATCGGTCACTGATGCGCCTCGTGGCGCGGAGGTATGTTGCATCGTGCTAGCCGAATACTGGCCTGTCCTCTTGTTCATCGGCGTTGCCACCGGCCTGGCATTGGCGCTGCTGGTGATCGGCATGCTTGCCGGCCCGCGCCGGCCCGAGTCGGAGAAGCTCGCCCCTTACGAATGCGGCTTCGAGGCATTCGAGGACGCGCGGATGCGCTTCGACGTGCGTTATTACCTGCTCGCCATCCTGTTCATCATCTTCGACCTGGAAGTTGCCTTCCTGTTTCCGTGGGCGGTGGTGTTCACCCAGATCGGTCTGATTGCGTTGATCGAGATGGGGCTGTTCCTGACGCTGCTGGTGATCGGCTTTGCCTACGTGTGGAAGAAAGGGGCACTGGAATGGGAGTGATCGATACCATCAGCCGGTCGATGCACAATCCCGATCCGGTCAGTGTCGTCGACGATATCCTGCGTCCGGCCGCCGACAATCCCGTCGTGCAACGCGGTTTTGCCACCGCGCGCATGGACGAGTTGATGAATTGGGCGCGCACCGGCTCGATGTGGCCGATGACGTTCGGGCTGGCCTGCTGTGCGGTGGAGATGATGCATGCCGGCGCGGCGCGCCTGGATCTGGATCGCTATGGCGTGATCTTCCGCCCGAGCCCGCGCCAGTCGGACGTGATGATCGTGGCAGGCACCCTGGTCAACAAGATGGCGCCTGCGCTGCGCAAGGTTTACGACCAGATGCCCGAGCCGAAATGGGTGATCTCGATGGGCAGTTGTGCCAACGGCGGCGGTTATTACCATTATTCCTATTCGGTGGTGCGCGGCTGCGACCGCATCGTGCCGGTGGACATCTATGTGCCCGGTTGCCCACCCACGGCCGAAGCGTTGATCCACGGCATCCTGCAATTGCAGAAGAAGATCCGCCGCACCAACACGATCGCGCGTTCGTGAGGTCCTGACATGTCCGATACCTCTGCCAAGCCGCTGGCCGAACAGCTCACCGCGCGCTTCGGCGATACCTTGCGCGTGCGCACGGAACGCAACGAGACCACCGCCGAGGTGGCCGGCGCCGACCTGGTCGCCGTGGCCACCGCCTTGCGTGACGAGCCGGCGTTCCTGTTTGGCGAGTTGATTGACCTTTGCGGCATCGACTACCTCGGCTATGGCCAGGTGGAATGGAACACTGACAAGGCAACCGGCACGGGCTTCGGACGCGGGGTCCAGGGTCAAGCGCAAGGTCGCTTCAGCTGGGCCGAGCGGCCAGTTGGCGACCATCAACCGCGGCGCTTTGCGGCCGTCATCGAGTTGCTCTCCGTCGAGCGCAACCGACGCCTGCGCCTGCACGTATTCTGTGAAGACGACAGCTTGCCCAAGGTGCCGTCGCTGACGTCGGTGTGGCCGGGCGTGAACTGGTTCGAGCGTGAGACGTTCGATCTGTATGGCATTATTTTCGAAGGTCACCCGGACCTGCGACGGATCCTTACCGATTACGGTTTCGTGGGTCATCCGTTCCGCAAGGATTTCCCGTTGATCGGCAACGTCGAGGTGCGCTATGACCCCGAGCAGCAACGCGTGATCTACGAACCCGTGTCGATCGAACCACGCGTGCTGGTGCCGCGCACGATCCGCAATGACGCCGACCTGTTGCAATCCAAGGCGGAAGCCGCCGACAAGTGGCGGGAGAACTGAGATGGCGCAGGAAATTCGCAACTACACGATGAATTTCGGCCCGCAGCATCCGGCCGCGCATGGTGTGCTGCGCCTGATCATGGAAATGGACGGCGAAACCATCGCGCGCGTGGATCCGCACATCGGCCTGTTGCACCGGGGCACCGAGAAGCTGGCCGAGTCCAAGCCGTTCAACCAGTCGATCGGCTACATGGATCGCCTCGACTACGTCTCGATGATGTGCTGCGAGCACGCTTACGTGCGCGCGATCGAAAACCTGCTCGGCATCGAACCACCGGAGCGCGCGCAGTACATCCGCACCATGTTCGACGAGATCACGCGCATCCTGAATCATCTGATGTGGCTGGGTTCGAACGCACTCGATCTGGGCGCGATGGCGGTCTTTCTTTACACGTTCCGCGAGCGCGAGGAGCTGATGGACGTGTATGAGGCGGTATCTGGCGCGCGCTTGCATGCCACCTACTACCGTCCCGGCGGCGTCTACCGCGACTTGCCGGCACAGATGTCCCAGTACCGCGAGTCGCCGTGGCACAAGGGCAAGGATCTGAAGCGCATCAACAGCTGGCGCGAAGGTTCGATGCTCGATTACCTGGATGCGTTCACCACCGATTTCCCGAGCAAGGTGGACGAGTACGAGGAATTGCTTACCAACAACCGCATCTGGAAGCAGCGCACAGTCGGTATCGGCGTGGTCTCGCCGGAACTGGCCCAGCAGTGGAGCATGACTGGCCCGATGCTGCGTGGCTCCGGTGTGGAATGGGACCTGCGCAAGAAGCAGCCCTACGCGAAGTATGCCGAGATGGACTTCGACATACCGGTCGGTGTCAACGGCGATTGTTATGACCGGTATCTGTGTCGGGTCGAGGAGATGCGCCAGTCCAACCGCATCATTCGCCAGTGCGTGGAATGGCTGCGCGCCAATCCCGGTCCGGTGATCGTGAAGAACTTCAAGGTGGCACCGCCGTCGCGGGTTGAAATGAAGGAGAGCATGGAAGGGCTGATCCAGTGGTTCAAGCTGTTCTCCGAAGGCTATTGCGTGCCGGCGGGCGAAACGTACTGCGCGATTGAGGCGCCCAAGGGCGAGTTTGGCTGCTACCTGGTTTCTGACGGTGCCAACAAGCCGTTTCGGGTGCACCTGCGCTCCCCGGGCTTCGCGCACCTGTCGTCCATGGACACGATTGTGCGCGGCCACCTGCTTGCCGATGTGGTGGCCATGATCGGTACCTACGACCTCGTGTTCGGCGAGGTGGATCGATGAAGCCGGGCATCGAAAATCGGGAATCTGGAACGAGTGGAGCGCTTCGCGGCAGCTCCCGCGATTACGCCTTGGCCAGCCGTGACTGTTGCAACGGAGTCAGGATTGCTGCGATGCGTGGTGAGGTTCCCCCATTCCTGATTTCAGATTTCAGATTTCCGGAGTTCCACGCATGAAAGCTACTGGGCACTACGAGCAGGTAAGGCACGTCGATCCACTCGTCGTGCTCAGCGAAGATACCCGTCGTCACGTCGATCATTGGGTGGCCAAGTTTCCGGCGGACCGCAAGCGCTCGGCACTGATCCAGGCGCTGTTCGTTGCGCAGGAACAGAACCGTGGTTTCCTCACTGACGAGTTGATCGCGGCGGTGGCGAAATATCTCGACCTGCCTGCGATATGGGCTTACGAAGTGGCCAGTTTCTATTCGATGCTTGAGACGAAGCCGGTCGGTCGAAACAACGTGGCGATCTGCACCAATATTTCGTGCTGGCTCAATGGCGCCGAAGAGCTGGTCCGGCATTGCGAGGAGAAGCTCGGCATCAAGCTCGGCGAAAGCACGCCGGATGGCCGCGTCTATCTGAAACAGGAGGAGGAGTGCATCGCTGCGTGTGTCTATGCTCCTGCCGCCACCGTCAACGGTCACTACCACGAATACCTCACCACCGAAAAACTCGATGCGATCCTGGACAGCTTGACGCTTGACGGTCCCGCTGCACATGGCGCGGAGGGAAACCACTGATGGCCGTCGGACCCGCACCCCAGGAACACCAGGTCGTCTACACGACCCTGCATTTCGACCAGCCGTGGACGATGGAAAGCTACGAGAAGGTCGACGGCTACCAGGCATGGCGCAAGATTCTCGCCGACAAGCCCGATCCGGCCTCGCTGATCGAGGAAATCAAGAAGAGCAGCCTGCGCGGCCGTGGCGGTGCGGGCTTTCCGACCGGGCTGAAGTGGTCCTTCATGCCCAAGGGCGACATGCAGAAGTACATCCTGTGCAATTCAGACGAGTCTGAACCGGGCACGGCAAAGGATCGCGACATCCTGCGTTACAACCCGCATGCCGTCATCGAAGGCATGGCGATCGCGTGCTACTGCACGGGCTCGACCGTGGCGTACAACTACCTGCGCGGCGAATTCCACCTCGAACCGTTCGAGCACTTCGAGTCCGCGCTCAAGGAGGCTTACGCCGCCGGCCTGCTGGGCAAGAACGTGCAGGGTACGGGCATCGACGTGGACATCCATGGCGCGCTCGGTGCCGGCGCGTACATCTGCGGCGAAGAGACCGCGATGATGGAATCGCTGGAAGGCAAGAAGGGGATGCCGCGGTTCAAGCCGCCGTTCCCGGCCAATTTCGGCCTGTATGGCAAGCCGACCACGATCAACAATACCGAGACCTATGCCTCGGTGCCGGCGATCCTTCGCCACGGTGCGGACTGGTTCCTCAACATTGGCAAGCCGAACAATGGCGGGCCCAAGGTTTTCTCGGTGTCCGGGCATGTCAACCACCCCGGGAACTTTGAAGTGCCACTCGGGATGTCATTCAAGGACCTGCTGGCAATGGCCGGCGGCGTGCGCAACGGGCACCAGCTGAAGGCCGTGATTCCGGGCGGCACGTCGATGAAGGTGCTGCCGGCCGACGTCATGCTGGAATGCACGATGGATTACGACTGTCTGAGAAATGCCGGTTCCGGGCTGGGGTCGGGCGCGGTCGTGGTGATGGATGAGACCACCTGCATGGTCAAGGTATGTTGGCGCATTGCGCGCTTCTACCGGGCAGAATCCTGTGGCCAGTGCACGCCGTGCCGTGAGGGTACCGGTTGGATGTACCGCGTGTTGACGCGGATCGTCGAGGGCAATGGTACCGTGGAAGATCTGCACCGGTTGAAGGCGATTGCCGGCCAGATCGAGGGGCACACCATTTGCGCATTCGGCGAAGCGGCGGCGTGGCCGGTGCAGGGTTTCCTGGCACGCTTCTGGGACGAGTTCGAATACTACGTGCAGCATGGTCGCTCGATCGTGGATTCGCATGAGGAAGTGACGGTATGAGTGCGCAGCCGACCAGCAACCCGACCGACCTGGTCAGCATCGAGATCGATGGCAAGGCCATGCAGGTGCCGAAGGGCTCGATGATCATCCAGGCGGCGGACCAGGCGGGCATCCCGATTCCGCGCTTCTGTTACCACCGCAAACTGGCGATCGCCGCAAACTGCCGCATGTGCATGGTCGAGGTGGAGATGGGTGGCCGACCGGTGCCCAAGGGCTTGCCTGCATGCGCCACGCCGGTTACCGACGGCATGAAGGTGCTGACGCGCTCCAAACTGGCGTTGCAGTACCAACGGGATGTGATGGAATTCCTGTTGATCAACCATCCACTGGATTGTCCGGTCTGCGATCAGGGTGGCGAGTGCGAGCTGCAGGATTTGTCGCTGGGCTTCGGCCGCAGCGTGTCGCGCTTCACCGAGCGCAAGCGCACGGTGGCGGACGAGAATATCGGGCCGCTGGTCAAGACCTACATGACCCGCTGCATTCATTGCACGCGCTGCATCCGCGTGCTCAATGAAGTTGCCGGCAGCCCCGAGTTTGGTGCCATGGGGCGCACCGAAGACATGGTGGTCGGCACCTACATCGGCAAGAACATTGACAGTGAGTTGTCCGGCAACATCATCGACGTGTGCCCGGTCGGTGCGTTGACCGACAAGGTTTTTCAATTCAAGGCGCGCTCGTGGGAGCTCATCGCCAAGCCCTCGGTCGGCTATCACGACGCATTGGGCTCCAACCTGTGGCTGCATACACGCCGTGGTGAGGTCCTGCGCGTGGTGCCGCGGGACAATGAGACAATCAACGAGTGCTGGCTGTCCGATCGTGACCGCTACAGCCATCAGGGCATGTATGCCGACGACCGCCTGCACGCGCCGGAAGTGAAGCGTGACGGCCAGTGGCAAGTGACCACCTGGGAAGACGCGCTTGCGTTTGCAGGCAAGGCGCTGCAGCAGACGCCGGGCAGCGAGATGGGCATCCTCGTGCATCCGGCCACGTCGAACGAGGAGGGTGACCTGCTGGTCAGACTGGCTCGGGGCCTGGGCAGCGCGCACATCGATCATCGCCTGCGTCAGCTCGATTTCGCTGACCATGCCGTGGCACAGCCATTCGCCCTGCCGGTGGCCGAGATCGGGGAGATCAAGGCGGCCCTGCTGGTAGGTTGCGACCTGCGTCAGGAAATGCCGCTGCTTAATCATCGGGTGCTCGATGCCACCCAGAAAGGAGCGAAGATCTACGCCGTCAATCCGGTGCATTTCGACTTCAACTATCCGCTGGCGGGCGAATCGATCGTCGCGCCGCCGGCGCTGGTCGATGCGTTGCTGGCGCTGGCCAAGGCCGCTACGTCCGCGAGTGTGGCGGCGCCGGCGGCGCTGGTTGATGCGATCAACGCGGTGCAGAGTGATCCGGGCGACAGCGACGCGATAGCCGCGTTGAAATCGGGCAAGGCTGTGGTCATTCTGGGCGAGGCGGCGGTAAACCATCCGCAGGCCTCCTGGTTGCGCGCGATTGCGCGGTTCATTGCCGATGCGACGGGTGCTGGCTACAACGAAGTACCGGTCGGGGCGAACGCCATCGGCCTGGCTCGACTGAGCGTCCTGCCGGGCAATGGTGGACTGGACGTCCACGCGATGCTGGCGCAACCACGCAAGGCCTACTTGCTGTATGGCATCGAACCGCCGTACGATTTTGCCGATGGCAGCATGGCGCTGAAAGCGTTGCGTGAAGCGGAGCGGGTCGTGGCATTCAGCGCCTTTGCCGGAGCCGCGCTGCGCGAAGTGGCCGACGTCATCCTGCCGATCGCGTTGCTGCCGGAAATCGACGCCACCCTGGTCAATGTGGATGGTCTGGCGCAGGGTGTGGCTGCCGGTTCCAAGGCGCCAGGCCAGGCCCGACCCGGTTGGAAGGTGCTGCGCGCGCTGGGCGGCTCACTGCAGCTTCCCGGTTTCGAGTTCGACGACATCGCCGGATTGCGCGAGGATATCAGCGAACGCGCGACGTCTCCGGCTGGCGGACTGGCCGAGCGCCCAGCGGTCAGCGGTCTGACCCGGGTTGCCACTTGGCCGATCTATCGCGGCGACGCGGTCTTGCGACGTGCCACCGCGCTGAATGCGCACCCGCTCAATCGCGCGCCGGCGTTCCGCCTGAATCCGGAGGAAGCCGCCCGCCTGGGACTGGCGGCCGGCGACAAGGCTCGCCTGGATGACGTGCTGCTTCCCGTGCTGATCGATGTGACCGTGCCCGATCGTGCAGTGTGGATCGAAGCGGCGCAGGACCTCACCGCCACGCTGCCGCCTTATGGCGCAGCCATCACCTTGCGCAAGGCATAGGCATCATGGCTGATCAACTCATCAACCAGGTCTTGTGGCCGCTGATCTACATCCTGTGCATCGTGCTGCCACTGGTTATCTCGGTGGCGATGTTCGTGTACTGGGAGCGCAAGGTCATCGGCTGGATGCATGTGCGTCTGGGGCCGATCAAGATCGGTCCGGCTGGCGTACTGCAGGCATTCGCCGACGTGGTGAAGCTGCTGATCAAGGAAGTGATCCTGCCGACCAAGGCCAATCGCTTCCTGTATTACCTGGCCCCGATGCTCGCGTTGATTCCTGCGCTGGCGGCGTGGGCGGTGATTCCGTTCAGTGGCAAGATGGTGCTGTCCAATGCCAACGCCGGCGTTCTCTACTTGCTGGCGATGACCTCGCTGGGGGTCTACGGCATCATTATCGCGGGCTGGGCCTCCAACTCACGTTATGCGTTGCTTGGCGCGATGCGCTCGGCGGCACAGGTGATCTCCTATGAGCTGGCGATGGGGCTGTGTCTGGTCTGCGTCATGGTGCTGGCGGGCAGCCTGAACCTCAGCGACATCGTCAACGCCCAGGCCGGCAGCAAGGGCTTCTTCGACTGGTTCTGGTTGCCGCTGTTGCCGGTCTTCGTGATTTATTTCATCTCCGGTGTCGCCGAAACCAATCGGCTGCCGTTTGACATGGCCGAGGGTGAGTCGGAAATCGTCGCCGGTTTCCACGTGGAATATTCCGGGTCGGCATTCGCGATTTTCTTCCTGGCCGAATACGCCAACATGATACTGGTCAGTTTCCTGTCGGCCATCTTCTTTCTCGGCGGCTGGTACAGCCCGCTGCACGGATGGATTCATGCCGATGCGCCGGGATGGATCAACTGGATCTGGACCGGTGGATTCATCTGGCTGTTCATCAAGGCCTTCGTGATGTCGTTCCTGTTTCTGTGGTTCCGCGCGACGTTTCCGCGCTACCGCTATGACCAGATCATGCGACTGGGCTGGAAGGTGTTCATTCCCATCGCCATCGTCTGGGTCTTTGTCGCCGGCTTGCTGAAGTTCTACGGCGTGGCCGGCATCGGTATGGGAGCGTAAGTGGTGGCTACGATAACTCGGTATTTCAAAAGTCTGATGCTGGTGGAGTTGTTTGCCGGCATGGGTGTGACGATGCGCTACATGTTCAAGCCCAAGTACACGATGCGCTACCCGATGGAACATATTCCCAAGTCGAATCGCTTCCGCGGCTTGCATGCACTGCGTCGTTACGCCAACGGCGAGGAGCGTTGCATAGCGTGCAAGCTGTGCGAAGCGGTGTGCCCGGCGCTGGCCATCACGATTGATTCGCACGTGCGCGAAGACGGTACCCGCCGCACCACCCGCTACGAGATCGATCTGTTCAAGTGCATCTACTGCGGCTTTTGCGAGGAGAGCTGCCCGGTCGACTCGATCGTCGAGACCTCGATCCACGAATACCATTTCGAGCAGCGTGGGGAGAATGTGGTGACCAAGAATCAACTGCTCGCCATTGGTGACCGTTTTGAACAGCAGATTGCTGCGGACCGCGCCCAAGACGCGGCGTACCGCTGAGGTGTTTCGATGAATCCCCAAACGCTGCAGCTCATCTGCTTTTATGCCTTCGCCATGGTCACCGTGGTCGCCGCGCTGGCGGTCATCACGCTGAAGAACACCGTGCATGCGGTACTGGCGCTGGTGCTGACGTTTTTCAGCGCCGCTTGCCTGTGGATGTTGCTTGACGCGGAGTTCCTTGCGCTGGTGCTGGTAGTGGTCTACGTCGGCGCGGTGATGGTGCTGTTCCTGTTTGTGGTGATGATGCTCGATATCGACCAGGAGAAAATGCACGAGGGCTTTGTGAAGTTCCTGCCGGTGGGCGTGGTCGTTGCCGTCGTGATGCTGGTTGAGATGCTCGGTCTGATCGGTGTGCATGCGATGCACGCGCAAGACCTGGGCGTCAATCCGGCGACCGCCGCCAGTCTGTCCAATACGGCATGGCTGGGCCACGCGCTGTACACGAAATTCCTGCTTCCGTTCGAGGTGGCCGCGCTGATCCTCACGGTCGGCTTGGTCGCCGCGGTGGCGCTGACCTTGCGTGAGCGCCACGATACGCGGTACGAGTCGGCCAGCCGACAGGTCAAGGTCAATCCGCGCGATCGCGTACGTTTGGTAAAGATGGCCGCCGTGCGCTCCGAACCACCAGCCGGCACCGACGAAAAGCCTGCAGGAGAACCCCAGTCATGATCTCGCTCGCCCACTACATCGTGCTCGGGGCGGTGCTGTTCTGCATCGCTGTCGCCGGCCTGTTCATCAACCGCAAGAACGTGATCGTGCTGCTGATGTCGATCGAGCTGATGCTGCTTGCCGTGAACATGAACTTCGTGGCGTTCTCGCGTTTTCTTGGCGACGTTTCGGGGCAAGTGTTCGTGTTTTTCATCCTCACCGTGGCCGCGGCGGAAGCTGCCGTCGGCCTGGCGATCCTGGTCGTGCTGTTCCGCACTCGCAGCACGATCAATATTGCTGACATCGACAGCATGAAGGGCTGAACCCATGGGTCTCTCCACAAGTGTCCTGCTGATCATCGCGCTGGCACCCCTGGTCGGCTGTGTGCTGGCAGGGTTTCCCAGCGCGTTTCTTGGACGCACCGGTCGCATTGCGGCGCACAGCATCACCATCCTGGGCATGCTGATCTCGGTCGGCTTGTCTTTTCACGTGCTGTATCAACTGACCATTGGCGGGGCGGAGAATTACAACCAGAACCTCTACACCTGGTTCCAGATCGGCCATGTCAACGCCAGCGTCGGCTTCATGGTCGATCGCCTGACCGCGATGATGCTGGTGGTGGTGGGGTTCGTGTCACTGGTCGTGCACGTGTACACGATCGGCTACATGCGCGATGACCCCGGTTACACGCGCTTCTTCAGCTACATCTCGCTGTTCACCTTCTCCATGTTCATGCTGGTGATGAGCAACAACTTCTTCCAGCTGTTCTTCGGTTGGGAGGCAGTGGGCCTGGTGTCTTACCTGCTGATCGGTTTCTGGTACAAGCGGCCATCTGCGATTTTCGCCAACCTGAAGGCCTTCATGGTCAATCGCGTGGGCGATTTCGGCTTCCTGCTCGGTATTGCCGCGGTGCTGACCTTTCTGCATACGCTGGATTACGCCACCGCATTCAGTGCGGCGCCGACCCTGATTGGCCAACACTTGCAGATTACGGCCAACACCCAGTGGGATGCGTCGACCGTGATCTGCATCCTGCTGTTCGTTGGCGCGATGGGTAAATCCGCCCAGGTGCCGCTGCATGTGTGGCTGCCCGACTCGATGGAAGGTCCGACCCCGATCTCGGCGCTGATCCATGCCGCGACCATGGTCACGGCCGGCATTTTCATGGTGGCGCGCATGTCGCCGTTGTTTGAGCTGTCGTCCACCGCGCTGAGTTTCGTGTTGGTGATCGGCGCCACCACCGCGCTGTTCACCGGCATGGTCGGTATCGTGCAAAACGACATCAAGCGCGTGATTGCTTACTCCACGCTGTCGCAGTTGGGTTACATGACGGTGGCGCTGGGCGTGTCGATGTACTCCGGCGCCGTGTTTCACCTGATGACGCACGCGTTCTTCAAGGCGCTGCTGTTCCTCGGTGCCGGCTCGGTGATCATGGCGATGCACCACGAGCAGGACATGCGCTACATGGGTGGCTTGCGCAAGTACATGCCAATCACCTGGATCACGATGTGGGCGGGCTCGCTCGCGCTGGTCGCGATGCCGTTCACCTCGGGCTTCTACTCGAAGGACGCCATCATCGAAGCGGTTGGCGAATCCCATCGATGGGGCGCGAATTACGCCTACTTCTGCGTGATGGCAGGTGTGCTGGTCACCGGCCTGTACACCTTCCGTCAGATGTATCTGACGTTCCACGGCAAGGAACGTTTCAAGGTCATTCACTCGCACGGACATGCCGACGAGCATCAGGAGTTGCCGCCGGGAGTGCTGGCGCACGCGCCGAAGGAGTCACCATGGGTCGTCACCGTACCGCTGATTGTGCTGGCGGTTCCATCCCTGGTGATCGGCTACCTCACGATCGGGCCGCTGCTCTATGGCAACTGGTTCGGCAGCGCCATTCACGTGAACCCGGCGAACGACGTCGTCGCCGCGCTTGCTCCGCATTTCGATGGCGCCTGGGCCATGGGTTGGGAAGGATTCACGACGTTGCCGTTCTGGTTGATGTTTGCCGCATTCCTCATCTGCACCTACGTCTATCTGATCAATCCGG
>JBDTKM010000330.1:0-15956 GCA_039935315.1 Rhodanobacter sp. | reverse complement strand
TCATGCATTTCATCTACCCCAGTCGCCGCGGCTTGCTGCCCGGCGTGCGTGCCTTGATTGATTTTCTCGCTGAACGGCTACCGGTCGCCACCCGCGAAAAACACGAGGAATGCAAACGCCGTGCGCCTCCGCCTTGACGCGGCAGTCGGTCATCGAGGCGACAGGCCTTTCCTCACAGCAACCTGTTGCGATGGTTTCAAGGCTATGGCGCGGCGCATGAGCCGGTAATCCTTGCGCAATTCGCTGATGCTGTGGCACGCATTCTGGTTGATGGCACCAACCCCGACTCAAGCAAGACCGATTCGGACGCGAGCGCGAGGAGCTGGCCTGTCTGAAAGACACAGCGGGGATACCGGCTGGCCAGCGAATGCGACGAGCTGCCCAACGCTTGATCGATGCGCAGCGGGGGCTGCCTTCGGCTTGTATGGACCCCGACGAAGAGTTCAGCCGTGGCTTGAGCCCGGCGGCGGCGCGGCGGCGCAGTGGCTCGACGACCGCGCCCGTCCGTGTCGCGGCGTTGCCGACCGTGTTCAGTCGGCAGAAATCTGCTCGCTGAGGCGCCGATAGATGGTGCTTCGACTCACCCCCAACTTGCGCGCGGCGGCGGCGACGTTGCCGCCGCAGTCGGCAATCGCCCCATCGATCGCCTGCAGTTCAATCGTCTGCAAACTGCCGCACAAACCCTTTGCTGCCAACCCTGGCGCTGAGGTGGGTGGATGCGGATGTTTCAGGTTGGCAGGCAAATCGTCGTGGGTCAGGACGGCCCCCTTTTCGCCGAGCGCCAGGAAGCTGCGCAGCAGGCCCACCAACTGGCGCAGATTTCCGGGCCATGGCATCGCGGCCAGTTCCTCGACCAGATCGGGGTGCAACCCCATCGGAATCTGCTCGGCACCCAAGGCGTGCCAGAGCTGCCTGATCAAGCCGGCGGGATCGAGATGATCGCGCAGGGCAGGCAAGCGCAAGGTGGCCTGGGCGACCCGGTAGTACAGGTCGGCACGAAAATCACCGCGGGCGACGGCGTCGGCCAGGTCGTGGTGGGTGGCAGCGATCACGGCGACGTCGATCGCGTGCGCGCGGTTGCCGCCCACTGGCGTGACTTCGCGCTCCTGCAGCACGCGCAGCAGGCGACTCTGCATCCCGAGCGGCATGTCACCCAATTCGTCGAGGAACAGCGTGCCACCATCCGCTTCGCGCAAAAGGCCGGTGGCGCCTTCGCGGCGGGCGCCGGTGAATGCGCCCGGCATGTAGCCGAACAATTCCGATTCGATCAGGTGTTCCGGCAGTGCGGCGCAATTGACCGCAACAAAGGCTGCGGCACGGCGCTGGCTACGCTGGTGCAATGCGCGCGCCACCACTTCCTTGCCGGTACCGGTTTCTCCTTGCAGCAGCAGTGGGATATCGGCATTCAGCAGGCGCACGCTGCGATCAATCTCGGCTTCCAGATCGGCGGAAAAAACTGGCTCCGGCAACCGGATCGAGCGGGCTCGCTCGCCGCGTGGAACGCGTGAGGAGACGCCGTTGTGGCTGAGCGCATCGCGTTTGGCATGCAGCATCTCGCCGCTCTGGCAGCGCATGCTGGTCATGCTGCCCGGACGCGGCAGGGCCGAAGCAAACAATTCGTCGTAGCGGCGACGGCCCAGCTCGTCCCAGTCGACCCCGAGCAGGCGCAGCGCATGCCGGTTGGCGGCCACCAGCCGGTGCGCCTCGAAGACCAGCATGCCCTCGCGCGCCGTGCCGAGCAGGTCCGGGTCCGGCTGGATGCGCACAATGTCGGCACCGTCGAAGTGATGTTCGAACAGGCGATGTTCGATCTGTTCGACTGCCAACTGCACCATCCCCAAGGCGTGCAGATGATGCATCGATGCTTCGCCTGACAGATCGAGTACGCCGAGGACTTTGCCGTGCGGATCGAAGATCGGCGAGGCCGAGCAACTGAGCACGCGATGCGGGGCGTAGTAGTGCTCACCCCCACGCACCTCCACCGCGTTGCGCTCAAACAGCGCCATGCCGATGGCATTGGTGCCGGTCACCGACTCGCGCCAGCGTGAGCCGGCACGCAGCGACACCCGGGCGGCCTTGTCGAGAAAGGTAGCGTCACCGAGGGCGTCGAGAATGAAGCCGTCGGGGGCGGTGAGTATCACGATGCTGCCGGCCTGGTTGGCGCTGGCGTACAGGGCCTGCAGCTCGGGGCGGCATAGCCGGCGCAGCGCTTCGTGCTGTTCCTGCATCTGATTCAGCGCATTGCGCTCCACCGGTGCCGCCTCGGGGCAGGTGTTCTCCAGCTGGCCCTGCTGTCGGCAGCGGTGCCATGAGGCGAGGATGTTGTCCGGAACCAGCCCACGCGGTGCGGCGCCGCCGTCGAAGAAGCTGCGGCGTGCACTGACGATCGAATCGGTCAAGCCAGGTTGGCGCATGGGATGTCTCGGGCGTCGCATTTTGCGACACCTTCTCCAAGGGGTGCCTCAATAAGAAGCACATTGAAGGCTGAAGAGCAAGCCGATCGCTGGACTGCTGTTGCTGCGTCGCCACAAATCAAGATGAATGTCTAGTTTCCACAATGCTCGATGGCATGGCACGGTGCAACAATTCCTTCGCGGGCACGTGTTTGGCACGGCATCTGCTGTGCATTGACTACGTTCCATCACACGCGGAGGAAGCACCCATGACCAAGCTCGAGCAGCAACATCTCGCTGTGCAGGTTCCATTCAAAGCGCGCTACGGCAACTTCATCGGTGGCCGCTGGATCGAACCGATCAACGGCAAATACTTCGAGAACATCACGCCGATCACCGGCCATCCGTTCTGCGAAATCCCGCGTTCGGACAAGGCCGATGTCGAGGCCGCGCTCGACGCTGCCCATGCGGCCAAGGAGGCGTGGGGCAAGACTTCGGCCACCGCGCGTGCGCGGATTCTCAACCTGATCGCCGACCGGATGGAGCAGAACGTCGAACTGCTTGCGTACGCCGAGACCTGGGACAACGGCAAGCCGATCCGTGAGACGCTCAATGCCGACGTGCCGCTGGCGATCGATCACTTCCGCTACTTCGCCGGTTGCATCCGTGCGCAGGAAGGTTCGCTGGGCGAGATCGATGAGGACATGGTGTCCTATCAGTTCCACGAGCCGCTGGGCGTGGTCGGCCAGATCATTCCGTGGAATTTTCCGCTATTGATGGCGTGCTGGAAGATGGCGCCGGCACTGGCCGCCGGCAACTGCATTGTGTTGAAACCGGCCGAGCAGACACCCGTCAGCATCCTGATCTGGGCCGAGGTGATCGGCGACCTGCTGCCGCCTGGTGTACTGAACATCGTCAACGGCTTCGGTCTGGAAGCGGGCAAGCCGCTGGCGTCCAGCCCACGCATCGCCAAGATTGCCTTCACCGGCGAGACCACTACCGGCCGGCTGATCAGCCAGTACGCAAGCCAGAATCTGATCCCGGCCACGCTGGAACTGGGCGGCAAGTCGCCGAACATCTTCTTCGCCGATGTCGCCGCGGAGGACGATGACTTTCTGGACAAGGCGATCGAAGGCTTCGTGATGTTCGCGTTCAACCAGGGCGAAGTGTGCACGTGTCCCAGCCGTGCGCTGATCCATGAGTCAATCTACGAGAAGTTCATGGAGCGTGCGCTCAAGCGCGTTGCCGCAATCAAGCAGGGTAATCCGCTCGACCCGTCGACCATGGTTGGCGCGCAGGCGTCGAGTGAGCAGATGGAGAAGATCCTCTCCTACTTCGACATCGGCAGGCAGGAAGGTGCCAAGGTGCTGATCGGAGGCGAGCGCAAGCTGCTCGAAGGCGAATTCAAGACTGGCTACTACGTGGAGCCGACGGTCTTCCTTGGCCACAACAAGATGCGCGTGTTCCAGGAGGAGATTTTCGGCCCGGTGGTCTCGGTCACCACCTTCAAGACCGACGAGGAGGCGTTGGCGATCGCCAATGACACGCTGTACGGGCTCGGTGCCGGCGTATGGACGCGCGATGGCACGCGTGCCTATCGGTTTGGCCGCGAGATCAAGGCTGGTCGCGTGTGGACCAATTGCTACCACGCCTATCCGGCGCATGCCGCATTCGGCGGTTACAAGCAGTCCGGCATCGGTCGCGAGAACCACAAGATGATGCTCGACCATTACCAGCAGACCAAGAACTTGCTGGTCAGCTACTCGCCGAAGAAGCTCGGCTTCTTCTGAGCCACAGATCGGCGGGTGGCTGGGGCCATCCGCCGGTTCATCAACCTTTCGCTCAACAAGCCATCGCCAGTCGGCGGTGCCGGGTGACTGCGTCCCGTTTCGAGGGTCCCGCAACCGCCATGTCACGACAGGTTCGTATTACGCACGAACCAGACGCGTGATGCTGAACTTCGAGCTTGGCCAGACCCGCTCGAAGGATGTCGCCGGCACCACCGCACGCATGAACGGTGCATCCATCGACGGTTTTTTCTTCTTCCGATTTGCCTGACCGAACCCAAGGAGACTCTCATGAAAAACCTGATCACGTTCCGCAAGACCAGTCTGATCGTGGCCATGCTGGCATTTGCCGGCACCGCGCTGGCCGCCGATTACCCGGCGGTGACCGGCGCCCGCCTGGAGAACGCCGCGAACGACAACGGCTGGCTGATGTATCGACGCGATTACGCCAGCACCGGCTATGCACCGTTCAACAGCATCAACACCGGCAACGTGACCGGACTCAAGCAAGTCTGGGACTACAAGACCGGCAAGGAGGAGGGGCACGAGGCGCCAGCGATCGTCAACGGCGACTTCATGTACATCACCACGCCGAAAGATGGCCTGCTCGCGTTCCAGGCCAGTACCGGCAAGCTGTTGTGGCAGTACCAACATGATCTGTCCCAGGTGGGTCTGAAGACGATCTGCTGCGATGTCGTCAATCGTGGCGTCGCGCTGTACGGAGACAAGGTCTACATGGCCACGCTGGACAACTATGTGGTGGCGCTGAACGCGGTTACTGGCAAGGTGGTGTGGAAGAAGCAGCTGATCGCGGCCGACATCGGTTACGCGATGACGCTGGCGCCCTTGATCGTCAAGGGCAAGGTGATTGTCGGCGAGTCCGGCGGCGAATACGGCGCGCGCGGTTTCATCGAGGCGCTGGATGCGAACACCGGCAAGCAGGCCTGGAAGACCTACTCGGTTCCCGCGCCCAACGAACCCGGTGGCGACACCTGGCCAAAGGGCGCTTACAAGACTGGCGGCGGCGGGGCGTGGCTGACCGGCAGCTATGACGCGGCCACCGATACCTTGTTCTGGGGCATCGGCAATCCCGGCCCCTGGCTGGCCACGCTGCGCCCGGGTGACAATCTCTATACCGACTCGGTCATTGCCATGAATCCGGCCACCGGCAAGATCAAGTGGCACTTCCAGTACACCCCGCACGACACCTGGGACTACGACGGCACCAATGAGACCGTGCTCACCGACATCAACTACCAGGGCAAGTCGTACAAGGGACTGGTCAGCGCAAGCCGCAATGGCTGGTTCTACGCGATCGACCGCACCAACGGCAAATTGATCTACATGGAGAAGTTCGCCACGGCCACCTCCGTGAATGGTTCGAAGGACGGCAAGGTCACCACCGATCCGGCAATGCGACCGGCCCTCGGCAAGGAAGTGTTTACCTGCCCCAGCTTCCTCGGCGGCAAGAACTGGTGGCCGATCTCGGTCGACCCACAGACACATCTGGCCTACGTGCCGACGATGCACACCTGCATGACGATCAAGGGCACCACGGTCAGCTACAAGGCTGGCCTGCCGTTCCTCGGCGAGAGCTTCAAGGTGGTTGCCGATCCGGCGTTCAAGGGTCAGTGGGGCGAGGTGCAGGCGATCGACGTCAACACCGGCAAGCAGGTCTGGAGTCATGCGTCCGCGTTGCCGTGGAATGACGGCATGCTGAGCACGGCTGGCGGCCTGGTGTTCTCCGGCAGTGCGGACGGCTATCTGTATGCGTTCGACGCGAAGAGCGGCAAGGTGCTGTGGAAGAGCCCGCAAATGACCTCGGGCATCATCGGCGTACCGAGCACCTGGAAGGTGGACGGCAAGCAGTACGTGTCGGTGTTCGCCGGTTGGGGCGGCGCCACACCGATCTGGGGTGGCGAGATGGCGAAGGATCCAGCCGTGCTGAACATCCCGCTGGGTGGCCACCTGTACGTGTTCTCGCTGTAAACGGAGGTAATCATGAACAGATCTCGTTTCCAGGCCGGGTTCCACCTGTGCCTCATCGGAGTGGCCGCCGTACTCATGTACGGCGGCGCCGCCGTGGCGGGCGAGCTGTCGGTGTGCATCGACGCAAGCAGTCCCACCGCGGCCATGGAGCAGCAGTTGGCCGGCGCAGTGGCCAGGCAGGAGCGCAACTCGCTGAAGGTCCATTCGTTCGATAGCAGTGCCGGTGGCGACGACGGGTTCTCCGCGAAGGAATTCAGCAAGCTTGCCAGGCAGAGCTGCGATCTGGTGCTGGGCTTTCCCGTCGATACTGACGCCAACGCGGTGCCGTCCGGACTCCAGGCCACCACGCCGTATGGCCACACCGGGTTCGTGCTGGTGACGGCCAGGAGCAGCAAGGCGACCACGCTGGACGGCTTGCCCGGCAACGCCAAGGTCGCCGTCACGTATCTGACGACACCGAACCTGTATTTCGTGGGTCATCCCAAGCTGCAGGCAGACGTCCATCAAAACGATGCCGACGCACTGAAGGCGTTGCGCGCGGGCGCTGTCAATGCCGCGATGCTGTGGCAGCCCAGCGTGGTGCGCTACTTGTCGAAGCAGCACGAGGCGGGCAGGTTCAGTTACCACGAACTGCGCGAGCCGCATGCGCAGTTCGATCTGGTAGCCCTGTACGTCGGTGATCACGCCGCGGCAGCGGCGGCCTTCGAGCACGCGATCAAGGCGTTGACCGCCTCGGGCGAGCTGGCGAGGGTGCTCGCGCCGTATGCGGAGACAGGTGGGGCACAGCTGGCGCTGCGCCGGCCGTCAGCATCGTTGTGGCGGTCGCGGCACAGCGTCAGGATGAGTCGCCGCTGCGCGGCTGGTTCCAAGGCGCAGGCGGACGATGCTGCGCCACCGGCGCTGTACACCAAGGCGCAGGCGGACAGCGGCAAGCAGAAGTTCCTGGAAAACTGCGCCCAGTGTCACGGACCCACGCTGGCCGGACGCGCCGGTCCCGCGTTGAAGGGGCCGAATTTTGCCTCGGCCAAGGCGAAATTCCATGTCGGCGACATCTTCACCATCCTGTCGCAGAACATGCCAGCCACCGAACCGGGGAGCCTGGCGCATCAGGACTATGTCGAAATCATGGCCTTCCTGTTGCAGCAGAACGGCTATCCGGACGGCAACGCTCCGTTGACGTTCGAGGAAGCGAAAGAGTCGAAGGTGAAGTTGATCTACCGCGGCGGGTGAAACTGGCTCGGCAGATGCGCGCGGTGCGTGGGCAATATTTTGGAAAGGCGGCGGGGCGTGAGGTGAAACAGACAATACGGAGGTTGGCGAGGGAATCGGTTTCGCCGCCGTGGGCGCGGTCACGGTCAACGATACGGACACGCAGCGAGCGGGGCAGGCGGCGACCCGATCGCCGCAGATACGGTCGATACCTTTCGCCGTCGGTGCGCGCTTGCAACGGCAACCCGGTGCGCTGGTGGACGACCTGGCCAATCGCTGCTATATGGGCACGGTGATCGTCGATGACGGCAACGGCCGCCATTTTGAACCCGGGCGCGATCGCATCCGAATGCCCGACAAGCAGCTCACGTTCTGACGGCATGCCACTTTGGGAGATTCAAATGTCCGACACAATTCCAGTGGAGAAAGTCCTCGCTACCGCCAGCGCCGAGGCGTTGATCGGCGTGTTGCGCGAACGGAACGGGCCGCTGCTGTTCCACCAGTCCGGCGGCTGCTGCGACGGCTCCTCGCCGATGTGCTTTGCGCAGGATGATTTCATCGTGGGCGACCGCGACGTGAAGCTCGGTGAAATTGCCGGCGCGCCGTTCTACATGAATCCGGAGCAGTACGAATACTGGAAGCACACCCAGCTGATCATCGACGTGGTCGAGGGACGCGGCGGCATGTTCTCACTGGAGAACGGCGAGGGGGTCCGCTTTCTCACCCGTTCGCGCCTGTTCCGTGACGACGAGATCGAGCAATTGCAACAAGCTGGACGGTTTTAAACGCCATGCCTGGCAAAGCGCACGCCGCGCATTTCGGGTTGCTCGGCAACACGCGCTCATGCCTGTGGCCGGCGCTGGACGTTCTTCCTGCCGGTAACGCTGTCAGCAGCGAGTTGCTCGCGCCGCGCTGCATCAAACCATGATTGAACAGTCGCAAGGCGATACTGCGGCGTGGAGCGCCGGGTTGGCGCGGCAGGTCTTCGTGCCGGGCACCCCTGCAGACGTCCCCATGCACGATGCAGGGAATCTTCCAGTCCAAGCCAGCCAGGCGGCGGAGCCATCGACGATCCGGGTGGCCATCGCCGATGATCACGCCGTGGTGCGTACCGGCTATAGCCGCTTGCTTGAACTGGAGCCGGGGCTGCAGGTGGTGGCCGAATTCGGTGACGGTGAAAGTGCCTACGCATGGCTGAGTGAGAACATCGTCGAGGTTTTGATCCTCGATTTGTCAATGCCCGGTCGCGGTGGCCTGGCGACCTTGCTGCGTCTGCATCAACGCGTGCCGGAGTTGCGCGTGCTGGTGTTCACCATGCACGACAACCCGCAATTGGCAGCGCAGGCGATCAGGGCAGGCGCGAGCGGCTACCTGACCAAGAGCAGTGCACCCGAGTTGCTGGTCGAAGCCGTATTGCAGATTGCTGCCGGTGGCCGTCCGCTGTCTGCAGGCATTGAGACGGCGTTGGGTAAAAAGGAAGGCGAGCGAGCGCACAGGCGACTCTCACCCCGTGAGTTCGATATTTTCCTGTTGCTGGCACGCGGCGGGTCAGTTGAGGAGATTGCCAGTCAGCGCTGTCTGAGCGTGAAGACAGCTGCCAACTATCAGACCATCGTGCGGCACAAGCTTGGCTTGAACAGCGCGCTGGAAATGTATCGCTACGCGCAGGCCTGCGGCTTGCTGGTCGACGCCTAGTCAGCACTTGACCCAGGCGTCGACTGCCGCCGCCCAGGACGATGGCGACGCGGTCCGCCCGCCAGGTCCGCCAATCCCGTGCCGTCATAGTGGCGCGGCGGCGGCAAGGGCGAGCGGCAGCCGCGCACGCAAATACATGCCGGGTCTGCCGGGGTCGTCCGGATCTGCCACCAGCATGTCGATGTCACCATGCAGGGCCCATACGCGTTCACGCATGCCCGTGATGCCGCTGCCTTGCTGGAAAGCGTATTCCGCGTCCGCCACGCCGGTGCCGTTGTCGCGCACCGACCATTCCAGACGCCCGCCGGCAAGCGGTTTCAGCCGAATGGACACGGTGGTCGCGTTGGCATGCCGGGCGACATTGGTCAGCGCCTCCTGGGTCAGCCGGTAAACGGCGAGGGCAACATCGACGGACAGCGCCCCGTCGTCGACTGTCACTTGCAAACTGAAGCTGGTGTGCTGGTCGGGTCGTTCGCGCCAGCTGTCGACCAGTTCGGTCAGCAGTTGCTGCAGCGGCAAAGGTTCATCGTCACCGGGAGCGCCGTGCGAGCGCAGGCGATGCAGCAGGTCACGAGTCGCCAGCTGCACATGTTCGCAATGATTCGCGAGTGCCTTGGCAACGTTCTGCAGGTCGGGATAGGCGGCGGCGCTGCGAACCAGCCAGGCGGCGTTGGCACGCATCGCGGTGAGTCGCTGACCGAACTCGTCGTGGAGTTCGCGCGCAAGCCGCCCGCGCTCGTCCTCCTGCATCGTGCGCATTTGCAGGTCGAGGCGCTGACGTACCTTTTGTCCGTGAGCCAGCGCATGGGCCATTCTGGTGAGGGCCTGGGCGATCGAGTGCAGTTCGACCAGGCGCATCGGTGGCAGACGAAAGTCGTAGTGGCTGTGTCCGTACTCATCAATGGCGTGGAGAATGTCACGCATCGGCCGCAGCGCGAGGTGCAGCGCGATGCCGATGGCCAGCAGCATCAAGGCGCTGTAGCCAAGCAGTACGCCGAGCAGTCCGGCAATGTCGGTCAGCGATTCGTTGCGTTCACTGGCCGGATCGAGCAGCAACGTCACGTGATAGTGCCGGCCGTCAGCGCGTTGCAGAGTCCACTGCGGCGGGGTCGGTGGTGCGCCGTCATAGTCGGGTGGCAGCAGCCAAGCATAACCGCGTTGCAGCAGGCTGGACGTCGTCCTGGGCTGAGCCAGCAGGTCACGTCCGCCGCTGTCCTGCAGGCGCAGCCGCAGGTGCCGCAAGTTTCCGCTGCTGCTGATCTGTCGCAGCACATCCAGATGACTCGCAATGGCATCGGCCGGAGCACTTTCGAGTGCGGCCAGCTGGTCAAACAATCGAGCCACCTCGACCGCACCGTGTTCCTCGCGGGCAATGTTGAACCGCGCCTGCCACAACGCAAGGGACAATGCGCATACCAGGATGACGATCGACACGGCGGCGATCCGCCACATCACAAATCGGGACAGATGCATGGTGATGCCCTTCATCCTGGGATGGTTGATCGTCTGGCCATGGTAGCGACTCAAATTCGGGAATTTCTCCCATTACGGGAAGTTCACGTGCGTGACACCCTGCCCAAGGGGGCTGGCACCGCGTTGTGCCGGCAGGGATCTTGGCAGCGGAGAGGCATACTCGAATGGGATATCCGAAGGTTTTGGCGGTGGCGATTGCCAGCGCACTGTCGTTGTCGATGGTGGCTCTGCCGGCACGCGCGGCCCACGACGAAACCGCCGTTGACCCGGCGTTGGAGATCCGGCAATTGCCGACAGTCGAGGTCATCGGCATCGCGCCATTGCCCGAGATAGGCGTGCCGCTCAATCAAATTCCGAATCAGGTTCAACGCGCCCAGGGCAAGGACCTGCGGCGGCAACACTCGCTGGATCTCGCGGATTATCTCAACAGCAACTTCCAGGGCATCACCATCAACGCCACCCAGGACAACCCGTTCCAACCGGACGTCCTGTACCACGGTTTCCGCGCCTCGCCGCTGCTGGGGGCACCCGAAGGCTTGTCGGTCTACCAGGACGGCGTGCGGATCAACGAGTCGGTGGGCGACACGGTCAACTGGGATCTCATTCCCGAGTCGGCCATCGCCAGCACCACCCTGATCTCGGGCGCGTCGGTGCCCTTGTTCGGGCTCAATACGCTGGGCGGCGCATTGTCGGTCCAGACCAAGGACGGCCGCAACAATCCGGGCACCGAGCTTTCCGCCTATGGCGGCTCGTTCGAGCGGCGCGATGCGCAGTTCGAGACCGGCGGTACGCAAGGGAACTTCGACTATTTCCTGACCGCAAACTATCTGCACGAAGACGGCTGGCGCGACTTGTCTCCGTCCACCCTGCGGCAGGCTTTCGCGAAGGTCGGCTGGCAGGATGACGACACCTCGCTGCACCTTGCCTACACCTTCGCGGACAACAACCTGATCGGCAACGGCGTGCAGCCCCAAAGCATGCTGAACAACCGCTACCAGTCGATCTTCACGGCTCCCGACCAGACCCTGCACAAGTACAATTTCCTCAACCTGACCGGGAGCCACAGCTTCAGCGACACGCTGATGCTGTCGGGCAACCTCTACTACCGGCGGCTGACCACCGCCGCACTGAACGGTGATGACAATGACGACTACGCGGGTCCGACCAGCGACTGTGCGGGCCTGGCAGCAGCCGCTCCGGACTTCGACGACGATGACCTCGCCGCCTGTGCACCCGGGATCAACCACGCCTCGCACCTGACCGAACGATCGGTGGGTGGCGGCCTGCAGTTGAGTGCCTCTCAGGATCTGTTCGGCCTGCAGAACCGCGCCGTGCTGGGCGTGTCGGCGGCGCACACCCTCAACTCGTTCTTCCAGACCCAGCAGCTTGCAGGGCTGACACCCGGACGCGCGACCGTCACGAATGCGTTTCCCTACAACGATCCCGACATCAATCCGTTGCAGATGGTCAACGATCTGGCCGGCTACAGTGACATCTCGGGCATCTACTTCGGTGACACCCTGTCACCCAGTGACCTGGTCCATTTGACCGTGTCGGGGAGATACGACTACACCAAGGTGGTTCTGAATGGGGTCACCGTGCCCGACGATTCACCGGCTGTGCCGATTGAAGTCAACCACAGTTTCCATCGGCTGGATCCGGCCATCGGCATCACGATTACCCCGAACCACGCGCTCACTTTGTATGCCAACTACAACGAGGGCAGCCGCGCGCCTACGTCGATCGAACTGGGCTGTGCGGACCCTGACATCCCGTGCAGCTTGCCCAACGACTTCGCGAGTGATCCGGACCTCAAGCAGGTGGTCGCGCGCACATTCGAAATCGGTGCGCGCGGCGCGATCAGCGGCACCGCGCTGAACTGGAATGTTGACGTCTTCCGCACCCGTGACGCCAACGAGATCCAGTTGATCGCCACCAGCTTGAGCGAAGGCTATTTCGACAACGTCGGTGGTACCCGCCGGCAGGGTGTCGATGTCGGCTTTGGTGGCCGTAACGGGCATCTCGACTGGCGCGTGTCCTACAGCTACCTGCAGGCCACTTTTCAATCGACGTTCACCCTGGCGAGTCCGTCCAACAGCAGCTGCATCAACCCGTTGTCGCCGGACGACCCGGACTTCGAAGAGGACGGTTGCCTGATTACAGTGCGCCCCGGCGACCACATGCCGCTGACGCCGCGCAACACCCTGCGCGTGGCGCTCGACTACGCGCTCACCGGCAGTTGGAACGTGGGCGCCAACATCATCGCGGCCTCCGGAATGTACCTGATGGGCAACGAGAACAACGCAGACCGGGCCGGCGCCGTGACCAACGCCGAACAGGGTGACGAGGTTGCCGGCTCCGGTCGTATCGGAGGCTACGCGGTCGTCAACCTGCATACTGATTATCAGGTGACGCCAAAGGTGGACGTGTTTCTGCGCCTGACCAACCTGTTCGATCGGAAGTACGGGACCTCGGGGTTTCTGACTGAAAGCGGCTTCAACCCTGACGGCAGTTTCCGCCAGGATCCCGATGACGACACCCATGAGAACTTTGTGGCGCCGGCACCGCCACGCGCTGCGTGGCTTGGTGTCCGCGTGCGCCTGTGATCGGCACCGTAGGGGATGGCTGGCGTTTTGATCCAGCGAGGGTTGATCGAATCCCGTACGTGGCTGGGGTAGTCATACAGGCTCTCGCTTCGCGCTCGCGCCGCGGAAGCGCGCCGATGGATGGCTGTTGCTCACCCTGATTTGCGACGTTTCACCGCCGCAACGCGCGCCGCAGATGCATCTGTCCAGCACGCGTTTGTGCGCAATCTACGGAAAGCCGCTGACGTTGCCGGAGGAAACTCACTTCAGGTGTTGCGTCATCCAGCCGACCCAGCGCCGGTAGACGTCGGTGGTACGCACGATGTCCCGCGGGAAATGGGTGTCCACCGGATAGGCGTAGAACTCCACCGGCACGCCATTGTCGCGCAGCGCGTGATACCACTCGTAGCTGTTCACCAGTGGCACGTTGGGGTCGCCGACATCGCCCATGATCAGGGTCGGTGCGGTGACGTTGTGCGCGGCCGCGATCGGCGATTGTGCGCGCCAGATGTCGTGATCCTTGGCCGTCCACGGCGAGCCGCCGAAGAAGTACAGGTCGCCGGTCTGGTAGTACGAGACGGTGTAGTCCATCACCCAGTCGGTCAGCGCGGCACCGGCGACCGCAGCTTTCCAGGCCGACGGATAGTGCCCGCTCAGCCAGGTGGTCATGTAGCCGCCATACGACCAGCCGCTCACGCCAATGCGGCTGCTGTCGACGATACCCAGCTTCTCCACGGCCGCAACGCCAGCCATCACGTCTTTGCCGGGGCCGTCGCCGGTGTCGCGGTAGATTGCGTGCTGGTAGGCATCGCCCAGGTTGGTGCTGCCGCGGTAGTTCGGCTGGAACACCACGAAACCCGCGGCCGCCAGCAATTGTGGCAATGGCGAGAATTGCACGGTCGAACCGGCCTCGGGGCCGCCATGGAGCACCAGCACCAGCGGGTACCTCTGTCCTGTCTGATAACCGACCGGGTAAGTCAGCACGCCGTCCTCATGAAAACCATCCGGGCCCTGCCAGTCGATGGACGCGGTGCGGCCCAGCGCAAGCTGATCCACGAACGCATTGAGGTTGGTCAGCCGGCGTGGCCTGGCGCTGGTCGAGCTCATCACGTACAGCTCACCGGGGTGGCTGGCAGTCGTGCCGATGAAGGCCAGTGCGCCGGTTTTCGCCACGCTGAGGTCCGCGCCGGCCTCGATGTCACCCAGATCGAGCTTGCTGGCCTTGCCCGTCAGCGGTTGCCGCCACAACACCGAATGGGTGCCGTCGTCGCCGGCCAGCAGCAGCGCCTTGCCGTTCGCCAGCCACGCGTAGGTGTTGAAGTTGCGGGCCAGTGCCTGGGTGACATCGCGGTTGTGGCCGTCAACCGACACGTAGACTGCATTGCCGTTGTTCTGGTCGCCACCACGTGGCCGCACGAAGGCGAGTGCGTTGCTGTCCGGCGCGTAGCGTGGGTCCATCACGGTCTGGTCGGCGACCAGCGTGCGCGGCGCGCCGCCGGCGACATCGATCGTGTCGATCACCGATTGGAACGATGGCCCCCAGTACGGGCCGGGAAAGCGGGTGAACGCGATGCTGCGGCCATCGTGGCTCCATGCCGGATCCGGCGCGTTGTCCTGCTGGTCGGTCTGCAGGCTGAAACTGCCTTCGGTGAGCCGCTTCGCGGTGCCGCCCGCGCTCGGGACCAGCCACAAGTGCGACGGCGTCAGCGCCGCGCGGGTGAGGAAGTGGTTGTCAGTGACCTTGAATGCGTCGTCGTGTGCCTTGATCGCCTTGGCGTTCGGTGCTTCGTCAGCAGTGACGAAGGCGATTTGGCGCCCGTCCGGGCTCCAGCTATAGGAATCCACGCCGTGCTTCGCCTCGGTGATGCGAATGGCATCACCCCCGTCCATCGGCATGGCGTACAGCTGGGCTTCCTTGCTCTTGGCATCCTGCGCGATGAAGGCCAGCCAGCTGCCGTCGGGTGACCAGCGCGGTGAACCCAGCTCCTCGCGCTTCCACGTCAGCGCTCGCCGTGCGCCGCTGGCGACGTCCACCAGGTCGATCTCCTGCTGGCTCTTGTCGGTCTTGAAATCTGGTGTGGAGACGATCACCGCGATGCGTTTGCCATCGGGCGAGATCTGCGGTTCGCTCAGGCGAACAATCCTCTGCAGGTCGTTCAACTGGAATGCCGGCGCCATGCTGGCGGCGATCGAGGAGATTGGCAGTGCAAGCAGGCCACAGAACGCAAACGTGGCAAAGCCGATGGATTTCATGACATCCCCTTCGCTGATTCATGGTGGCTGCAACGGCGCGAGCGTCGGGCCGCAGGCATGCCGAAACCCGGGTACTGTACGCCGATCGCGCGGCGAGCCGTGGCTATGGTGCCGCTGGCGTACGCTATGCCGTTGCGAATGCGATACGAGGGATTGTCTTGAACGCATCGATGTTGTGGTGGGGGTTGCTGTTCGGCTCGATCGGCATGGGCTTCTTCATCTATGGCCGCAAGCAGCGCGTGATCGTGCCACTGGTTTGCGGTGTTGCGCTGATGGCTTTCCCGTACTTCGTGACTGGCACGCTGTGGTTGATTGTGGTCGGTATCGCGCTGATGGCGATACCGTATTTCGTGCGTGCGTGACGAGAGGCGACGACAAAAAGCGCTGGTGAAACCGCAAGTTTTTTGATGGTTCGTCGTTGCTGGATGGCCCGCGCACTCACACGTAAAGCCTTCAAGATGCAGCACAATTCTTGAGCAGGAAGTGTTGTTGTCTGCCGGAGTTGCTCGCTCGCACCAGGCCGGCTGCCCCGCCGGCTATGGCGCCAACGGCGCCGTGGCGGCGCCCGGCAC
>JBDTKM010000329.1:0-8854 GCA_039935315.1 Rhodanobacter sp. | reverse complement strand
GACGCGGACCTCGCGATGTGCGCCGACGGATTCCTCGACCGTGCTGGTCACTGAACCCATGGTGCCCTGGATGCGCCGACTGATCCGGCGATAACGGCGGCTGACCACGGTTGCCACAAACGCGATGGCGGGTACCAGCAACAGCAGCGAAAGGGTGAGATAGGCGCTGTTGTGCAGCATCACCGCAAACATCGCCAGGACAGTGAAGCCGTCGGTGATCGCGGTCTTGGCTGCCGTGCTGGACGCCGCCGCCACCTGCTCGCTGGTGTAGGTGATGCGTGAAATCTGCTGTCCGGACGGCTCACTCCCGAAATACGGCACGGGCAATTTCAGATACACATTGAACACGTCGCGCTGCATTGCCTGCACCACTTGGCGACCAATGTAGGACATGCCGTAATCGCTGACGAAGGTGCCGATCGAGCGCACCATGAAGATCGCAATGATCCAGATCGGCATCCAGAAAATCAGGTACGGATCCTTCTGGATGAACAGCTTGTCGACAATGTCTCGCAGCAGATTGGTGAACAACGCGAGCCCGCCACCATCGGCCAGCATGCCGATGAAGGCGACCAGGCCGATCACCCAGTAGCGCCGGGTGTAGCCGAGCAGGCGTTTGTAGATCGGCCAACTCCCGCCATCCGGCGCGTCGACCTTGTCCTCGTTCATTGACCCGCGCCTGGCTTGCTCGGCGTGGTGGCGAGCGACAAGTGGGTGAAGCCGAGCTGGCCCAACGCATCCATCGCGGTGACGACGTTCTGGTTCGGCGTCATCGCGTCAGCCCTGATCGTCACGTTCTGGTCGCGATGGTCGCCTTGAGTGGCCCGATGCCCTCGCCCATCACCTCGTCGCTGCCTACATAGAAGCGGCCGTTGCGGTCGATCATGATGGTCAGGGCCGGCGCGTTCATGTCGCGATCCTGGGCGCTCGCCTGCGGCAGGGTCACTTTCAGGCGCGAGTGCTGCACGAAGGTACTGGTCAGCACAAAGAACATCAGCAGGGTCAGCAGCACGTCGATCAACGGAATCACGTTGATCTCGAAATCGTCCCCGCGGCGGTCATTGCTGATGCGCATGGGCGGCCCTCAACCCACGCCCGGCGCCACCGGCGCCACGGCGCGGCGGGCCCGCGCCGGCGCTGGCCGGGTCAGGGTCAGATCATCGAGCAAGGCGGTTGCCTGCTTTTCCATCTGCACGCAATAACCGGCTACGCGCGAGCGGAAGTAGCGGTGCAACACGTACGCGGGGATCGCCACGGTCAAACCCGAAGCGGTGCAGATCAGCGCCTCGCCGATGCCGCCGGCCATCCGCGCCGGATCGCCCATGCCGCCGCCCATCACGTCCATGAACATGCGGATCAGGCCGATCACGGTACCGAACAAGCCCAGCAGCGGCCCGATCAAGGCAATCGTGCCCAGCGTGTTGAGGTAACGCTCCATCCGGTGCACCACATGCCGACCGGTATCCTCGATGCGCTCCTTGATGATCTCGCGCGGCTGGCGTCGTACAGCCAGTGCCGCGGCCAGCAATTCACCCAGTGGCGAACCGTTGGACAGCGCGTCGAGATGATCCGGATCGAGCTGCGCCGAGCGTGCCCACTGCCGCACTTCGTCGCCCAGGCCGGGGGGCAACACCGCCGCGCGGCGCAGCGTCCAGCAACGCTCCAGCACGATCGCCAGGGCGACTGCCGAACAGATCAGGATAGGCACCATGGCCCAGCCGCCAGCGACAAGAATATCCAGCACCTTTCAACCTCACCGCGCCGTGCCCGTGGAAGCGCGCATGATAGCAGCGTCACCTGCGCGTACTGCGGCAGGCGTGGCAATCAGGCAATCCGGCGGCACTTCACTCGCGCCAGTAGCGAGTCTGCCGCAACCGCCAGCCACGCTTGCTCTGCGGCGGCCCATCGGCGGGAAAGTCCACTTCCAGTGCCCCTTGCTCGGCGGTATTGAACAGCGGCACGCCAGCGTCGTGATAGCGCGTCACGACCTCGGGCCGCGGATGCCTGAACCGATTGCGCCAACCCGCCGAAACCACCGCCAGCGACGGCCTGACCGCGGCGATAAAGTCGGCGCTGGAGGACGTCTTGCTGCCGTGATGGGGCACCAGCAATACCGGTGGCGGACCGGGTCTCAGCGCCGCTGCCACCGCGGGCTCCATCTTCGAGCTGATATCCCCGGTGAGCAGGGCCCGCCCGCCACGGCCCTCGACCAGCAGCACGCAGGAACTGTCGTTATCGTGGTCGCCCGCGCCGGGGCCCGGGCTCAGCACGCGGAAGCGCACGCCATCCCACTGCCACGACTGACCGGTCACACATTGCGCCATCGGCACGTGCATGCGCGCGGGCTCGCCGGCGAGGCGTCGCGCCTGGGGAAACGCCCCGACCACCGCGCTGGCGCCACCGGCATGATCGTTGTCGCCGTGGCTGATCATCAACAAATCCAGCCGGCCAACGCCCAGCGCGTGCAGCGACGGCAACACCACCGCGTCCGCCAGATCAAACCCCGATGGATAGCGCGCACCGGCGTCGTAGAGTAATGCGTGCTCGTGCGTGCGCACCAACACGGAAAGGCCCTGCCCCACATCCAGCACCCACAACTGGAAACCGCCCTCGACGGGCACGTTGCGCGGCGGCAACAACAGCGGCAGGAACAACAGACAACCGAGCCAGCGCAGCGGCACCCCGCGCGGAAGGAACAACCACAAGGCACCCGCCACCGCCAGCACCAGCGCGTAGGGTTGCACCAGCGGCAAATACCATTGCGCTCCCGGCCAGTTCGCCATGCGCTCAAGCAGCCACCACTGCGCATGCACGATGTGCGCCGCCAGCCACAGCACCGGCGTGGCCAGCGGCGGGCATGCCGCCAGCAACAGCATGCCGAGCAACGCGCACGGCACGATCACGAAACTCACCAGGGGTACCGCGATCAGGTTGGACAAGGCGCCCACCAGCGAGGCCTGGCCGAAGAACCACAGCGTCAGTGGCAGCAACGCCACCGTCATCAACAGCTGTCCGGCCGAGAGTTCGTGCACGAACGCCCGCCAGCCGCGCCCTCGTGATTGCAGAAACAGGATCAGGAACGCCACCCCGACGAAGGACAACCAGAAACCGGCTGCCAGCACCGCCAGTGGGTCCACCAGCACGATCACGAACAAGGCCAGCGCCAACGACTGCGCGCCGCCGCCAACCCGTCGACTGGAGCGCGCCAGCGCCACCACCGTAATCATCAGCAAGGTGCGCACGGTAGGCAGGCCGAAGCCCGCCAGCGCGCTGTAAACAGCCGCGGTCAGGAGCGCCGCACCCGCCTGCGCCGGCGGTCGCGGCAGCCACAACCCCAGCCGCGGCCACAGCGCGTAGAGCAGCCACGCCAGCCATACACCGAACACGGCGGCCACGCCGACATGAAACCCGGAAATGGCAATCAGATGCGACACGCCGTTCGCCCGCGCGACTGCCCAATCCTGCTGACTCAGCCCGCGCGTATCGCCCACCGCGAAGGCACGCAGCAAGGCCGCATCATGCGGATCGTGGACCCGGGCCACGATGCCGTCGGCGATCGCCGCGCGCACACCATCCACGCACCAGCGCGGGCCGGACAGCTGTCGATTGCTGTCGTCGTCACGCACATAACCGGTGGCGACGATGCCTCGTTCCAGCGCCGAGCGCTCGCTGTCGGCGCTACCGGGATCAAGCAGGCCGCGTGGCCGCTTGAGGCGCAGCAGCAGGCGCCAGCGCGTGCATGGCTGCAACGCCGGCGCGCCCTCATACCAGGCCACCGTAATGCGGCCATGCAGTGCCAGCGGCTGGCCATCCAGGCTTGCGCGATCCACCCGCAAGGTGAAGCGACTGGCGTCGGTGCGCGCCAGCGGCAAACCGACCAGGCTGCCAACTACCGTGATATCGCGCCCTTCCAGCGTGCGTGGCAGCCGCGCATCCATTGCCAGCGCACCGCGCCAGAGCGCCCACCCAGTACCGAGCAACAGGCATGACGCCCAACGCCAGCGTGGGTAGCGCCAGGCCAGCACCGCCGCGGCCAGCCCGATCGGTACGGCCAGCCAACGCGTTGGCAAGGATGGCCACGCCTGCACCAGCAATACGCCAGCCAGCAGGGCCAGCGCCGCCGTGATTGCCCCCACTCGCGCCACGCCGCCACTCCGCTTCCATCCTGGAAGACTCCGAGCCTAACGCGGAGACAGCAGCGACGACGCTGAAAAATCTGTAGGCGCGCGCTGGCCGTGGTGCTTTGCCCTGCTCGGCCTGCCGCAGCGACTTCACTCGCTGGTGCAGATCCATGAGCATGGTCGGCCGGTCAGTTCGCCACGCCTTCCCGCAGCACGCCGTTGTGCAATACCAAGGTGCGATCCATCTTCGCGGCCAGCCGGGGATCGTGGGTGACCAGGATGAAGCTGGTGCCAATCTCCTGGTTGAGCTCAAGCATCAGGGCGTAGACCTGGCTCGCATTGGCCTCGTCGAGATTGCCGGTGGGCTCGTCGCCGAGCACGCACGCCGGTCGGGTCACCAGCGCGCGCGCCACCGCGCAGCGCTGGCGCTCGCCGCCGGAAAGTTCGGACGGCTTGTGATGTGTACGCGCGCCCAGCCCGACCCGCTCCAGCAGGGCGGTGGACTGCCGCTGGGCCTCGGCGATGGCGGTGCCGCGGATCAGCAGCGGCATGCACACGTTCTCCAGCGCGGTGAACTCGGGCAGCAGGTGGTGAAACTGATAGATGAAACCGAGCGAACGATTGCGCACCCGTCCGCGTTCGGCATCGGAAAGGCGCGACAGCACGCGGCCGTCGACTTCGACCTCACCCGCCGTCAACGTGTCCAGTCCACCGATGATGTGCAGCAGGGTGCTCTTGCCCGAACCGGAGGCACCGACGATCGCCATCGTCTCGCCCCGCCGCAACGTGAAGCTGACATCGCTCAGTACGTTGGTGCTCAGGCCGCCTTCGGCATAAATCTTGGCCACGTTGCTGGCGCGCAGCACATTTTCACTGGTCGATGGCATGGCTTTCTTATTCATAACGCAGCGCCTGCGCCGGCTGCGTGCGCGACGCGCGCCACGCCGGATAAATGGTAGCCAGCAGCGCGAAGGCGAACGTCAACAGCGCGACCCAGCCCACGTCGTGCCAGTCCAGTCGGCTGGGCACCTCGCTGATGTAGTAGACGTCCGGCGACAGGAAGGTGACGTGGAAAGTGTGTTCGATCCACTTGATGATACCTGGCAGCCGCCACGACAGCAGCGCACCGAGACCCACGCCGAAGCCGATGCCGACGAAACCCACCAGCAGTCCCTGCACCATGAACGTACCCATGATGCTGCGTGGAGTGGCACCCAGCGTGCGCAGGATCGCAATGTCCGCCTGCTTGTCGGTGACCAGCATCATCAACATCGAGATCAGGTTGATCACCGCCACCAGCACGATCAACGACAGGATGATGAACATCACCATCTTCTCCATCGACAGCGCGTGGAACAGGTTGGCGTTCTCTTCCATCCAGGTGCGCACGCCGTAATACTGGCCCAGCTGATCGGCCAGCTCACGCGCCACCGGACGCGCGCTGAACAGGTCGTCCAGGCGCAGGCGAATGCCGGTCGGCCCGCTCAGGTCGTTGAGCTTCTCCGCATCATGCATGTTGACCAGGGCCAGCCCGGAGTCGAACTGCTGCATGCCCAGCTGGAACGTGCCCACCACGTGGAAACTGCGCATGCGCGGAATGCCGCCCATCGGTGTGGCGCGCAGCTCCTGTACCGCCATCGTGACGCGGTCGCCCACGCTGACGCCGAGCTGCGTGGCCAGATCGCGCCCCAGGATGATATTCCAGCTGTTCGGCCTGAGCTGGTCCAGTTTACCCTCCATCATGTGCTGGCCGATGTCGACCACCTTCGGCTCTTGCGCCGGGTCGATGCCACGCACCATCGCCGCCGCGGAACGCTGACCGATCAGCATCGCCTCGGACTCGACAAACGGCGCTGCGCCCAGCACATGCGGATTGGCCTGCGCGATCTTGAGTGCCTTCGGCACGTCCTGGATCGCGCCATCGATGCTGGTGATCGTCGCCTGCGACACCGCGCCGAGGATGCGCGAGCGCATCTGATAGTCGAAGCCGTTCATCACCGACATCACCGTGATCAGCGCGATCACGCTGATCGCGATGCAGACGATCGACACGGTGGAAATGAACGAGATGAACTGGTTGCGACGTTTGGCCCGGGTGTAACGCAGGCCGATGAAGAGTTCGAGCGGTCGAAACATGGGCGATTCGCTTGTGATTGTCGCCGGGCAGGCCGCCCGGTCATCCATTATCAGGTATTCGATGGGACCGCGCCGACCGGGCGAAGTTGCCGCCGGCTCACAGGCGCGGTAGCGCCTCACCCGGCTGCATGGTCGCGAGGCGCATGCGCAGCCTGCGCCGGATGTCGGCATCGCTGTTGTCCGGTGCCAGCACCAAGACGCAGGTGCCTTGCCGTGCCGCGCGCAGCCGCAGCAGGACGAAAGCGCCCAACACCCGAAATGACGCCAGCTGGGCCGGGAGGTCTTCGTGGTCTGTCGTGCGCAGCGTCCAGTCCGACCCGTCGCTCCAGCCTGCCGCTGCCACCCACGGCGCAGCCAGCTGGCGATGCGCTCTCCAGCTGGCGAGCAAAACCAGGATCACCAGCAGCAGACGAAGCCACAGCGGCAGCGCGCAAAGCATCAGCGCCAATACGGCCAGCGCGGCAACGAGCAGCAACCCTCGCTGCAGCCATCGCGATGGCGAATAATCAAAGCCGATGGCGGGCGCGGATGTCATCGATGATCGCCTGCCAATCCGCCCGCTCAGGGCGGGTATGACCCATCACCCAATCCCACAGATCTGGATCCTGCACGTCGAGCAATTCATCGAACGCCTGCTGCCGGGTATCGTCGGCACTGGCAAAACTCTCGTCCAGCCAGCCGCCAAGCATCGCGTCCAGTTCGAGGGTGCCGCGGCGAACGCGCCAACGCAGGCGCTTGGTGCGGTCAGCGTCCATAAAAACAGCGTGCGCGAAGCAGCACCTTTGCTTCCTCTGCTGGGTGAGGATGGGATTGAGCTGAAAGGTCGCTCTTGGCTGGATCCGTCATTCTCGAAAGCTCCCTTCGCTCCGCTTGCGCGCAAGCCCAACCCCTCACCCTGCCCGCTCCCCGCAGGAGCGGCTGTGCGATGTCGTCGCCATGCGACGACGGCTTCATCATGTCGAGCGCCGCTCCACCATCAGCTTCTTGATCTCCGCGATTGCCTTGGCCGGATTCAGGCCCTTCGGACAGGTGCGCGTGCAGTTCATTATGGTATGGCAGCGATACAGCTTGAACGGATCTTCCAGATCATCAAGCCGCTCGCCGGTGGCTTCGTCGCGACTGTCGACGATCCAGCGATAAGCCTGCAGCAGGACCGCCGGGCCCAGATATTTGTCGCCGTTCCACCAGTAACTTGGGCAACTGGTCGAGCAGCATGCGCACAGAATGCACTCGTACAAGCCATCAAGCTTCTTGCGCTCTTCCGGCGACTGCAACCGCTCGGTGGCTCCCGGCGCCGGGCTCTGGGTGCGGATCCATGGCTTGATGGAGGAATATTGGGCATAGAAATGGGTCAAGTCGGGAATGAGATCCTTGACCACCGGCATGTGCGGCAACGGATAGATCTTCACATCGCCCTTGGCCACGCTGTCGATCGCGCAAATGCAGGCCAGCGTGTTGGTGCCACCGATGTTCATCGCGCACGAACCGCAGATGCCTTCGCGACAGGAACGGCGCAGGCTCAAGGTAGGATCGATCTCGTTCTTGATCTTCAGCAGCGCGTCCAGAACCATCGGTCCGCATGCCGCCAGATCGACTTCATAGGTATCGATGCGCGGATTCTCGTCATCATCCGGCGACCAGCGATAGATGCGGAAGGTCCGAGGATTCTTTGCATCCTTGGCCGGATAATGCTTGCCGGGCTGGATCTTGGAGTTCCGTGGCAACGTAAATTCACCCATGGCATTACCCTTCAATGATCTCGAAAATTGGACGTGACACCGGCCACATCCACTCAGTAGACACGCTTGGCCAAGGCAACTGAAGCAACCTCGTCGGTCAACGTGTTCAGGTGCACCGGGCGGGAATCAAAGCGGGTCTTGCCATCCGGATCCACCCACACCAGCGTGTGCTTGAGCCAATGCACGTCATCGCGCTCGGGGAAATCCTCGCGCGCATGGGCGCCGCGTGTCTCCGGCCGCTGCTCGGCCGAATGCATGGTCGCCACCGCCTGATCCAGCAAGTTGGCAAGTTCCAGCGTCTCGATCAAGTCGGTGTTCCAGATCAGCGAACGGTCGGTGACCTTGACGTCCTTGAACGAGTCGAACACCTCGGAAATCTTCTGCTTGCCTTCGGCCAGCGTCTCACCGGTGCGAAACACCGCGCCGTAACGCTGCATCGTGCGCTGCATATTCAGGCGGATCGCCGCCGTGGGCGTGTTGCCATCGGCGTGGCGCAAGCCGTCGAAGCGCTCCAATGCCTTGTCCAGCACGCTGGCAGGCAGATCCTTGTGCGGCGTGCCCGGCTTGATGATTTCGGCACAACGCTCCGCCGCCGCGCGCCCGAACACGACCAGGTCCAGCAACGAATTGGTGCCCAGGCGGTTGCCGCCATGGACCGAGACACAGGCCGCCTCGCCAATGGCGAACAACCCCGGCACGACGGCATCTACATCGTCGCCACGCTTCTGCACGACTTCGCCATGAATGTTGGTGGGAATGCCGCCCATGTTGTAATGCACGGTCGGCAACACCGGGATCGGCTGTTTCGTCACGTCCACCCCGGCAAAGATGCGCGCCGATTCGGAGATACCTGGCAAC
>JBDTKM010000328.1:0-2678 GCA_039935315.1 Rhodanobacter sp. | reverse complement strand
GTGAGATCGTCGGTGTGCGCGCCATGATCCAGGTGTAATCGCGTTTGTCGCGCGCGATGATGACCTGGCTGTAATCAGGCTTCAGCCACGCCACGAGGTATTGCGCCTTGATTGGCCACACCACCTGAACTTGCCACAGTGCGTTGCCGCTGCCCGGCTTGACGATGCCGGTGGAGTGGATGCTTTTGACGGGTTTGTCGAACGAGCCGTCGCGGTAATGAAACGAGGTGGCGATGTCACCGTTGGGTTTCTGCGTGTAGGTTTCCAGCGCGTTGTACGCATCTTTCTCGAAGCGGGTCGGGATCGAAGCGATCACGTACCAGTCGCCCATGAAGCGTGGCAGGTCGACGTGGGCCACCGGCTTGATCGGCGGCAGCGCGCTGGCCGCAGCCATGCCAGGAAACAGCACGATGGCGCAGGCCAGCAACAGGGTTTTGGACAAATTCATCGGCGTTTCCATGGGGTCGGAGGGATTGTTGCGGCGACGATCAGGGCCGCACGAAACGGTAATGCGCGACCAGCCATTGCTGGCCATCGGCATAGCCGAACAACTCGGCACAGGACATCCAGAACATCCGCCAGCGCTGGAACCACAGCGGCGCGGCCTGCTGCCCGTAGGCCTGGGTCAGCACCGCCAGCACCTGCTCGCGGCGCGCATCCTGGTTTGCCAGCCACTGGTTGGCGGTGCGCTGGTAGTGGGTGCCGTCGACATGCCAGCGCTGCTCGATGTTCAGCGTCGACTGGAACCACAGCAAGGTGTCCGACGCGGGCATCAGTCCGCCGGTGAAAAAGTGCCGCCCCATCCAGTTGTCGTCGCCGTCGGTTTCGAACGGATACATCAGGGTCTGGTGCGCAAAGATGTGCACGAACAACTTGCCGCCCGGGCGCAGCCAACTGCCGATCCGGCGCAGCAAGGTGTCGTAGTTGCGCATGTGCTCGAACATCTCGATCGACACGCAACGGTCGAACTGCTCCGCCTCCAGCTCCAGAGCGTTCACGTCGCAGGTGATCACCTTGACGTTGAGAAAGCCGCGCAAGCGACACCGCGCCTCGATGTGTTCGCGCTGCTGGTTCGAGTTGGAGACCGCGGTGATCCGCGCATTCGGAAAGCGTGCGGCCATCCACAGCGTCAGCGAGCCCCAGCCGCAGCCCAGTTCGAGGATCCTCTGGCCGTCGGCCAGCTCGGCACGCTCGCCGTAAAGCGCAAGCATTGCGTCCTCCGCCTGCTCCAGCGACTCATCGCCCTGCGGGTAATAGCAGCTGGAATACTTCAGCCGCTTGCCCAGACACAGCTCGAAGAATGCGGGCGGCAGTTCGTAGTGCTGGGCATTGGCCGCGTCGGTGTGGATCGCCAGCGGACTGTGGCGCAGCATGTTGATACGTGCGGCATAGCGTGCGGCCTGCGCGTCAAGGCCTCCGGCTTGTTCGTCACGCAGGCGTTGTGCGCACAGCCGGCGAATACCCTGACGCAGCAGCGCATCAGGAATATGGCCACGCTCGGCCATGCCGAGCAAACCCGCCGCGGGGCGGTCTGACGGCAGTTCATGGGCAGCCAATGCGGCAATGTTCATTTCGCGCTCCTTTTCGGAAACCAGGGAATCAGCATCGGGGTCGTGCGCTGGTATTCGCGGTAGTCATCGCCGCGGCTGCGCAACGCATGCGTCTCGGTGAACGGGATGCCGCTGACCCAGCGCAGGAACACGTACATCACGATCGGCCCGGACCAGCCCAGCCAGCCGATCGGTGAACCGAAGGCAAGGCAGGCGTACGCGAACCAGTGCAGCCACTCGAAGAAGTAGTTCGGATGCCGCGAATAGCGCCACAACCCGTCGCGGCAGGTATGCCCCCGGTTGGCCGGGTCGTTGCGAAAGCGTGCCAGCTGCGCATCGGCGATCGACTCACCGGTGACGCTGAGCAACCAGATGGCCGCCGCTGCGGGCAACCAGAATCCGGAGGCTTCCGGGTTGCGCGACACCGCGAAGAATGGCAGCGCGAACAGCACGATCAGCGCGGCCTGGAACTGGAAGAAGGCGAAAAACTTCAGCTGGTCGCCATGCCAGTGGGCGCGCAGATGCTGATAGCGGCCGTCCTCGGGTTGACCGTGCACGCGCTTCCACAGGTGGCTGGCCAGGCGCAGGCTCCACGCCCCGCCGAGTATCGCCAACGCCCACCGCGTCGCTGGCGCACCGCTGCCGATCGCAGCCAGCACCACCGCGCTGCCGCCTACGCCCGCAGCCCACAGCACGTCGACGATGCCGGCGTTGCTGCGCTTGCGCTGCCATTGCCAGCCCAGCGTCATCATCGCCGCCGCCAGCAACCACACCACCAGGAGGTGCCACCAGGGATTCATGTGCCAGGTCCTCGCGTGATGGATGCGGAAGGTGAGGTTGCTGACGACGCCATGCCGCGTCGCGCCAGCCACGCCAGCGTGGGCGTCGCCAGCGCCCAACCGATGGCCAGCACCAGCGGGCCGCGCCAGGCCGGGTCAGCAAAATCCACGACGCCCCAGCCGCGCGCGGCGCCCAGATAGGCCAGCGGACCGCCGATGAGTCCGAGCAGCGCGGCCAGCCACAATCGCGTCTGCAGATAACGCAGCGATTGGGTGAAGGTCAGCGCAAACGTCATCCACAGGGCCAGGATCCACGCCGGCGCCATGCCATCGTTCGACCACGCCGCGA
>JBDTKM010000327.1:0-6015 GCA_039935315.1 Rhodanobacter sp. | reverse complement strand
GCACCCGAAAAGAACCTGCTCTGGCTTTAAGCTCAGCTTTTCCACCGAGTGCGGGCCACGATGGCCCGCTGCTCTACCCGGGGCCCCTGTGCGGCGGTGAGGTGGGGTTGACAGGCCGCGCAGCGGGAATCGACAGGAGGTCGACTCCTTTTCGCCAGCACAAGGATGTGCTGTCGAAAAGCCCGGCCCCGCCTCACGGACTTGCCGCCCAGGGATGGGCGGCAAGCGCCAAGCGGGGTGGCCTTCTCTTTGGGTTACTTTTCTCTTACTCCGGGCATCCTGCCCTACGCCCTTCGGGCCAGCTGCGCTGTTCGCACACGTTCCTGGTGTGTGCGTGGCCACGCAAGAGAAAAGTGACTCGCGCTACGGATGAGCACGAAAGCACTTGATGTTCTATCTGCGGTAGAGACTCAGTCTCCTGGCGAAGACGTGATTCCCAACCCATCGATGCCCGCAATGCTGGCCGGATCAGCGCCGGCCAACGCACTGAAGCAGTGACCCCGCTCGGTATAGTTCTTGAACTGGTCGAAGCTGGGCGCGCCCGGCGACAGCAGGATCACGCCGCCGGATGCAGTCAGCGTTCTTGCCTCGGCGACGGCGGCAGCCAGTGCGTCGACCGACAGCAGTGGACACGACACCTCGGCGTCACGCAGGGCATCGGCAATGCGTGCGCCATTCGCGCCCATGCACACGATCGCATTTGGCGGCGTTTTGCACACGGCCTCGACAAACGGCGTCCAGTCCAGACCGCGATCATGGCCGCCGACCAGCACCGTGACGCAGCGACCGTGCAGACTTTCCAGCGCGGCCAGGGTAGCCAGCGGCGTGGTGCTGATCGAATCGTTGACCCAATACCAGCCGTCGTGTTCACCCAGCGGCTGCAGCCGATGTGGCAGCGGGCGGAAACTGGCTAGCGCGGGCGCAGCAGCCACGGCATCCAGGCCGATCGCCTCCAGCGCGGCCAGCGCCGCACAGGCGTTGAGGGCGTTGTGCAGACCGGGCGCCGCCAGCTGCGCGATGGGAAATAACTGCTGCGCAGCGCGGCGAATGAAGTCACCGGCGACGTGCCAGCCGGACGGTTGGCCGAACTGCAGTCGTTGTGGATGGCTCTTGGTGAGATCCAGCAAGCTCGGCTGCAGCGCGTTCACCAGCAGGCGACGCGACACGTCCGCCAGTTTCAATTTGTCTGCCACGTAACGCTCGCGCGAGCCATGCCAGTCCAGGTGTTCCTCGTACAAGCAGGTGACCACGCCCAGCTCCAGCGGACCGGCCTCGCCGGTCTGGAAGCTGGACAGCTCGATCGCCCACAGGTCGGCGCTCTGTCCGCGCAGCTCCAGCAGCGGCAAGCCGATGTTCCCGGCCAGCGCCGTGCGTATGCCCAAGCTGCGGGCCAGATGCGCGATCATCGCAGTGGTGGTGCTCTTGCCCTTGGTGCCGGTGACTGCGATCACCCGCGCGTCGGGATTTTCGGCGAACCACAAGGCGGTGCCGGAAGTGAACTGGGTGCCTTGCGCCTGCGCGGCAAGCAACGCCGGTTTGTAGGCCGAGATGCCGGGCGATTTGACCACGACGTCAAACTGACTGAGCGCGGCTGCATCGGGCTCGGCGCCTACCAGTACCAGCGCTGGATCGAAGGCGCGCGCGGCCGCAGCTTCCGTCGGCGGGCAGAACAGCGTGAACGGTTGTGCCGGATAGCGCTCGCGCAACGCAGCAAGTACGGCACGGCCCTCGCGACCAAAGCCCCAGACGGCGACACGACAGCCGCTTAACTCAGCGATGCGCATGACCGCCCACCCGATTCCTCAGGAGCTCGCTCGCGAGCGATACTTCATGGCTGGGAATCGAGAATCGAGAATCGGGAATCGCAAGATCAAGATTATCGCCCGCAAGCGGGCTCCTCTGGGCAAGACACGCTGAACTCTTCATCAGCCAATCGTCGCCAATGCCGGTTGCAGTCGCAGCGGCACCCTATGCTCGCTCGCGGGCTCCAGCCACGGTTCCAGCGCCAACTGCGAGGTATCCAGCTGCGGCAGGATCTCGCTGCGGAAACGCGCAATCAGCGCGTCCTCGGCCCACTCCGGCCGCTGGCTCAAGGCGAACATGGCCGCGCGTGCCTCGGCGCCCTCGCCCACGCATTCGAACGGTTTGTGTTCGTGGTATTCCAGCAGCGCGTCAAAACCGGCGGCCTGGTGCTCGTCATCCAGCAGGTTGCGGCCGAAGATTGACAGCAGTCGCGGCTTGGCCAGGAACGGTGCCAGCGCCAGGAACACGAACTGGCATTTCGGACACTGCCCGCACCAGCGATCGACCGGCTTGGGCCCGAGCAGTTTGAAGTTGCGGTTGCAGCTGGAAAACACGTCGAAGTACGGGGTCAGTTTCGCGAACGCACGGGTGATCGCCAGCTCCGAATACGGCCGCAGCAGCGAGCAGTAATCCAGGTCGCTGGCCACGTGCGTGTGCAACCAGTTGCCCAGCAGTTGCTCGAAGGCGTAACCCTTGCTCCACTGGTGATTCACCTGCTGTCCGTCGTACTCGAGCGTGGCCGCCGAGGCGGAGCGTTCGTTGGCAAAGGCGATCGAATCATGACCGTACAGGATCGCAGCAAGAGCGAGGATCGCCGAGTTCACCGCCGTGACCGGGATATGCCCGTTCCATGCCCCTTGCCGGTTCAACTCGAACAGTCCCGGTGCCAGATCGCGCTGAATATTCAGCGTGGGCAGACCCGTGCGCTCGGCGCAAGCGGCGATCAGCCCGGAGTTGCCGATCCACACCACGGTCGCCTCGCCATCGATGGCCTTGATGGCTTCAATGGCAACCAGCTAGTCCTTGCCGCCGCCAATCGGAATCAGAGTGCGTTGGGGGAGATCGAGCCTGGGAGCTCGCGACAAGGCCACCCCCTCACCCGGACTCTTTCCCCCGGACGGAGAGCGGACCAAGCGCGGAAACTTGACGCGCCCGCGCAGATCCAGCTTGTTGCGGTAGGCAAACTCGGCCAGCCCGTGCAGATACAGCGCCTCCAGCAGATCGGCGCTGGCGTCATCCAGCGGACCGTCAGCCAGTTCGATCTTCGGCGGCACACCGGCCTTGTAATAGCTGACGCCGGCGATCAGGTGCAGCAGCTTCAATGCCGCGTCAAACGCCGCCTGGCGCTCGACCGGAATGGCCGGTGCGTGCGGAAAGCGAATCGTCTCGACCAGTTCCTCGCCATCATCGAACGCATACGCCAGCTCGGCCACGCCATCGGCGTAGCTGGCGCGACTGAAGCGGAATACCTGGATCAGGCGTGGCTGCATGGTTTGTTGCACATCATTCTCCAACCGGTCGCCCATTATCGCTGCTCTTTCATGTGGACAGGCAGCCGACTCACTCAATGATGATTTCCTCGGCCTCATCACGCAGGTTGTACTGGCTGGACATGACCTTGCCGTAGGCGCCCGCCTGGGCGATCAGCACCACGTCCCCTTCCTGGGCCTCGGGCAGGCGACGGTCGGAGCCGAGCACGTCGCCGCTTTCGCAGATCGGACCCACCACCTGGTACAGAGCGGTAGCTGGCTCGTGCAGTCGGGTCAGATTCACGATCTCGTGCCAGGCGTCGTAGAGCATGGGGCGGATCAGGCTGTTCATGCCAGTATCCAAACCGAGGTAGCGCAAGTTGCCCTTGCCTTTTTGCTGGGTCACCCTGGCCAACAGTACGCCGGCATCGGCGACCAGATAGCGGCCGGGCTCCATCCACAGCTGATAGTGCGGATAAGCTGCCTTGACCTCGCGCAACACCCGATCGAGCGCGGGAATATCCAACCGTGCCTCACCCGGATGCGATGGCACGCCGAGGCCGCCGCCGATATCGATGAAGCTGACGCTGCCGATGCGCTCGGCCAGACTGGCCAGTTGCGCATAAACGTCACCCCAATGCGCACTGTCGAGCACGCCCGAGCCCAGGTGAGCGTGCAGACCACGCACGGTCACGCCGTGGGCATCGGCCAGCTGCAGGAACTCGTCGAGCTGATCCACCGGCAAACCGAACTTGCTGGCGTTGCCGCCGGTGCGCACCTTCTGGTGATGACCGAGACCGCGGCCCAGGTCCACCCGCAACACGATCTCGTGGCTACGGAACAGCTCGCCCCATTGTTCCAGCGGATACAGTGCATCCAGCGATACCGTGGCGCGCGTGGTCAGCGCCCAGGCGTAATCCGCGCGCGGCGCGAAGTTCGGGGTGAACAGCAGCGGCGCCGATTCCGGCACATGCGCGAGCACGAACTTCAGCTCGCCGGGCGAGACGCATTCAAATCCGAAGCCCTCCTCGGCCAGCACGGCCAGGATCGCCGGATGGGTATTCGCCTTTACCGCGTAATGCAGACGATCGACCGCCGCCAACGACTTCAGCTGACGCGCTTGATGGCGCACGGTGGGCAGGTGATAGACGTAACGCGGCGTGGCCGCGGCACCGATCTGCAACAGGCGCGATCGCTCCGCCTGGTGCCACCACGCTGCCGCCCCATCCAGGTTCTCGCCGCTGCCATACAAGGCCTGCCAGCTGGGGCCGAACTGCGCGCTGTCGTCGGTGCGCAGTGACCCGGCGCTGATCAGCAGATCATGCAAATGCGGCAGCAGCGTGTCGACCACTTCCTCATCCACCACAAAGGTCAGGTTCAAGTTGTTCGAGGATTGCGAAATCATGTGCACGCGCAACTGGCCGAACTCGGCCAGCACCCCGGACAAGGTATGCAGCAGCGAGCGCATGCCGCGCCCGACCAGGGTGATCGCCGCACACGGCGCAATCACCTTGACCCGGCACACCTTGGCCAGATCGCTGGCCAATGCCGCGATCGCGTCCGAATCCAGCAGGTTTTCGGTCGGATCCAGCGACACCGTGACGTTGGTTTCGGCCGAGCCGATCAGGTCCACCGACAGACCATGCGTCTTGAAGTGCGCGAACACGTCGGCGAGGAAACCGACCTGCTGCCACATGCCGACCGATTCCATCGACACCAGGGTGATCCCCTTGCGCGCACTGATCGCCTTGACGCTGGGCGCATGTGCACTGACTTCGGGGCCAATCACTGTGCCATCCAGCTCGGGCCGGTTGGTGTCCTTGATCAGCAGCGGCACGCGCGGCTCGCGCAATGGCGCCAGGCAGCGCGGGTGCAGTACCTTGGCACCGGTCGAAGCAATCTCCTGGGCTTCTTCGTAATCCAGCCGTTGCAGCAGGCGCGCACCGGGCACCTGGCGCGGGTTGGCGGTGAACATGCCGGCCACATCGGTCCAGATTTCTACCCGCGAGGCCTTCAACAGTGCCCCGAAATACGCCGCCGACGTGTCCGAGCCGCCGCGCCCAAGCAGCACGGTACGACCCATGCCCTTTTCAGAGGCGGGTTCGCGGGCAATGAACCCCTGGGTGATGAACACCTCGCCCAGTGCCGCCAGTCGCGCGCCCAAGCCCGAATCGGGTTTCACGTCGACCATCGAGGACAGCAACCGGGTGCGCTCGTTCTGGTTCGGCAGCGCCAGCGCGGTCAGGCAATCGCGCGCGTCCAGCCACTGCGTGGGCAGGTCACGGGAGCTCAGGAAGGCGGCGCCCAACGCGCTGGACATCAGCTCGCCATGCGCCTGGACTTCGGCCTTCCAGGCCAGCTCACCGTGGCCGGCAGCACCCTCTTGCGCCAGCCGCATCAAGTCGCCCGTGCGCCCTTTGAGCGACTGTGGCAGGGCCAGCTGCATGTGATCGAGCAATTCGACGTGACGGTCGACAATGGCTTTCGCGGCCTCGCCTCGCTTGTACCGATCTCCCTGCCGGCACAATTGCCTGAGCGCGTCGGTGATGCCCGTCAAGGCGGAAACCACCACCAATACGCGCGCGCCTTCGGCACGGCGACTGGCGACCAACTCGCGAATGTTCTGCCAGCGCGGCAGGGTGGCGACGCTGCTGCCGCCGAATTTCATCACGATCCAGGGGGCGTTCGAAGGCAACGGCGCAAGTATGGGCGGGGTCACGGGCGTCCAGTGTCGGCAGGGAAG
>JBDTKM010000326.1:0-11536 GCA_039935315.1 Rhodanobacter sp. | reverse complement strand
TGGAAGATCTGCCATTGCAGCGGGTCGGTGTCCTGGAACTCGTCGATCAGCGCCACCGGATACTGGCTGGCGATGGTCTGCGCCAGACGTTCGCCGCTGGCTGAGTGCAGGGCCCGATCCAGCCGCTGGAGCATGTCGTCGTAGCCCATTCGGGCCAGCCGTTGCTTGGCCGCTTCCAGCCGCGCGGCCATCCACGGCAGCGCATGGGCAAGCACCAGCGGGGGCAATGGCAGCGTGCCATCGATTGCCGCAAGCAAAGTGCCGATCAGCGTAAAGGTCGGGTGGACCGGTGGGCTCTGGTTCTTGTTGGTGGACTTGACGAGCTTGGCCTGACTGGCGCGCTCGAATACGGCGCGGTCCGGTTGTGGGTCACCTGCAGCCCAGCCATTCAGGGCGGCGAGATCGGTGTCGAGTTTGTCCGCCTTGTAGCTGGTCCCGCTCAGCACCTTGGCCTGCAGCGCATCGCGCAGCATCCCGGCCAGCGTGGTCGCGTGTTCGCGCCAGCCTTGCCGCGCAGCAGCCTCGGCACTGCGCACCGGCATGAGTTGCTGCCGCAGCGCGGCGGCGAGGTCCTCGATCTGCGGCAACGGCTGGCCGTCCATGCGCAGCTGCTCGCCAGCTCGTCGCAGCAGTGGGGTCACTTCGTTCTGCAGTGCCTGGGGGCCAGCCCACAGCGCGCTGACCTGGGCGGCATCCGCCTGGTCGAGCCCGAAGAAAAACTGGCGCCAGTAATCGCGCACTACCTCGCCGAGCAGCTCGCTTTCGTCGCTGCTGACTTCCTGCGCGAACGGATGGCCACTGTCGAACGCATGCTGACCCAGCATGCGCTGGCTCCAGCCATGGATGGTGTGCACGGCCGCTTCGTCCATCCATTGCGCCGCCAACTCCAGCTGGCGCGCTGCGATGGCGCGGGCATCGTCATCGGAACAGGCGTCGATCAGGGTCTGCAGGTAGGCATCCGGCGGGAAGTGACCGCGGAACGCTGCGGCTGCCTCGGCCAGGCGCACGCGAATCCGCTCGCGCAACTCGGCGGTGGCGGCCTTGGTGAAAGTGAGCACCAGGATTTGCGGGGGCAGCAGCGGCTTGCCATGTTCGTAGCGGCCCAACACCAGGCGCAGGTACAGCGCCGCGATCGTCCAGGTCTTGCCGGTGCCTGCGCTGGCTTCGATCAGACGGACGCCTTGCAACGGCACCGTCAGCGGATGCAGGGCCGCGACGGCGGTCATGCCGCGTTCCCGTCAGGCAGCACCGCGTCGATCAGTGGCTCATACAACGACAGCCAGCGCTCGAAACCGGCAGCGTGCATGTCGTTGAACCGGGGCCACGCGCGGGCGAGCAGCGGCTCCTGAACGCGTTCGCCGACGGCACCGCCGAAGTCGCTGCCCTCGTAACACAGGGTGGCTGCCTTGCTCGGCTCCTTGCCCGCAGCGGCCGCCTTCAACCAGGCATAGGCGGTCTTGCGTGCGATCGGCGGTGGCGATTGCATGCCGTTGCACAGCGCGTCGAGCAGCGCATCAAGCAGGGTCGAAGCCTGCTTGCGCGGCAGGACGGCGAAGGCCGGCTGGGCGTCGATGGCAATCAACTGCGTCTGCATCGGCAGACCGGTGGCGTTGGCGACAAGATGGACGACCCAGGCCGCCGTGAGTTTGTCCAGGCGCAGCCCACCACTCTTGTCCAGCAAGTTGCCGTTGACCAGTTCGAGTCGCCGGTAGTGACCGTTCGGGTCAGCGCGCAGATCCGTCAGCCAGTCTTCCAGCAGCAGGTCGCCATGCGCGTGGCGCAACTCGAATTTCTCCGGCTGCGGTTGCCAGTGCTGGCAGGCGTTCTGCCGCAGCGCGGCCAGTCGGCACGCCTGGGTGGCGATGCTTTCCTGCAACGTGGCGCCGAAGCCGCCGGGCGGCAGGCTGCCTTCCTCGCCCAGCCGGCGCGCAGCGCTGGCCGCGGCCTGATCCGGCGGAATCTCAGGGTCAGCTTCGAGCACCGCTTGCAATACGCGGCGGACCGCGTCGTAGCGCTGCAGGGCATCGAGCCCGAACGGTTCGTCGTCCAGCACCTCGTCGGCCGCTTCCGTGAAGTAGACCTTGAGGCGCTGATTGAAAAAATACGCCACGGGCTTGGCCAGGAAGCGCTGCAACTGGCTCAGGCCCAGCGCCGTATCTGGCACCCACGGAGGGAGCTCGCCGCTATCCGGCAGCGTGGAATTGACGCGATGGGCCTGCTGCCACTCGTGCGCGTAAGTGAATACGCGCGGGTCGGCGCCGGCGCCGAAATAACGGCGACTGAAAGGCTGCAACGGATACTCGGTAGTCAGCGCCTCGAGCAGGTGCTTGCCGGCGTCCGGAGCATCGGCAGCTTCGTCGGCGCGATGCCAGCCGGCGGCGAGATAGTCACGCAACTGGCCGACCAGCACGGATGGCGGCAGTGCGCTGTTGTCACGCGCACTGTGGCCGACCCAGCTGATGTGCAGCGTCTGGCGTGCCGACAGCATGGCCTCGAGAAACAGGTAGCGATCGTCGTCCCGGCGCGAACGATCGCCCGGGCGCTGGTGCCCGGCTTGCGCCATCAGATCGAAGTCGGGCGGGGTGTGCCGGCGTGGATAGTCTCCGTCGTTCATGCCGAGCAGACAGACCACCCGGAATGGAATCGCGCGCATCGGCATCAAGGTGCCGAAGCTCACCGCGCCACCCATGAAACGCTGCGACAAGCGGCTCTCGTCGATGGCCTGAAGCCAGTATTCACGCACCACCGCCAACGGCACCGGTTCGTTGAATGCTGCCTCGGTGCAGGCATCGAGCCACTCGTCGAGAGCGTCGTGCAGGCGGCTCAGCCGCAGCGCGTCTTCGGTGTCGGCCTGATCGAAAAAATGGCCGAGCAGGCGGTGCAGGCGCAGCGCCCAGATGCCGGGCGTGGCGGGCGTGCCGAGCAGCCGCCAGTGCGCTTCCAACTGGGTGAGCAGGTCGCTCAGCGGACCGAGCAGGGCCGCATCGAGGCCGCCGACTTCCGCATACGGCGCGATGCCGTCCAGCGTCTCGCCGTCGCCTACCGCGTAGCCGAGCAACATGCGGCGCAGGCCGAAGTGCCAGCTGTTCTGCTCCAGCGCCGGCAGATCCAGGCTGGCTTTCTGCGTACCGTCCAGGCCCCAGCGAATGCCGGCGCCTTCGATCCAGCGCCGCAGCGTGGGCAAGTCGTCCGCGGCGACCCCAAAACGGTTGCGCAAGGCGGGTACTTCAAGCAGGTCGAGCACGTCACTCACCGAAAAGCGGGATTCGGGCAGCGCCAGCAGATGGGCCAGCGCCACCACCAACGGTGCGCTGGCACGGGTCGACTGATCGGCCACGCTGCAGGGCAGGTGACGCGGATCGGTCGACGGCAGGCGACCGAACACGGCCTGCACGTGCGGCGCATAGGTCTGGATGTCCGGCACCATCACGATCACGTCGCGCGGTGCCAGTGGCTGGCCGTCGCGCGCGGATTGTTCGAACAACGCCAGCAACTCATCGTGCAGCACTTCCACTTCCCGCTGCCGGCTGTGGGCGACGTGGAAGCGCAAGGAGTCGTCGCCCTCATGCCAGGGTCGGCGCTGCGCGGGTTCGGCGGGCAGCGGCAGCAGATCGAGCACGGCCTGCTGCACCTGCTGCAACAGACCGGAACCCTCGACATCCTGGAACAGGTCGATGCTGCGCCCGATGCTGTGGAATTTCTGCCGGTAGCGCTCGGGCTGGTCGAAGCTGTCGAGCAGGCGGATGTAGTCGCGACCTTGTTTGCCCCACGCCGCCAGCAGCGGATTCGCATGCAGGTGCAGGTCTTCGTAGCGCGGCTGCGCGGGTACGCCGGGTTTGCCGGCCTGCCGCCGGTGCTCGGCGCGCAGCAGCTCGCGTTCTTCGATGATGTCGGCCCAGTAGTGCCGGCACGGATTGGCCACCACCAGCAACACCTGGCTGAACCGCGCCATCGCGGTCAGCGCTTCCAGCGTTTGCTGCGGCAGCGAGGAGATGCCGAACACCACCACGCGCCGCGGCAGCAAGGCCGGCCGCTCGGTCAGCGTGGCGATGCGCGACAGAAACGCGCGATGGACGGCGGCGCGGTGTCGCGCGTGCGCCGCATCGCCCACGTCGGCCAGCAGCAGCCGCCACAACTGGGGTTGCCAGCGATGGTTGGAGTCGATCGGCGCGCTGCTGCGGCGCAGGTCGTTGCGCAACGTATCGTTGCCACGCTCCCAATCGTCCAGCCAGTCGGCGCGGTAGACCTGATACTGGTCGAACAGGTCGGCGATCTGCAGCGCGAGCTGATATTGCCGCAGCCGGTCATCGCCGCCGGTGCCGGCCCGCAGGAAATCCCGCAGCGGCGCGAAACCGTCATCGTCCAGATGCTGCGGGAGCAGTCGCAGCAGCCGCCACACCAGTCGCGACTTGTCGAACGGCGACGTGGACGCCACTTCCTCGCGCCCGAGTACCGCACGGTACGCCGTCCACAGAAACCGCCCGGGCAGTTGCACGTCGATGGCCGCGCTGATGCCGAGGCCACCGTCGGCGGGAGCGCGGGCGAGCGCCAGCTTCAACCATTGCGCGATGCCGTTGCTCTGCACCAGCATCAACTCGTTTTCCAGCGGTTGCAGCGGCGCGCGCGCCAACCAGGCGGCCAGCAGGTCGCGCAGGTCTTCCAGGCGATTGCCATGCAGCACCATCAAGCCGGGTTCGATCGGTTCGGCGAGCAGGGTTGGGGCGGCGGCAGTCACAGGGGGCGATGCGGGTTGGGACTCATGCCGGGATTGTCTCCGAGTGGAACCCGATTGTCGCCAGCGTCGGTCTCATCGGTTGCGATGCCGGGGGGAGGCCGGTCGTCATTGGAGCCCGGCAGGTCGACTGCATGCAAATCTGTTGGCACCTGCAGGAGGTCGGTAGCACCCGAGCGCCGGGGGCGCGCGCTCGCGCGGGCGATGAGCGGCAGGCAATCGCCGACTGAACCGTCAGTGGCGGGTTTGCGCAGCAGTTTGCGCCGCCGCCGTGGGGGCAGTCCTCAGCCGCCTTCGCCGGGAGCAGGAGTCAAGCAGAGCCGTGACGTTTGCAACGGAAGGTGACGGCGATCGCCAGCCAGACTGTGACCCAAAGGGCATCTATTTCGCCCCCATATCGCCTGCCGCGATGTTCCGGAGCTCGCCCAAGGCCCGCAGCCACTCGGTTTGCGTTGAAACACGGGCAATGGCCTGAAATTTGCTTGTGTACAACTCACACGAGCCTCTTGATGGGGGGTGCCGCCGGCTGGAGCTGGGTCCCAAAGTCGGGGCGCAGTTCATGATCTGCTGACGGGATTGCCTCTAGAGTTGTCGGGATGAAGTGCACTGGGAGGAAGGATCGGGCATGGTGACGGAGGGACCTGTAACGCACCATGGCGAACTTCGCGAGCGCTTCTACCAGAGCGTGGCGGAGACGTTGACCTTGTTGCATCCTGCGGCGGACTACGATCGCCGGCAGGCCATGTCCGAGGTTGCCACGACGCTGGCCAGCACCATGGACCTGCCGCTGGTGTGGATCGGTCGGCGCGAGCTGGGACAATCCTCGCTCGACCTCGTGGCAGCGGGCGCTGCGGCGGAGTATGCCGCCGCGCTGCAGATCAGCGACGATCCGCGTGACCCCGGTGGTCGCGGCCCGGCGGGCATGGCTTTGCGTGAGGGCCGCCCGCGGCTCACCGCGGTCGCCGACGCCGAATTTGCGGATTGGCGCGAATCGGCCCGGCGCTACGGTCTCGACTCGCTCATCGTGGCAGCCTCGGGGACCGCCGATGGCGGTCAGCTTGCGCTGGCCGCTTATTCGCGTGCGGGCGGTGCCCCGCTCACCAACGAACTGCTCGATTGGGCGCAGCGGCTGGCCGACGAACTGGCCCGCTTCTGGGACGATCAGGCCCAGCTCGAGCGGAATCTGCGCCTGAGTCGATATCGTGATGCACACCGCGCGATCCAGCGCGCACTGCTCGATCATCCCGAGCCGGCCCACTTCTATCGGACCTTGGCGAATATCCTGGTCGACGACGCTGCCGCGAGCGCGGTCATCGTCTATGAGCCCGAAGGCGATTTCTTGCGTCCGACGGTCGGGGTTGGCCGGATTGCCGATACCCTCGTGCAGCTGCCGGCGCCCCCGACGCACGCCCATGACTCGCCGATGCCTGCGGCAACACAGGCCTTCGTGGACGGCGCGCCGGTGGTCCGGTTGCGGCCTTCGCTGCACCCGGATGTGTCGGCTGACGGATACGGCGAAACATTGTCGGACATGGCGGTGATCGGTTGCTGGCCGATCTTCTCGGCGTTGCCCAGTGGATCGGGCAGCGGGCCGCGTGCCGCCGCCGTGCTGGTGCTGGCGGCCGCCGAGGTGGAGGCGTTCGATGCCGACATGCGGCGCCTGCTGGACGAAATCAGCGATACCGTGGGTCTGGCGCTGCGCCAGCACGACCACCGTCAGGCGTTGGTGCAGGAGCAGGAGCGCCAGACCTATCTTGCGCTGCACGACGCGCTGACGGATCTGCCCAATCGCCGTGCGCTGGATTACCACCTCGAGCGCGCACTGGCGCGGGCCGCACGACACCAGCATCTGGTCGCGGTCGGCATGCTCGATCTGGACGATCTGAAGCCGATCAACGACCGCCATGGTCATGCGGCAGGCGATCGCGTGTTGATCGAGGTCGCGCGCCGCCTGCACGATTCGCTGCGCTCCGAGGATTCGGTGGCGCGCGTTGGTGGCGACGAGTTCGTGCTGGTGTTCGAGGACCTGACCAGCGCAGATGATCTGGCCGGGCTGCTGGAGCGCTTGTGGCAGTCGCTGCAACGGCCGATCGTGGTCGGCGAGTCGAGTATCAATATCACCGTCAGCCTCGGTGTCGCGCTGTATCCGACCCATGCGCAGGCCAATGGCGAACAACTGTTGCGACTCGCCGACCAGGCGATGTATCACGTCAAAACGCACAAGCAGGAGCGTTCGAACTGGTGGGCGCTGGCGCGGACGGACGGCGACGTCGAGGCGGCGCCGCTGGACGAGGTCGCTGCGGCCACGCCGCACGGAGAGCAGGCCGCGACATCGTTGCGGACATCCATCGACGCCTGGCAGCAGCAACTGCCGGTGGTGGTGGAACGCTTTTGCAGCGCGCTCCAGGCTCACGCGGGTATCGGCGAACTGCTCACCAGCTTGCCCGCGCATGCGCTGGATGCTTTCAGGGCACGTCTGTTACGCCAGTTGCACACCTTGCTCTATCCGGATCTCGAGCTGGAGGCGCAGCGTGTCGGGGCGGTCAAGGCAGGCATCTGCCAGGCCGCTTGCGGGCTGGAGGAGGCCTGGCTGCCGGAGGCGATCGAACAGCTGCGGGGGATTTTCTCCAGTAGTCTGGCGCATGCCTCGCGCGCGCAACAGAACGCGCTGGCCATCGTGCTGCAACGTCTCGGGATGGAGCAGCAATGGCAACTGGAGAGCATGCGCGACCTGCAGCGTCGCCGCGATGCGATCCTGGCCCGGGTTCACGCCAGCGCATGGTCCGCGGGCAATTATCTGGAGCTGCTCGAGGACGCGGTGACGGTGCTGGCGGCGCACGAAGAGATCATCGTCTGCGCTGCAGGACGCCCCGATGGCTCCGGCGAGATGGTTTTCGAGTTGGTGGTGGGTGCGGTTCCCGCCGAGTACTTGCGGATCACCAACCAGGGCGTGGCGCCACCGGTGCGGATCGACCGGGAGAACGCGCCAGAGGACGAGCCGATCCGGCGTGCATGGATCACCGGAGGGATTGAACGCAGCGCCCATTATGGCAGCGACCCGGCGCTGGCTCTGTGGCGCGACACGGCCATGCGCCATGGGGTCGTTTCGCATGTCGCGGTCGCGCTGCGCCTGCCGCCGCCCAAGTCGGTGGCGATGCTCGTCTTGTACAGTCCGTTTGTCGGCGGATTCCGCAGCGAAAGCCAGCAATCATTCATTGCGCAGGTCAGGGCCGTGCTGGAATTGGCCCTGCTGCGCCTCCTGCCCCGCCACCAAATTGCCGCGTTGCTGCCGGCCTTTGTGCGCAAGCGTTGGCGCAGCATGCTTGCCAATGGCGCGCTGCGCATGCACTACCAGCCAGTGATCCGGCTGACTGACGGTCAGGTCGCCGGGTTCGAGGCGCTGGCTCGATTGCGTGATGATTTGGGAACCCTGCTGTTGCCCGCCAGCTTCCTGCCGGCGCTGGGGTCTGCCGGGTTGATGCGGTTGTTCCGCCATGGGGTGATCCAGGCCGTTGCCTGCCGCCAATCGCTGGCGCGCACGGGCGTGGTGCTGGGCATGTCGGTCAATGTTCCGTTGGCGGCGCTGCGCGATGCCCGCTATGCGAAAACGGTAGATACCGTGCTGCAGGCGAGTGGTTGTCCGGTAGGGTCACTGCGCTTTGAAGCACTGGAGCCGGTCGGTGGAACCAGTTGCTGGGCACGGATGACGCAGACCGGCGTGCAATCGCTGAATTGGCTGGATCGACATGCGCTTGAAGATGACATGACGGTCAATCGCGGCTTGGTGGCGCGTTTGTGCCAGTCGCCATTTGATCGCATCAAGGTCGACCAGGCGATCATCGCCCACGTGCGCAGGGACCCGCTGGGCACGTTGCGTCTGCTGCGCCAGTTGATCCGGGTGAGCCACGATTTGTCGATGGAGTTCGTCGTTGAAGGATTGGAGTCGCCCGGCATGATCGAGGCCGCGGCAATCCTCGGCGCGGATTTCGGCCAGGGCTTTGCGCTCGCCCGCCCGATGCCTGCCGAGCAGTTGCCGGATTGGCTGGATAGCTTCAGGCCGGCCACGGCAGGTAGATTTGCGCGCTGTGCCCTTGGCGCGCTGGCCGCAGCGTTGCGCTGGGACGAGCGGTTTGTTGATCTGTTCGACGAGACATGGTCGCGGGATCGGCATATGCGTGCCGCCAGCGGCGTCGCGGATTATCTGCGCGCCACGGCCGGCCTTCCGGTTGCGCTGCGCAGCAGCCACGATGCCATGCTGGATGCGGCCGTGCATGGGCCATTCGCTGGGGATTACGGGCGGCAGCGCGACTTGTTCTTCTCCCTGCTGGTGGAGCAGGTGTTGGCCGAAGAGCAGTACCACGGCCGCGATGAGCCGTCAGCCGCCTGAAAAACAAGCCGGATGTCCGCTCCCTCGCTTTGGGCAGCGTGCACCAAGACAAATTCGAGTAGGCTGCTTGCCCATGGCCTGGTGGATGCGGGCCCGGGCCGATTCCTTTTGGGTCGCCGCTGGTTCGCTGTTCTCCAGGGTGACCTGGATGGTGAACCGACGGGACCATGGCCGGATGATCGCAGGATTCCATTGTTGCCGGAGATTGGTTGAAGAAACCTCATGGTGAGTCGTCGACAAGTCTCAGGCGAACTGCGCGAGCGCTTTTATCAAAGCGTGGCCGAAACCTTGAGCTTGCTGCGTGCCGCACCGGGGCCCGATCGCCAGCTGACCCTGCTCCATGTCAGCGAAACGCTTGCCGCCACGATGGATTTGCCGCTGGTGTGGATCGGGCGACGCGAACCGAACCTGACCGAGGTCAGCGTGCTCGCCGCCGCCGGACCCGCGAAGGAATACGCCTCGGCGCTGCGGTTGAGCAGCGACGAGCGTGAGCCGGGCGGACGCGGACCGGCCGGGATCGTGCTGCGCGAGGAATCCGCACGCGTGATTCAGGTGGCTGCCGCGGAGTTCGCGCCATGGCAGGCAACCGCGCGTCGGTACGCGTTTGGTGCCTGCATCGTGGCCGTGTCGAGAACCCATGACCGGGGTCAGCTGGTGCTGGCAACCTATTCGCGCGCGGGTGGTCCGGCATTCGGCGAGGAGCTGCTGGATTGGGCACAGCGCCTGGTCGATGAATTGAGCCGGTTCTGGGATCACCAGGTGCTGCTGGAGCGCAGTCACCGGCTGAGTCGCTACCGCGATGCGCAACGTACGATCCAGCGCGCCTTGCTTGAACAGCCCGACCCCGAGGCGCTCTACCGGACTCTGGCCCACGCCCTGGCGGAGATCGCGGGTGCCGCCGCGGTCGATGTATTCGCCGCGGATGGCGACAACGGCATGCTGCGACGGGTGGAGCTGATTGGCCCGATCGCCGACATCGTGCGGGGTTGGCCATTGCCGCCGCAGCATGAGGAAGGCCCGGACGCTTTGGCGCCTACGCTGGCTTTCATGCACGGGAAGCCGGTGCTTCGGCGCCACTCGCCCGGCGCCGTGCAGGTCGATCACGCCTGGTGCAGCGAGTTGCTGGGACATGCCGGTGCGATGGGTTGCTGGCCGCTGTTTGCGTTGCCGCATGCGGTGCCCGATCAGCCACCAGTGCCAGCCGGCGTGTTCGTCGTGGTCACCACCGAGGTGGACGCCTTTGACGAGGAGATGTGCCGTTTGCTGGACGAGATTGCCGACGCTGCCGGTCGGGCGTTGGGACAGCATGCGCAGCGTCATGCCTTGTTGCAGGAACAGGAGCGGCAAACCTATCTCGCCGCGCACGACGATCTCACCGGCCTTCCCAATCGTCGCGCGCTCGAACGCTATCTTGATACGGTGTTGGCCCGCGCGCGGCGCGGGCCTCGACGGCTTGCCGTCGGCATGCTCGACCTGGATGACTTGAAACCGATCAACGACAGCCTCGGCCATGCCACGGGCGATGCCATCCTGGTTGAAGTGGCGGACCGGTTGCGGCACGTACTGCGTGACAACGACTACGTGGCGCGGCTGGGTGGCGACGAGTTCGTGCTCGTGCTGGAGAATTTTGAGCACGATGCGGATCTGGAGAGCCTGCTGGAGCGGGTCGGCACCGCGCTGCAGCGGCCGATGACGATAGACAACGAGGTGATGTCGGTAGGCGCCAGTCTGGGCGTCGCGATGTATTCCAGCGAGGCGCACATCAGCGGCGAACAATTGTTGCGTCGTGCCGACCAGGCCATGTATCAGGTGAAGGCGCGCAAGCAGCACCGCCTGCGCTGGTGGTCGATGACCCTGCCAGACGGGGCACTGGAGGAGACTGCCGAACGCGATGTCGACGTAGCCGCGTACGGTGAGCGGGCTGCCGTTGTGTTGAGTGGGTGTCATGAGGCATGGCTGCCGCGGTTGCCGGCGGTGGCGGACAGCTTTTACTCGGCGTTGTTGGAGCACGAGGGTGTCGGCAAGTTGCTGGGCGTGCTGCCGGAAGCGGAATACCTGTCACTCAAGGGACATGTTCTGCAGCATCTGCAGATGTTGATCAGGCCGGACCTGGATCAGGCCACTCATCGTGAACGCGCCACCCGTTCAGGCATGTTCCATGCCGCTTGCGGGATGGAAGAAGTCTGGCTGCTCGAAGCCGTCGAAATATTGCGTGACGTGCTGGGTGCTGCGCTCAGTCGCGCTGACCATCATGCGCGGGAGCTGGTACGGCAGCGACTTGCGGTGGATCGGCAATGGCAACTGGAGAGTATGCGTGAGCTGCAGCGCATGCGGGTAACGTTGCTGGCCCGGCTCAATGCGCTGGCGTGGTCGGCGGAGGGTTACCTGGAACTCATTCAAGGGGTCGTCGATATCCT
>JBDTKM010000325.1:0-17786 GCA_039935315.1 Rhodanobacter sp. | reverse complement strand
ATGTGTTCAGCCAGCGATGATAATCATCCAGAGTGGCTTTGAGGCGTGCCGGTGGCAGCTTCTGCACCGTGGTCTGTGGGCTGACCCTGGCGGTCTGGGTGGGGCTGGCGCTGTTCGCGCAAAACGGTGCGCAGGACAAGGTCAAGGCGCCGATGGTGGCAAGAAATATCTTTCGAAACGGCATGTTATTCTGACTTCGTTGCGGCGCGGACACGTGCTGAATAGAGGAGTTGATACCGATGGGCGTGATCATTTTTCTGGTTATTGTCGTTTTGATTGTCTTGTACTTCGTGGCGATCTACAACGGATTGGTGACTTCGCGAAACAGCTACAAGAACGCGTTTGCCCAGATCGACGTGCAGCTTACGCGTCGGCACGATCTGATTCCCAATCTGGTCGAAACGGCGAAGGGCTATCTGGCCCACGAGCGTGGCACGCTGGAGGCCGTGGTGCAGGCGCGCAATGCTGCGGTGAGCGGGCTGGCCGGTGCGAAATCCAACCCTGGCGATCCGGCCGCGATGCAGCAGCTGGCTGGCAGTGAAAACGCGCTGACCCAGACATTGGGGCATCTGTTTGCGTTGCAGGAGTCGTACCCCGACTTGAAAGCCAACCAGACCATGATGCAGTTGTCCGAGGAGCTCACATCCACGGAGAACCGGGTGGCATTCGCGCGCCAGGCGTTCAACGATTCGGTGCTGACCTACAACAACAAGCGCGAAGTGTTTCCGGCCTCCGTTGTGGCCAACAGCTTTGGCTTTGTGGTCGCCGAACCATTGAAGATCGAGGATCCGGCCGTGCGCGACGTGCCGAAGGTTTCCTTCAGCTGATCGTCACCGCGTCACGGCTGTCGTCGTGATGCGCTTCGTCCGGAGTTTGCATGGATTTCTTTGCGCAACAGGCGCGCGTGCGCGGCAGCAGTCGACGGTTGGTGGTGCTGTTTGCGCTGGCGGTGATTGCCATCGTGGTGGCCATCGACGCGGTGGTGTGGCTGGCGATGGGCCATCGACCGGTTGATGGCGAGCCGGTCGCGTCGAACTTGCCGTTGTTGTTTGCCAGCAGCGTGATCGTGCTGGCCGGCATCGGGCTCAGCTCGCTGTTCCGCATCATGAGCTTGTCCGACGGTGGCAAGAGCGTGGCCGAGAGCGTCGGTGCCACGCCGGTGTCGCCGGATACCGCCGACCCCGCGCTGCGCCGCCTGCGCAACGTGATCGAGGAAGTGGCGATCGCCGCGGGGGTGCCGGTGCCGGATATCTATCTGATGGCTGACGAGCCTGGCATCAACGCTTTTGCGGCCGGCTACTCAGCATCCGACGCGGCGGTGTGCGTGACCCAGGGCTGTCTGGACAACCTGTCCCGCGACGAGCTGCAGGGCGTGATTGCGCATGAGTTCAGTCACGTGCTGAATGGCGACATGCGGCTCAACATTCGTCTGATGGGCTTGCTGTTTGGCATCCTGGTGCTGGCGATCGTGGGGCAGCGGGTGATCTGGTTTGGCGGCGGGCGCAGCACCCGGCGCGACGGCGGCGGTGGTCAGGTCTGGATGATCGGGCTCGCACTGATCGTGGTTGGCTACATCGGTTACTTCTTCGCGCGACTGATCCAGGCCGCGGTGGCGCGCTCGCGCGAATCGCTGGCCGATGCCTCGGCGGTGCAGTTCACCCGCCAGACCGAGGGCATTAGCGGGGCGCTGAAGAAGATCGCCGTCCTCAGCGAAGGCTCGCAATTGCAGGCGGCGAACAAGCAGGAAGTGGCGCACATGTTGTTCGGCGAGGCAGGCAGCTTCAGTGCCCTGTACGCTACCCATCCGCCGCTGCTGCAGCGTATCCAGGCGCTCGAGCCCGGCTTTCGTGAAGAGGATTTGGCTGCATTTGCGGCGTCGCTGCGGCACGCTGCCGAGGCGCCCCCCGCTGCGGCGCCGACGAGCAGGCCAGCTGGCCCATTGGGTGTGCCGGGGATGAACCTGCCGCCGGTGTTGCCGGTTGTATTGGCTGGTGCGGCAGCCGTGGCCGGCGCACCGGCATTCGAGCGCGCTGCTGCCTTGCAGCAGACAATACCGGCCACGCTGACCACGGCCGTGCAGCAGCCCGAATCGGCACTTGCGGTGATGCTGGCGCTGGCCTTGTCGATGGAGGCGGAACTGCAGCCGGCGCAGCGGCGCATTGTCGCCGACGCGTTTGGCGATGATGTGCAACGGATGGTGCAGGCCACCGTGCATGATTTGGCAACGTTGTCCCCGATCGCGCGTCTGCCGCTGGTCTCGCTGGCGTTTCCCGCGCTCAAGCAACTCCCTGACGGGCGGCAGCAGACCTTGCTGCACGCACTCGATGATCTGGTCAAGGTGGATGGCCGGGTTGATCTCAACGAATATTGTCTGGCCCGTCTGCTGCGCATCCAGTTGCAGGAGGCACGCCAGCCTCGCCGCGCGCCGGTCGATGGGCTGAAGAAACTTCCCGCCTGTCGCGACAGCCTGATTCTGGTGTGCACCATCGTTGCGTCGGCTGGTTGCTCCGACGAGGCGAGTGCCCGTCGGGCGTGGCTGCTGGCGATGCAGCAGGCATTTCCGGGCGAGGCGATCGCGTGGTCGGCGCCGCCCGCCGCATGGCAGGCGCCGTTCGAGCGCGCCTTGGATGATCTGGATGCTCTGAGCCCGGTCGCCAAGGAGTTGGTGATCCAGAGCCTGCTGTGTGCCATCGATGCGGATGGCCAAGTCAGCGTGGAAGAAGCCGAATTGCTGCGCGTGATTTGCGCCAGCCTGCATTGCCCGGTGCCGCCGATGTCGGCGGACGCATAGTGAGGCGGGGACGGAGGGCGTCAAGTTGCTACTTAACGTCCTCCGTCCCCAGTATCAATGCGCTGGCGCGCTCGGCAATCATGATCGTCGGCGCATTCGTGTTGCCGCTGGGCAGGCTCGGCATGATCGAGGCGTCGACCACGCGCAGGCCATCGATGCCGCGCACGCGCAGCTCACCATCGACCACGGCGCGCTCGTCCTTGCCCATCCGGCAGCTGCCGACCGGGTGGTAGATGGTTTCCGCCTTGCGCCGGATGAAGTCGATGTAGTCTGCGTCGGTGACCAGTTCGTGCTCAGGGAAAATCGGCGTGCCACGGCAATGGTCGAACGCGGCTTGCGCCAGAATCTCATGCGACAGGCGCGCTGCTTCGATCATTCGCTGCAGATCGTGGCCTTCGCCATCGCCGAGGTAATTGGCGTGGATGGCCACGGGTTGGGTCGGGTCCGATGAGCGCAGGCGCAGGTGGCCACGACTGCGCGGATGCAGGTAACAGGCATGCACGGTGTAGCCGTCCCCGGGCAAGCGGTGACGCCCATGGTCGTCCAACTGCGCTGGCACGAAGTGGAACTGGATGTCGCAGCGTTCATCGCCGGCCAGGCGGCTGCGCACAAAACCGCCGGACTCGGCGATATTCGAGCTGCCCGGGCCATTGCGATGACGCCACCAGCGGATCGCCGTGCTCACCTGATTGAGGTGGTCGTAGGTGAGATGTTTCTCGCGACTGCCGATAACCGTGCAAACATCCAGGTGATCCTGCAGTTCAGCACCGACGTCGGGCAGGTCCGCCACCACCGTGATGCCGTGCTCGCGCAGGTGCTCGGCCGGACCCGGCCCCGAGAGCATCAGCAACTGCGGCGAGTTGATTGCGCCCGCACACACCAGCACCTCGCCCGCCTCGACACGTTCGGTGCGCTGCCGGCTGGGTCGCCATTGCACGCCTACCGCGCGCCCCTGCTCCAGCAGCACCCGTTCGACCAGCACGCCGGTGCGCACCGTCAGGTTGCTGCGCTGGCGCACCGGTTTCAGAAAGCCGGTCGCGGTCGAGCAACGCGCACCGTCGCGCTGAGTGACCTGGTACAGGCCGAAGCCGGCATGCTGTGCTCCGTTGAAGTCGTCGTTGCGCACATGGCCGGCGCTGACCGCTGCCTCGACGAACGCAGCCGAAAGCGGATTGTGGTGTCGCAGGTCCGAAACGCCGAGCGGACCACCGACGCCATGCGCTGCGCTGGCGCCACGGCTGTTGTCCTCACTGTGCAGGAACCATGGCAGCACCTGTGGCCACGACCAGCGTGGGTCGCCACTGGCGTCGGCCCAGGCATCGTAGTCAGCGGGTACGCCGCGCACGTAGCACATCGCGTTGATCGAGCTGGAACCACCCAGGGTCTTGCCGCGCGGCCACCACAGGCGACGCCGATCAAGTGCTGGTTCTGGTTCGGTTGTGTAGTTCCAGTTCAACAGGCGATGACGCGCCAGCTGGGCCAACCCGGCCGGCATGTGCAGCAGCGGGTTCCAGTCACGCGGACCCGCTTCCAGCAGCAGCACGCGGGTGGCCGGGTTCGCGCTGAGCCGATTGGCCAGCACGCAACCGGCCGAGCCGGCGCCGACGATTACGTAGTCGTAGTTGTCCAAGTGCGACCCCCGGGTCCGGCTGCGGGCCGGTGCCGACATGTTAATCTTTTCGCGCTTTCCACTGGATGCACCCTTGAGTCCGCCTCGATCCGCCGCCGAGGAACAAGCCGCCGCGCCGCTGTTGTCCGCGCTGGCTTTTTTCTTCGTGATGACCTCGTACTACATTATCCGGCCGGTTCGCGACCAGCTCAGTGGTGCCGTGGGGTCCACCTCGCTGCCGCTGTTCTACGGCGCGGTATTCGTGGTGATGCTGCTGATCACTCCCGTATTTGGCCTGCTGGTGGCGCGCTTGCGGCGGCGGCAGTTGCTGGCCTGGAGCTACATTTTCTTCATTCTGTGTCTGCTCGCCTTCGTGCCTGCGTTCATGGCGCAAGAACGCATTGGCGCGCGCCAGTTGGGCGTGGTGTTCTTTGTGTGGGTCAGCGTGTTCAACCTGTTTGTGGTGTCGTTGTTCTGGAGCGTGATGGCCGACATCTTCAGCAGTGGCCAGGCGCGGCGGGTGTTTTCGCTGATCGCGCTGGCCGGCATGGGTGGGGCGGTGTTCGGCCCGTTGGTCACCAAGCTGCTGGTGCAGGTGATCGGGGTGGCGCCGTTGCTGGTGGTTTCGGCATTGGCCTTGTCGGTGTCGCTGGTCTTGCTGTTGCGAGTGTCGGCCGGTCGCGGCGGCAGCCTGGTTGGCGGACACGGCGGGGATCCCATCGGTGGCTCGCTGTGGGCTGGCGTGAAGGAGCTCTGGTCGCGGCCTTTCCTGCGCTACATGGCGCTGTTGATGTTGTTTGGCGACGGCATCGGCACGCTGGCGTACGCGCTGGTGGCTGACTATGCCAAGGCACATTTCACCGACGCGGTGGCGCGTACGGAGTTCTACAACAACCTCGACCTGGCGACCAACCTGCTCGGCGCGCTGTTGCAGCTGAGCGTGACGCGCTGGTTGCTGATCCGCCATGGCGCCGGCTGGGGCCTGGTGCTGCCGTCGCTGGTCAACCTGGCGCTGCTGGGTACGGTTGCGCTGCTCGGCGGTGGCAGCGTGACATGGATCGGCTACGGCGTGCCGCTGCTGGCGGTGATGGTGGTGATCACGCGTGGTTTTGCCTATGGCATGACCAAGCCGGCCGTGGATGCGCTGTACACGCGCGTGCCGCGAGAGACGCGCTACAAGGGCAAGAACTTCGTCGAGACCGCGGTCTGGCGCTTCGGCGATTTGGTGGTAACCAGCGCGGTGAGCGGATTGCGCGTGCTGGGTTGGGGCGTCGGCGGTGTGGCGCTGGTGGGCACGGCTGTCGCTGCCCTGGCAACCGTGGTGGCCAGGCGTGCTGGCTGGTCACCTGATCTGGCGCCCGACGAAAAGTTGCATGAGGACGGAGCCGGCAAGACTCAGGCGTAAGTGGAGCCGTGCGGCGCCGCCGCTTTCAAATGCCGGGTTCAACTGGTGATGTAGCGCTCCAGGTGCTCGATCTGCTCGGCTTGGGCGTCAATGACGGCCTTGACCAGATCGCCGATCGAGATGACGCCGACCACCTTGTCACCCTCCACCACCGGCAAATGCCGCACGCGGCTGTCGGTGCACAGGCGCATGCAGTCGAACGCATTCGTGTCCGGCCCGACGGTGAGCGGGTTGGCCGTCATGATGTCCGATACGGCCGTCTGCGACGAGGATTTCCCCTGCAGGATGACCTTGCGCGCGTAGTCGCGTTCGGACACGATGCCGACCAGCTGCGCACCCTTCATGACCAGCAGCGCACCGACCCGATGTTCGGCCATCTGTGTGATCGCCTCAAGCACCGGTGCGTCTGGCGCCACGCTGAAGATGGTGTCGCCCTTGCCTTGCAGCAAATGTCTGACCTGGCTCATGGTTGGGTTTCCCACAGGCCCGGGCCGGGCCCTTCGCTGCCGAGTCTAGCGCGACGCGCGGTTGGCGTGTCGTGAAATGCTCCGGTTGCCGTTGGCATGGCCCACGGAGCAGGTTTGACGAGGTATCGCCGGCAGCGACATCGATGGCTTGCGAGACGACGGATGGCCGTGAAAACCAGATACCTGTTGATCAACGACAGACGCCCGGCTGAAGGCTCATTGGGGCGGCTGCGGCGGGGCGCGACCCTCGACATAGCCTGGCCCGCCCAGTTGCTCCATTTGCTGCCGGATCCACGCCGCGCGGCGTAATACGTAAGCGCTCGGTTGATCCACATGCATTCGGCGCGGGCTCGGCAGCACGGCGGCCAGCCGGGCGGCCTGGGCTGGGTCGATATGGGCTGGTGTGGTGTGGAAGTACGCCTCGCTGGCTGCGCCCACACCGTAGATGCCGTTGCCCAATTCGGCGATATTCACGTACACCTCGAGAATGCGCTGCTTCGGCCAGGTCAGCTCGAGCAGCACCGTAAAATACGCTTCCAGGCCCTTGCGCACGAAGCTGCGCCCGTTCCACAGGAACAGGTTCTTGGCAGTCTGCTGGCTGATCGTGCTGGCGCCGCGCAAACGCTTGCCGTCGTCCGCCGCGTTGACCGCCTTGTCGATGGATTCAAAATCGAAACCGTGGTGGTAGGGGAACTTCTGGTCCTCACCGGCCACCATCGCCAGCGGCACCCACGGTGACACTTTCTTCCACGGCACCCAGTGCTGGCGCAGGTGGAAATCCTTCTCGCCGTGTATCCAGGCGCCGACCTGGCGTTCGATCATCACGGCGGACGTCAATGGCGGGATGAAGCGCAGCATCAGCACCGCCAGCCAGGTCACCACCAGCCAGGTCAGGACGAGGATGCCCAGCCAGCGAAGCAGAGGGCGCCATCGGGGTCGGCGGGATGCTGGGGACATGAAAATGCACGCAGGAAGGCGCGGTCAGTATAGGAGGCGTTGCCCTCTTCCGGTTGCGCCCCCATCTGTTTGGCTCGCCTCTTCACGGAAACTCCGGCTGTGCAAAACCATTCCGAGGATGATCTCCTGCATCGATTCCTGCTGCCTGACGCTGGCGTCCGCGGCACCCTGGTGCGGCTCGGCGCGAGCTGGCGCGAGGTGGCCGGCCGCGGCGATTACCCTTTGGCGCTAAGGACACGCTTGGGCGAGACGCTGGCGGCAAGCGCGCTGTTGACCGGCAACATCAAGCTCGACGGTGCGCTGTCGGTCGAGTTGAAGAGCTCCTCAACGCTGCGTCTGCTGTTTGCCGAATGCAACGACCAGGGTCATCTGCGCGGGTTGGCGCGCTGGCATGAGCCGCTGCCCGATCCGCTCGCGCTGAATCAATTGGCAGACGCGGTGATGGCGATCACCGTCGGCAATGTCGAGCGCGGCCAGCGCTATCAGGGGCTGGTCGAGTTACGCCACGCCGGTCTGGCCGAGTCGTTGGAGGATTACTTCGTCCAGTCCGAGCAGTTGCCGGCGCGAATCCTGCTGGCGACGGACGCGCAGCACGCGGTCGGGCTGATGCTGCAAAAGATGCCCGACCAGGGTGGTCATGATGCGGGAGCGGACGAGGATGCCTGGAGCCGCGTAGTGCATCTGACTGCCACGCTGGGCGAGCATGAGTTGCTGACCACGCCGGCGGAGGAACTTTTGTACCGGCTTTACCACGAAGAATCCGTGCGATTGCTCGATACGCGTCCGTTGGCGTTCGGTTGCAGTTGCAGCCGCGAGCGGGTCACCGCGATGTTGCGCTCGCTCGGTCGCGACGAAGTGGAGGCGGCGCTGGCCGCCCGCGACGGCGAGGTCGAGGTGATCTGCGAGTTCTGCGCGCAGCGCTATGCGTTTGATCGTATCGACGCCGAGCACCTGCTCAGTGAGGGCGCGGCACCTGGCGCGCCGGAAACCACGCAGTAACCGAGGCGTTGAAGAGGTTCCGGATGACGGTCAGCTGGAGGACCGGCCGCCAAGCGCGCACGGTACGCATTTGAACCCGACGGGTCTGCTCAGCCGAGCAACAAGGGCTTGCCCGCACTGAGCCAGGTGCTGGCCGGCTGCGCCTTGGCGAACAGGAAACCCTGGCCGTAGCGACAACCTACACGCAGCAACGCCTGGTACTGCGAGTGTTCCTCGATACCCTCGGCAATCACCTTCATGTGCAGCGAATCGGCCAGCACCTGAATCGCCCGCACCAGGGCGAGACCTTGAGTGTCGCTGTCGTCGGGCGGAAGTTCGACCACGAACGAGCGGTCGATCTTCAGACTCTCGAACGGGTACTGGTGCAGGTAGCTGAGCGAGGAATAGCCGGTGCCAAAATCGTCCAGAACGATGCCGACACCGTGGCTGCGCAGATTGTTCAGCATCTGCTTCACCTGGGCTGAATTCTCCAGCAAGGCGTGCTCGGTGACCTCGATGCGGATGCAATGGGTTGGCACGGCGTATTGCTCGAGCAGGGCGAGCAGACGTTGGTCGAGATCGGGCGAGCGAAAATGCCGCCCGGAGACGTTGATGCTGATGAAACCCTCGCTCCCGATCAGGCGTACGGCCTGGACGCACACCTGCTCGAAGATTTGCCAGTCGATGGCTTCGGAACAGCCACACTCTTCGGCGACTGGCAGGAAGTCTTGCGGCGGCAATAGCCCGTGTTGCGGGTGATGCCAGCGCAGCAGCGCCTCGTAGCCAATGACACGGCCATCGGCGAGTTCGACGATGGGCTGATAGTAAGGTTCGAATTCATTGCGGCTCAACGCGTGGCGCAGGTCGTTCTCCATGTCCAGCAGGGACAGCGCTTCGCGGCGAAGCCGGTCGTCGAACATCGCCGCGCGGTGGCGGCCGCCGTCCTTGGCGTTGTACATCGCCGCATCGGCGTCGCGCAGGAGTTCCTCGGGCTGGCGGTAGTGCGGGGCCGACAGGGCGATGCCGATTGACGCAGAGGTGAAAATCTCCTTGCTGCCCAACCGGAACGGCGTTTGCAGTTCACTGATGATGCGCTCGGCGATCAGCGAGGCCTTGCTGGTGTGGGTGATGCACTCCAGCAGCACGGCGAATTCGTCGCCGCCCAGGCGCGCGACTACGTCGCGGGTTTTCAGGCACGCGCGGATGCGCCCGCCGACCTGGAACAGCAGGTCGTCGCCGACCAGGTGGCCGACCGAATCATTGATGACTTTGAAACGATCCAGGTCGATGAACAGCACGGCGAACTGTTGTTCAGGATTTGCGGTGTAGCGCTGCATCGCCTGCTCCAGCCGCTGCAGCAGCAGCGTGCGGTTGGGCAGGCCGGTAAGCGAGTCGTGCAGCGTCTCGTACTTCAGCCGGCGTTCCACCCGCTCGCGCTCGGCGATCTGTTCGCGCAGGTCGCGGTTGGCCAGCGCCAGCGCCCGGGTACGCTCGGTCACCCGTCGCTCCAGGCTGGCGTTGGACTGCTTGAGCGAGGTGGCCGCATGCTTGCGTTGCAACGCGTTGGCGACGTGGTAGCTGACGAAGGTCAGCAGCTCCTGGTCGCGTTCGTTGTAGGTGTGTTCCCGCGAGTAGCTTTGCAGCGCGAGTGCCCCCATCGCCTTGCCGCCCCAGATCAGGGGCACGCCGAGCCAGCATACCGAGCGGCTGCCGAAATGCGTGATCTCGCCTTGAGCATGCAGCTTTTCGATGTCTTCCGGCGTGGCCAGCAGTGGCTTGGCGTGGCGTAGCACGTACTCAGTGGCGCCGCGGCCGTGGGTGCGCGCCAGGCGCAGCGGTTCGACTTCGTCCACCGAATAGGGAAAGCTCAGCTGATCGGTGTCCTCATCAAGCAGAGCGATGTAGAAGTTGCGCGCGTACAGCAGGCCGCTGATCACCTGATGCACGGCCGCATAGAATTTGTCCAGACTTTCGGAAGTGCTGGCCAGTTCGGCAATGCGGAACAGCGCCGATTGCAGGCGCTCGCCACGCTGGCGCTGCAACACCTGTTGTCGCAGCACGCGGTTGGCCTCGCACAAGGCTGCGGTACGGTCAGTCACCCGGCGTCCCAGTTCCAGGTGCGCCTCACGCCGCTCCAACGCCGTCTGTACGTGCTGCGCCACGTAGTTGAGCAGATCCCGGTCGTGCTGCGAATAGTGCGTGTCCGGGCGGTAGCTCTGCACCACGATGCCGCCGACAACGTGACCCTCGTGCAACATCTGAACCCCCAGCCAGTGTTCGCAGCTGGGACCGACCAGTTTGAAGCGTTCGCTCAGCTGCTGGCGCAGTTCGTCGATGGAACCCAACAAGGGCTGGTCGCCCTGCAACAAGTTCCAGGTGAGGCTGTGCAGCCAGTCCTGCAGCGGCATGGGCTGGTTCAGCGGAGGCACGTCGGTGTCGAGCACGTCGACGTAATAGGGAAACCGGATGCTGTCGGTCGCGGCGTCATACAGCACGATGTAGAAATTCTCCGCGTACATCAGGCTGCCAACGATCGAATGCAGCGAGCGCATCATCTGCGGCATGTCGTGTTCAGCGCTGGCCTGCTCGGCAATGGCGTAGAGCGCGCGCTGCAGCCGCTCGGCCAACGCCAGCCGGGAGATTGCCTCGTACAATCGGCTGGTTTCGGCCAACTGGGCCAACCGGATGTCGACCAGGCGACCAAGCCATTGCAGCGATTCCCGCGTCGTTCCGGATAGCGGCAGGTCAGCCAGTTCGAGCGAAAGGGTGCGCGCGGACTGTGCATCCTCGGCCAAGTCCAGCCAGCTTTCGACTGGATCGACGACGGGCTGGTCCTGGCTTCGCCAGCACAGTCGTCCGCGGATGCCGAGATCCGCCAGCAGGGACTCGCAAATCTCGATCACGCCGGCCGCATCGGCGGCCTCGAACAAGCGTTCGACGGCACCGATCATAGTTGCGAGATCCGTCGCCGCGCGCGGCGGCTGGGATGGTCGGGTCGTTGGGGTGGCGCTCATGGCAAGCTGGTCGGTTCCGGAGCAATCTGGCGGAGCGGGGTCAAATAGCTTTTATACATGGAAGGTTTGCGCCGTTGCCAGCAGAATCATAGCGGGAACCCGGCGTGGCGGAACGTGTCAGAGGTTCACGCAAGCCGATATGAATCTGTGTGCTGATGCGGGTTTCAGGCTGTTAGTAAAACGTAAAATGCGCTAGAATTCCGCCTAAGCAAGTTTCTTGCTGGAAGCCGTGCCATCGTATATGGAGTGACCGGTCAAAAGCCCATGCGCCGCCTGCCTGCCTTGTTGTCGATTTTCCTGCTGCCGCTTGCCGCGGCGGGACAAACTGTGGGCGGCGACGCGGCTCAGGCCGGGTATCTGTTGGCGCAGCCGCAAGCTCGGTGGACTGCCGCGATGTCGGGCGCCAGTGTGCCGCTGTGGCAAGACGGGACCGGCCGCATGCTGGTGCTCAAGACCGACCTTGGTCGTACCACGTACCCCGGGTCGACAGTGGACGCGCCGATGGTCACGCGGGCCGGCTACGCCGGTAGCACCGTCGCGGCAGGCCTGCAGTACGGGGTGGGTCCGCTGCAGGCACGCGCCGAAGTCAGCCAGCGGTCGTGGCTCAATCAAAACATGCCGGTGTATGGCAGTGAAGTCGGTGCCACCTACGACGCTGGTGGCTACAGCGTCGGTGTGAGCGTCGGCTCCACCAGCACACCGCATCGCAATCTGGTGCTGCCGCGGGTGCTGCCCGGGGCCGTTCCGGGAGTGGATGGGTTGGCCAGCTTCGACAGCAGCAACCAGCTCAATGCGATGGGTCGGCTGGCGCTGGGCAAGAAGACCGGCGTCGATCTCGGTGCCAGTGTCGGTCGCGTTTATCTGCTGCCGGGCAACCTGCTCGGCATCAACGTGATGGACCAGACGGCCTTGAGCTTCGGTGTCGACCATGGTCCATTGAGCGGCAGGTTGACCGGCCGCACCATGCAACCGGAAGCCGGTATCCCCGGTAGTCTGTACACGGACCGGCGCTGGAACAGCATCGACTTGGGTGTGACGTGGCGCCTGCCGTGGCGTGGCTCGTTGAGTGTCGGCGCGCAGAATCTGTGGTCGTCCGGCGCGCCGGCAAATACGCCGGTGGGCCCGGAGCCGGACCAGTCGCGCACGCCGTACGTGCAGTACCATCAGGATCTCTGATTTCTTCAACCCGTTCCGGGGCCCCTGACCCCTGACTTCTGACGCCACCGTCGATGCGGTGGCGTTTTTGTGTCAGCGCTGCGGAAGGTTCGGGCCGGCGTCGTCCTGTTTACGTACGCGCAAGTTGCCGCTGAACGTCTCAATGTGGATCTTGCCGTTGCCTGCCCCGATCGTGGTGTCCAGCGAGCTGCCGGGGCCGTGTCGCGCCTGGACCGGCGTGCCAAAGTCGCTACGCAGGTTGCCACTGAAACTGCTGGCGTGCAGCATGGCGGAAGTGTCGGTTGGCAGCCTCCACTGAACGTCCCCGCTCATGCTCTCGATATCGACGTCTCCGCCGCTGGTCAGCCCCCCCCTGAGCTGGACATCGCCCGATACCGTACTCAGCGAAAGCTTCTGCCACGGGCCGCTGCCGGCCTGGATGCGGCCGGAGATCGTCTGCAGCCTGGCCGTAGTGCCCAGCGCGGGCGCCAGAATCTCGCCGCTTACGGTTTGCAGCGAAGCCTGGTCGGCATGGCCGGAGAGCTCGATGCTGCCGCTCACGCTGTTGGCCTCCAGCGACCGGATGTGGGCGTGGATGCGGGCGCTGCCGCTGATGGCACTGATCTTGATGTTGCCGCCGACGAGACCGTCGACCACCAGCGGCGCGCTGATCACGTTGACCTCCAGCGAGGCAGCTCGGGGCACGTTCACTTCCAGCGTACTGGGCGACATCTTGTCGTCGCCGCCAAAATTCAACCAGCCGGAACCGCTGCGCGCCGCGACCTTGATCACCAGATGATTGTTGTCGCCGGTGATCTCCAGCGGTTTGGCTCCTTCGCCCAGTTCGCCGCTGACTTGCACTTCGTCGCGGTCCCACGCGGTCACGTTGACCGAGCCGGCGATGTTGCTGATGCTGATCCTGGCGGTCGCGCTGGCGGCGTGCTGCAACTGAATCGGCGAGTGGGCCAGCGCACTGCCGACACCCAGGCAGAGCAGTAACGGGAGGTAGCAGGCGGCTTTCATGGTGACTCCTGTATTCATCAGCTGGCCCGATTGGCCAAACGCTGCAATTGGGCTTGCTGCCGTTCGGTGCGGCGGAGCAAGCGTTGCAGCGCGGCCGAGTCGGGCGCCTGCTGGATGGCCAGCTCCAGTTCCATGCGGGCCGCGTCCAGCTCGATGGCCGCGCCGGCCAGGCGTGGATCGGTGGGCTTCCAGGCGGACGTCGCGGTGGTGCCTGGCTGGCCGATCGGAGTCCGCAGCATGTGCCAACCCACGCCGCCAGCCAGCGCCAGTGATGCCGCCAAAGCGGTGCCCAACAACCAGCGCCGCCGAGGTGTCGGCTGGACCGGGGTGGCGCGTCCACGTGCGTTGCCCGTGTTACCCATGGCGGCTTCGATCGCCGGCCACAGGTCGCGCTCCGGCATCTCGGGTTGGCGCAATGCACGCAGTGGCCGGCGCCATTCGAATTCGTTCATGAGTGTTCTCCCAGTGCCTTGCGCAGCAAGCCGCGCGCACGATGCAGTTGTGCTTTGGAGGTGCCTACGGCCATGCCCAGTTGGTTGCCGATGTCCTCATGGCGCCAGCCTTCGATGTCGTGCAATACGAGCACAGCGCGGGCACGCGGCGGCAGTTGTCCGATCGCGCGCTCCAGCTCCCGACGTTCGACGGCGCAGAACGGCGTGGCGCCGAAATCCGGCAAGTGTTCCTCATCGGTCACGCGGACCGGATCGGCGCCGCGGGCGCGGATATCCATCAACGCCACGTTGATCGCCAGTCGGTGCAGCCAGGTACCGAACGCACTTTCGTGGCGAAATCCCGGCAACTTCTGCCAGGCGCGGATGAATGCTTCCTGGGTGAGGTCTTCAGCGCGGGCGTGGTCATAGCCGGCGAGCCGGAGCAGCGCACCATGCACGCGGCCCACATGCAACGCGTACAGCCGCTGGAATGCCTGCGGGTCGCCAGCGGCCGCGGCGAGCACATCATCATTGTCGTGCACGGCTGTCGGAACAGGCGGCATCGGGTTCCCGGAGACAGGGCAGGCGGAGATCATCTTGCCAGCTTGGATGCGGTATCGCCCGAAAGGGTTTGAAGCAGAAACGCGTCGGAACGCGGGCAGGCCAGTCAGATCTGCCCGCGATCCCTGGTTTCAGGACGCGGCGACGCGTCGCGACGAGCGGGCTACGTCATCGCGCAGCGCCTGTGCCACGCGCTGCTGCTCCCGCCGCAAGCGCTCGGGCAGGCGTGGAGCAAAGGTTTCCAGGTACTCGCCGATGGCGCTGAGTTCGGCTTGCCAACCGGCGTTGTCCACGTCGAGCAGCTCGTCGAGCCGGGCGCGATCGAGCTTGAGCCGGTCCAGCTTGAACCCGTCCGCCGTGGGCAGGATGCCGATCGGGGTCTGCACGCCGCTGGCGTGGCCTTCGACGCGGTTGATCATCCATTCCAGCACGCGCAGGTTTTCGCCGAAGCCCGGCCACAGGAACGTGCCGTCGGCACCTTTGCGAAACCAGTTGACGTGGAAGATCTTCGGCAGCGTCGCGCCGGGCTGGTCGAATGACAGCCAGTGCTTGAAATAGTCGCCATAGTGATAGCCGCAGAACGGTTTCATGGCCATCGAATCGCGACGCAGCACGCCCACGGCGCCGGTGGCGGCGGCGGTGGTTTCCGAGCCCATTGCGGCACCCATCAGCACGCCATGGGTCCAGTCGCGCGCCTCCATCACCAACGGCAGCAAGGAAGGGCGACGCCCACCGAACACGATCGCGCTGATCGGCACGCCTTGCGCGGCTTCGGCGGCCTCGGACCAGGTCGGGCATTGCCTGGCGCTGACCGTGAAGCGTGAATTCGGGTGTGCAGCCGGACCGTTTGCTGGATCATAGGGCCGCCCCTGCCAATCGGTGACCGGCGTACCGGGCAGGCCTTCCCACCAGGGCTGGTTGTCGGCGGTGACCGCGACATTGGTGAAGATGGTGTCGTGCGAAATGCTCTTCAGCGCATTCGGGTTGGTCTTGTTGCTGGTACCCGGGGCCACGCCGAAAAAGCCGGCTTCCGGGTTGATCGCGTATAGCCGTCCGTTCGCGCCGGGGTGCATCCAGCAGATGTCGTCGCCCACGGTCCATATTTTCCAGCCATCGCGCTGATAACCCTCGGGCGGAATCAGCATCGACAGGTTGGTTTTGCCGCAGGCCGAGGGGAAGGCCGCCGCGATGTAGTGGGTCTTTCCCTGCGGGTTCTCGATGCCCATGATCAGCATGTGTTCGGCCAGCCAGCCTTCGCTGCGGGCCTGGTTGCTGGCGATGCGCAGCGCGTGGCATTTCTTGCCCAGCAGCGCATTGCCACCGTAGCCCGAGCCATAGGACTTGATCGAGAGCTCGGCCGGGAAGTGCATGATCCAGCGCCGTTCCGGGTCGAGCTCGCCGGTGGAGTGCAGCCCCTTCACGAAGGAGCCCTCACGCTCGATTCGCGCCAGCGCGGGCGCACCCATGCGCGTCATGATCTTCATGTTGGCAACCACATAAGGGCTGTCGGTGATCTCCACGCCGCAGCGCGACAGCGGCGAATCGAGCGGGCCCATGCAATACGGGATCACGTACAGCGTGCGACCTTTCATGCAGCCGTCGAACAATGCGTCGATCCTGGCGTGTGCCGCAGTCGGCTCCATCCAGTGATTGTTCGGGCCGGCGTCGTCCCGGTTCGGGTGGCAGACCAGGGTGAGTTGCTCGACCCGGGCCACGTCCTTCGGATCGGAGCGGTGCAGGTAGCAGCCAGGGTGCGTTTGCTGGTTGAGTTCGATCAGGGTGCCATCGGCCAGCATTTGCTGCACCAGGGACTGGTATTCAGTATCCGACCCATCGCACCAGTGAATCTTCGCCGGGTGTGTCAGCGTCGCCACCTGCTCGACCCATTGAGTGAGCGCTTCCAGCTTGCTGGCCATCGTGTTCCTCGACAGGTTTGTTTAAAAGTGGAATCAGAACGGTAGTTTGCGCGCACTGGTATTGCAAGACACGACGCAACAAAAAACGGCGCCACGAGGCGCCGTTTGTTCACTTTTCGAGGAAGCTCAGGCAGGTGTCAGCGTGGCGATCATGTGTTCGACGTAAGCATCGAACTCGTCGTGGTTGAGCCGCGGCAGGCCCAGTGTGAAGTTCAGCTGCAGAAATCCGACGTAGGCGGCATAGGTCAAGCGTGCCCGGTTCAACGCCTCTGCCGGCGGCAGGCCCGCTTCGCTGTACACCGTGGTGAGAAACTCCATCCGCCGCTGCGAAACGCGGGCCATCACCGGTACCACCTGCGGGTGGTCCAACGCCTTCAGCAAGGCGGCGTATACGCGATGCGCCTGCAACTCGTGTGCTACCCGACGGAACAGCTCGGGCAGGCGCTGACGCGGATCCGGCATTTGTTCGATCTGACCGATGATTTCGCGCTCGCCGAATTGCTCCCAGCGTTCCAGCGCGGCGTTCAGCAACGCTTCGCGGGTGCGAAAATGCCAGTAGAAGCTGCCCTTGGTCACACCAAGCTGGCGCGCCAGGGCTTCCACCGCCAAGGCGCCAACGCCCTGTTCAGCGATCATTTCGAGGGCGGCGACTTCCCAATCCTCCGCCGACAGGCGGGTGCGTTCAGGCTTGCTGCTGACATTCATGCGCGCATGGTAGCCATAAGCCGTGCATTTGTAATGCGGCCGATCCGTCTGGCCGGCGCCCGAAGCGTGGTCGGCAAAGTTGACGGAACGCGCCGCGCCAATCCATACTCTTACGTATGGTAAAGGAGGAGTCGATCATCGCAACCAGCGAGCGTTTTCAGGTAGCGGACCTGTGCCTGGCGCTGCAAGTGTGGAACCCGACGGGTGCCCCGTGTCTGCTGTTTGCGCATGGTTTCGGGCAGACTCGCGGCGCGTGGAATGGCGCGGCGTCGGCGCTCGCCGCCAAGGGTTGCCGCTGCGTGACGTTCGACGCGCGCGGGCATGGCGAAAGCGATCGGGTGCCGCATGGTGCGGATTCCGAACGTGGTTATCGGATGGACCAGTTTGCCGATGACATGCTGCGAGTGGCGGCCGCGCAATCGCAGCCGCCGATTCTGGTCGGCGCCTCGATGGGTGGCTTGCTCGGCATGCTGCTGGCCGGGGAAGTGCGACCGGTGCCGTTTCGCGCCCTGGTGTTGGTGGACATCACGCCGCGCTGGGAAACTGCCGGCGTCGAACGCATCCTCGGCTTCATGCAGGCGCACCCGGACGGCTTTGCCGATTATGCGGAGGCCGCCGATCAGATCGCCGCCTATCTGCCGCCGCGGCGGGAGCGCAAGAGCGAACAGCAACTGCGGCCGCTGCTGCGCGAGGGCAGCGATGGCCGCCTGCGCTGGCACTGGGACCCGGCCTTGCTGGCTGGCGGCATGGTGGACGCAAGCGAGCGCTATCAAC
>JBDTKM010000324.1:0-12165 GCA_039935315.1 Rhodanobacter sp. | reverse complement strand
ATCGCCCGGCCAGCGGCCGTCGTGGTCGTATGCATCTCGCCGATGAAGGCGTCGGCACCGAGCTGGTGGAACGTACCGTCGCTGGTGATTTCTTCTGGCCGGATACAGGCCATGTGATAAATGATGGTGCTGCCAACTTGCTGCTAGTTGCTGACCTTGCAATCACTACCCATGCCGCGGTCAACGACTTGACGCGGATCAAGCGTACCCGCTGGCGCGCAGACCTTGCGACTGGTCGTCTGCCGCGGCACCGCCATGCCCTGCATCTGAACGGTGGTGGTCATCGTCAAGGCATCAGGCGGCCATCCGCCGACGCGGCCCAGGACGGCACCGCGATCAACCTCAGCAGCGCCGCACCACCGATGAGTCGAAAGCAACAGGATTGCTTGAATGACTTCTCCATGTGTGAGGGTTGACTTGCGCCGCGTCCGCACGACGCATTCGGCCCGATCTGAGCAGCATCATCCGTTTGGTTCGGCGTGCGCGTGGGCACCACCCGAACCGGGTGGCGCCGGTTATTCCACCTTGATCGACGACATCACTTGCCGGGCGGCTGCCTGATCCCGAGGTTATAGGCCTGGAACGCCCACACGTCTGATGTTTGCTGGATCAGCTTGTCGGTCGGCATGTAGATGTGACTGGTGCTGCCGGTGGTGTGCAGCAGACTCGGATTGTCGCAGCCCTGCGCCTGCTGGATCTTCGCGGCGAACTTGAACTCGTGGCTGGGCACCACGCGGTCGTCGTCCCATGAAGTCGTGATCAGCGTCGGTGGATAGCACTCACCCTGCTTGATGTTGTGCAGCGGTGAATACTTCACCAGCCACTGGAAATCGGCCTGCTTGTCCGCGCTGCCGTACTCGGGCACCCAGAACGAACCGCCGGAAAACTTCTGGTAACGCAACATGTCCAGCACGCCATGACCGATGTAGGCCGCGCCGAACAGCTTCGGCTGTTCGGTGATCGAGGCGCCGGTCAGCAGGCCGCCGTTGGAATAGCCCTGAATGCCCAGATGCTTCGATGAGGTGTAGCCCTGCTTGATCAGGTACTTCGCGGCCCACGCGAAATCATCGAACACGTTCTGCTTCTTGCCCAGCATGCCAGCGCGGTGCCACTGCTCGCCGTAGGTACCGCCACCGCGCAGATTGGCAACTGCGTAAACGCCGCCCAATTGCAGCCACACCGGAAGGATCGGACTGAAGCTCGGCGCGATGGTGACGTCAAACCCGCCGTAGGCGTACAACACGGTGGGATGGCTGCCATCGAGCTTGATGCCTTTCTTGGCGACGATGAACATCGGCACCCTGGTGCCATCCCTGGAGGTATAGAAGACCTGGCGGGTTTCATACGGCGAAGGATCGAATTTTACGTCCGGCTTGAAGTACACCGAGGTCTTGTCGTTGGCAACATCGAAACGGTAGACCGTGGTGGGATACAGATACGAGGTGAACGCGTAATACGCCGTCGCCGAATCGTTGCGCGCCGAGATGCCGCCGACCGTGCCCAGCGTGGGTAACGCCAGCACCTTGAGCAGTTTGCCGCCGGTGTCGAACAGTTTCAGATCGCTCCTGGCGGCGTCCTGGTAGTTGGCGAGGATCTGGCCGTCAGCCAGGGCCGCTTCGCCCAGCACGCCAGCAGCCTCGGGTACCACCACCCGCCAGTGAGCCGGATCGGGATCGCCAAACGTTGCCGCTACGACGCGGCCGCGCGATGCACCCAGCGTGGTATGCAGGTACAGCGTGTCGCCGATATGCCCGATCGGCGCGTACGCCGCGTCATTCCTGGTGTACAGCGGCTCGAGTTTCGCATCAAGCCCGGGATGATCCGCCTTGCCAAGATCGACGACGTACAGCTCGTTGTTCGAGATCGACTCGTTTTCCAGGTACACGAACAAGTAGCGGCCATCCTCGCTGACGTCGCCACCCAGACTGGCATGTGGCAGATCCGCCCGTGCATAGATCAGCTTGTCGGCGGACTGGGGCGTGCCGAGCTGGTGGTAGTAAAGCTTCTGGTTGACGACGGCCTGGCTGATCGCGTTCTCACCGCTGGGCGGCCGCGGATAACGCGAGTAGAAGAAGCCCTTGTCATCGTGGGTCCAGGAGATGCCGGAGAACTTCACCCACTGCACCGTGTCCGGCAATGGCTTGCCGGTCTTGACGTCAAGCACGTGCAGGGTCTGCCAATCCGAACCTCCTTTGGACAGCGCATAGGCGAGGTAGGCTCCGTTCGGCGAAGGCGCCGTCCCGGCCAGCGCGACCGAGCCATCGGGCGAAAGCTTGTTGGGATCGAGCAGCACCCGCGGCTGGCCGCCCGCTGGCTGCACGTACACCACACTCTGATTCTGCAACCCCGAGTTGCGCCCAAAGAACAGCGTGCCGTTCTTGAGCTGATCCGGCGTGCCTTCCTTCTGGTAATTCCACAGCTCGGTCAGCCGATGGTTGATCCAGCCGCGCACCGGAATCTTCGCCAGATAGTCGTTGGTGACCTTGTTCTCCGCATCGACCCACGCGTGTAGTTGCGGGCTGGTCAGGTCTTCCATCCACTGGTACGGCGCCGGCACCTTGGTGCCGAAATAGGTATCCACGGTGTTGTCGCGATGTGCTGCGGGGTAGGAGAGCTTCTGGGGCGGCGAGGGTTGTTGCGCCAGTACAGGCGCGACAAGTACGGCGAGAATGGCGGCGGAAAGCAATTGCAGTGCACGTTGCATATTTATGCTCCTGACTTTGGATTCGGTATGTCGAAAACGCATGGCGGGGTATTGCCTGTGAGGCAGCCCACAACGCAACCCCGCTGCATGGGAAACGGGGGTGGCAAGTGTCTCGACCTGAAGACCTCGGTGCCGCTATCGGACATATCCTTCCTTGATTGATTTTGACCCGCTTTTTTAGGATCGGCCGAGAACGGCATCGGTCTCAATGATCCACGACCGGATTGTTTGCTCCCGGCACTTCGATCTCCGTCAGCCCTGCCTTGCGCAACTCATCAGTGAGCCTCGGCAGATCACCATCGCGCACCCTTAGCCATAGCGCCTGCGCCTTGCCGAAGCGCACCGCGCTCGCCGCCAGCACCTGACGCTGTCCATCAGTCGGCGCCCGGTCCGCTCCCTCGACATCGGTAGCAATATCCGTGAGCCCATCGTTGATCGCGCGCAGATTCGTGCTGCCCTCGCCGCTGCCGCTGACCAGTGGCTCGGTCTGCTTGAGCAGTGTTTCGATGGATGCGCGCTGCGCGACGTGCGCGGTATCGCCGGCCAGTTTGCCGTCGAGCTCGGTCAACTGTTCGCGCACGGCCTGCACCTGACCGTAGTGCTGCCAGACCTTGAGCAGTTGCTTGCCGATGTCCTGCGAGAAAGCCAGGCCAGCCTCAAGATCCGCCTGAGTGACTGCAGTTTCGCGCGGATCCATCACCAGCTTCAGCGGCGCCTGATACGACTTGCCGTCGACGTGCAATACGAGTTGATAGGTGCCGGGCAGCGCCATCGGCCCTTCCGGCGTCACCCGCGTGTCGGAATCCCAACTGGTGGAGATGCTGTAGCCGTACTGGATTGCCTGCGGCCGCGCGTAGCGCAGATCCCATACAAACCGATGCGAGCCGGCACTGGCCGACAGCGGTGCACCGGGACGCAACCAACCCTTGGCGAAGTAGCGGTCGGCGTCAAGTTCGGCGGGTTGGTCGTCGCTGGAGAAACGACGTAGCAGTCGGCCGGCGCTGTCACGGATCTCCAGTGTCACCGGACCTGTCGCGGCGTGGGCGAGGCGATAATCGATCACCGCACCGGCCGGCGGGTTCTTGCCCAGCGGAGTTTCCGGCGGCAGCGGGGTGTCCCGATTTTCGTTGGCGCGCACGCGCACGGCCATGGCCGGCGTGTAAAGGTACGCCGGCGCATCAGCGATCGCGGCGGTGACCTGGCGCAAAGGAGTGACGTCATCGAGCACCCAGATCGCGCGGCCTTGGGTGGCAGCGATGAGGTCGTTGCCGTGCACCAGCAGGTCGCGCACCCAGGCGGTGGGCAGGTTGCGTTGCAGCGACTGCCAATGACCACCATCGTCGAAGGAAACGAACACGCCCTGATCGGTACCGGCGTAGAGCAGACCCGCACGCACCGGGTCGGCACGCAGCACGGTGGTGAAGCTGGTTTTCGGCAAGCCCGCGGAAATGTCGGTCCAGCTTGCACCGTCGTCATGCGTACGCCACAACTGGGGGCGGAAATCGTCCTGGCGATGACCGTCGACCGCGGCATAGACGGTGCCCGCCTGCACCGCGGACACATCCAGCGAATCGATCCGATCCCACGCATGTACGCTTTTCGGGGTGACGTTGTGCCAACTCTTGCCGCCGTCGGCGGTGCGCTGGATCAGGCCGTCGTCGGTGCCGATCCAGATCTCATCGTTGCTGCGCGGTGAAGGCGCAATCGAATAGATCACGCCGTAACCGCAGGCCAGCGCCTGCGCCGTGGTGGGGTTGCCATCGCAGTTCCTGGCACCGGCGTGCTTGCCGTTCAAGTCGGGGCTGATCACCGACCAGTGCGCGCCTTGATCGGTGCTGCGAAACAGCACTTGCGCGCCCATGAGCAGCGGGTATGGCGGCTTGGCCGCGAATGCGATCGGGGTGATCCAGGTGTAGTGGTATTTGAAATCGGTGGGACGCTGGCCATAGCTGTTGACCGGCCACGGCGTGACGTTCTGCACCACGCCAGTCTGCCGGTTCCAGCGCGACACACGACCACCCAGGCCGGAGCCGAACACGATGTTGGCGTCGGCCGGATCGGGCAGATCGTAATCGCGCTCGTCGCCACCGACCGGGTGCCAGTCGCGGAAGCTGAGCGCGCCGTAGTCGCTGCGGCTGGCGATGCCGACCGTACCGGAATCCTGCTGACCGGAATAAATCCAGTATGGGAACCGGTGGTCGGCACCCAGATGATAGAACTGGCCGGTCGGCTGGTTGTACCAGTTGCTCCAGCTGTGCCCGCCGTTGACCGTGATCACCGCACCCTGATCGCTGGCGGTGATCATGCGCTGGCTGTTCTGCGAATCGATCCACACGAAGTGGTAATCGTCGCCGCCGGGCGCACCCTTGAACACGTGCCAGTTCTTGCCACCGTCGCTGGAGACGCGGATCGACTGCCCCGCCGAATAGATGCGATCGGGATCACTCGGGTCGACGGTGATGCGGCTGAAGTAGTCGTTGGCCAGCCAGCCGGCGTGGCTCATCGCCTGCCAGTGGGCACCGCCGTCGTCGGAGCGGTACAGGCCACTCTGCGCCGGGGTGCCTGCGTCGTTGACCACCGCATAGACCCGACCACCGCGCGCGGTAGCGATGCCGATCCGCCCCAGCGCACCGGAGGGCCAACCGTCACCGCCGAGCCGTTTCCAGGTCACGCCGCCGTCGCTGGAACGATACAGCCCGCTGCCCGGCCCCGCGTTCGGCTGGAAGTAGGACAGCCACGGATAATTGCGCACCTGCCACGCTGCCGCATAGACAATCGCAGGGTCAGCCGGGTCAGCCGCCAGATCGACGATGCCGGTGTCGTCATTGATCGTCAGCGTTTGCTGCCAGTGCTTGCCACCGTCGCTGGAGCGGAACACGCCGCGCTCATGGTTGGGCCCGAAGTAGTGACCGAGCGCGCCGACCAGCACGGTGTCCGGATGCCTGGGGTCGACCAGGATACGGCCGATGTGGCGGGTTTTATCGAGCCCGATATGCTGCCAGCTCCTGCCACCATCGGCCGAGCGATACACGCCGTTGCCCGCACCGATGTCGTAGCGCGCGGCCACCTGGCCAGTGCCGGCATAAATCACGTTCGGGTCGGATGGCGCCGGCGCCAGCGCGCCGATCGATGAGGCCGGCTGCTGGTCGAACAGCGCGTGCCAGGTGCGACCTGCGTCATCGCTCTTCCACACCCCGCCGCCGGCGGTACCGATGTAGAACGTGTCGGGTTTTGACGGAACGCCCACCGCCATGGTTGCCCAGCCGCCGCGGAACGGACCCAGCTGGCGCCATTCCAGCGCGCTGGCGACACCGGCTGGAACCGGTGCCTGGGCGGCGGCAAGCTGGCTGGTGGCGGACAGCAGCAACGCGCCGCCAAGGATGGCTGGACGAAGCGCATGACGAAGCAACATGAGACCCCCGATGAATGCATGCAGCACGAGTTGGCGACGATACTCCGCGGGCACGCCCACGGCCGGCACGCATTAACTTGCGCCGCTGCCGCGCTGAACCCCACCCAACTCTGCGCCTACGCGTTGTCTCCGCTGCAGCCATTCGTGCGTTATTGATACCTGCGACCATGCCCAGGAGGCCGTCATGCAAACCCCCGTCACCACCGTTGCCTGTTCGATACGACGTACGTGGCTGGCGCGCGCCGCCGGCGCGCTGCTAGCCATCGGCGGCATCGCCGCGCTTCCCGCGCCCGCGCAAGCAGCCGTGTACCTCTCGGTCAATATCGCACCGCCGATCCTGCCGGTGTACGAGCAGCCGATGCTCCCCGGACCCGGTTACCTGTGGACACCGGGCTACTGGGCCTGGAGCGGCAATGACTATTACTGGGTGCCTGGCAGCTGGGTACTGCCGCCGTTCGTGGGCGGACTGTGGACCCCGGGCTACTGGGGTTGGGGCGGTGGCGTGTACATCTTCCATCGTGGTTACTGGGGCCGTCATGTCGGCTTCTACGGCGGCATCAACTACGGCTACGGCTACAGCGGCCATGGTTACGAAGGCGGCTACTGGCGCGGTGGCGGCTTCTATTACAACCGCAGCGTGAATCGCGTCGGCGTCAATGTCCGCAACGTCTACAACCGGACCGTGATCAACAACAACACCACCATCATCAACAACCGCCGCACCAGCTTTAACGGTGGCCCGCGTGGAATTGCTGCACGCGCCACGCCGCAGCAGGCAGCCTGGGGTCGTGAACAGCACGCCGCCCCGGTCGCTGCGCAATTGCGGCAGCGGGACATGGCCAGCCGTGTGCCGTCGCTACGCGCGTCGGTGAACCATGGCGCGCCGCCGATCGCGGCCACTCAACGCGCCGGCACCTTCAACGACCACGGCATCGTCGCCGCCCGCGGCGCGCCGACCGCCATGAGTGCAGCCGCCGTGCGCGAAGCGAACGGCGCGCCGCGCGCTATCACGATGCGCAACGGCGACGGCATGCGTTCGGCTGGCTTCGCACCGCACGGAGAACAGTCGATGCGCCCGACCAGCGCCAGCCGTTATCAGCCCTCGCCGCAGCAGCGCGACTATGCCAGGCCCGACCCGAACCATGCCAGCCAGCGGGGTGAACCCCAGGTCGCACGCGGCGCCGCGTACCAGCCGCAGGACGCCCGCGCCGCCCGCTATCAACCTCAGGCGTACCGCCCAGCAACCAACGACCCACGCGGGAACTACCGACCGCCGAATGCACGCCCCGCCGCGACACACGCGGCCCCGTCGCGGGGCCATGCCGAACCGGCGAAGAACCCCAGGCGCGACGAGGACCAACATCACCGCTGATCACCACGCTGCATGAGGACACGAGGCCCGCCCCTCCGGCGGGCCTCGTCGTCAGCGGGTCAAGCGATCGCCACCGGCAGATCGAACGCGAGCATGGCCGACGCGAGCATGCCGGGCAGGTTTATCGCGCGCCGAGTCTGATCGAGGTGGTTGATCATGGAGTCCGTCCGGATTCAGTTCAGCCGCCGCTGGAACTCGCCGACGCTGGCGCGGCATGCTGGTCAGCTGGCGCCGTGGTGTTGCCGCGCGAGTAGACGATTTTCTTGTCGCCCTCGCACTCACCGACAACCTTGCCAGCAGCGGCATCGGCCTTGTCGGCGGCCACCACCTCCAGCGTGTAGGACGACACGCCATTGGCCTTGATCTTGGCGTCGATGCCGGCCTTCACGCTGTCACAGGACGCATACGCGAACATGGGCAACGCGAACAGCAGCAGTGCGGCGATTCCGGTACGAGCTTTCATGGGCTTGCTCCTTGAGGATTGGCTGGTTCAGAACGATACGTTCAACGCGACCAGCAGCCGTCGGCGCTGAATCCCGGCGGCCGCGTTGGTTGCACCACGCATGCTGGCACCAACCGGGTTACGACAGAAGTGCTGGCCGTGAGCGCCACCCCGGCACCTGCGCGGCTTACAGCGCCAACCGCACCCCGGTGTACCAGGAACGCCCCAATGCCGGCTCCAGCCCGGTCTGCCACACGCGGTCGTAATACTGGCGATTGGTCAGGTTGCTGACGCCGGCCAGCAAGCTGACGTGACGGTTGAGCTGCCAGTCACTGGCCAGATCCAGCACGGTATAGGCGGGAATACGCGCCGGCAGGTAGCCGTTGCCACTACCCAGCGGCTGGTCAGACGACTGCCAGAACTGCGCAGCAGACGAGACCGCGGTAAGGCTGAGCTTGATACGTTGCTCAACGCGCCAGGTGACGCCGGCCTTGAGCAGGTAGCGCGGCGCATAGGCGGGAATCTTGCCGACCTGGCCCGGCGTGGCGCTGGCCGTATAGCGTGCGTTGAGCAGGCTGGCGTTGACGAACGCTTCCAGGTGTTCGCCACGATCGGCCAGTGGCGTGTGCGCAAGAAAATCGTAGTTGAGCTGGCCCTCGAAGCCGCGGCTGCGGGTATCACCGGTGTTCACCTCGACCACGTCCACATTGTTGAGATGGACCGCCTCGATCTGGTTCTTGAAGTTGATCCAGAACAGGCTGACGTCGTAGTACAGGCCGGTCAGCGGCACGCCGTGCACGCCCAGCTCGTAGGACAGCGACTTCGACGGATTCGGCGCCTGATCCGGCAGGATGTTGGCGAACGGCGAGGCCATATCGAAGTAGCGCAGCGGGCGCCAGCCTTGCGACACATTGAAATAGGTTTCGTTGGCATGACCGTGGCCGAAGTCATTGCCGATGCCCAGGCCGAACAACGGCAACGTGCGCGCATCCGCCTGGTTGATCAGCGGCCGACTGAGGAACGGCGGGCGCACCGTTTCGTCGACGGCGACCCGTTCGTGTTCCAGTCGCACCGACGGCACGATGTGGAATTCATGCGGCAGACGAAACACGTTCTCGGCGAAGATCGCCGCATAGTTCGACGTACGCGCCTGCACCAACCGCGGCGTGCCTGTGCGGTCGGTGCGATCGACATGGAGATCGCGGCTGCTCCACTGCCGGAACGGATCGTTGCCATGGAACAGCGTGGTGCCGATCGTGAACGCATTGCCGTGGCCCCACTTCTTGCGCAGGCGCAGGTCGGCACCCGCGGTGCGGAACATCTCGTCCTGCAGCGTGGTGCTGCCCGGCAATGGCTGGCCCGGAACGCTGTTGGCCGCAGCACGGCTGGCCAGATCCTGCCACGCGAACCAGGCCTTGCCCTCGAACATCCAGCCGTCGCCGAACTCGCTGCGTTGCCCCAGCACCAGCTGGTCGCGGTCAACCCAGTCGCGGTTGTATGGCGTCGGCGTGGCCCGCGGGCTGGCCCGCCATTGCGGATAGCCGAGCCGACCCGCATCCCCCGAATCGGCATTGATGGCATGCAGGTCGACCCACCACAGCTGCTTGTCGCTGGGGCGGTACTCCAGGTACAGGTCACTCTGGCGCATCTGCGATTGCGCATTGGACCGGCTGCCGTCGCTGCGCACGTAAGCGGTGTTGGCGCGGAAGGTCCACGCGCCGCTGCTGCCTTCGACCACGTTGTAGGTCGAGTACAAACCATGATTCCCGATCACCTGCTCGGTGCTGGCCGAGAATGGCGCACCGGGTTCGGGCCGCTTGCTGACGAAGTTGATCACCGGCGCGGGCTCCGGCCCGTACAACAGGCTGGAGCCGCCGCGGATCATCTGCACGTCGGCCAGGCTCTGGGTCAGCGGTATTGCATACAGGGTCGGAAACCCGATCCAGTCGCTTTCCAGCGGAATCCCGTCCTGCATCACCAGCACGTATTCCGATTCCTGCGGATTGCCCAGGCCGCGGTAGCTGAGGTTGAACTGGGTCGGCGTGGGCTGCTGCGAGACCTGGATGCCGGGGGTGCGCACCAGCAGCTGATCGAGATTGTTGCCGATCACCGTGGGTTGCTCGGCCAGATGGGTCACCGTGGTCTTCCTGGTCACCGTGATCCTGGTGCCATCGACCTCGGCCATCTGATGTTCGAGCTTGGCTTTCACCGTCTCGCGCCAGCTCCCGGCGGTCACGTCGACCGGTGCCAGGTTGGTGGCCTTCCTGGACGTGGTGGTGACATCCGTGCTGGACGAATCAGTCTGTTGCGCATTGCTGGTCAGCGAAGCAAGTGCCAGCCCGACGGCGAACGGCAGCAGCGCGCGATGTGAAATCGACATGGGTTACCTCGATATAAATCCAGCCGCACGTTATCACCGAAGCACGACCGCGAAGCCATAGGCCAGAGGTTGGTGTCGCCCGTCACGTGCGCGAAGCTGACTCGGCGGCCAGTCGACCTCGATCCGGTATCCCGCCGCCCGCGTACTCCCGCTATTTGCATGGCTGCCCATAGCAGACAGGCAGCGCGTGCGACACCCGCGACCGTCGGCTGCGGCAGGCATGCGCGGCAGGCCTTTGCAGAACTGACCCCGCCCGCTCATGCGCACCGCGCCAATCACGCGCGTCCGCAATTTTCTGCGGCAGCATGCAGTACCTTCGTCACTTGTGTCACGACGCCCGGCGCGGGGAGAGTGCGACAAATCCCTGCGCTTCCCATCGAGCGGCAGCAGGCCCCGACCTTTCTCGATTTCACTGGAAGCGACCATGCCCGGCATCCGTTATCACCTGCTCGCACTGGCCATGCTGAGCAGCCCGCTCGCGGCGCCTGTATTTGCCGCCACGGCAACCACGAACACGTCCGAACCCGCGTCCACCGGACCGTTTGCCAACCTGCATTTCCGCGATCTCGGCCCGGCCGTCGCTGGCGGCCGGGTGGCCGCCGCCGTGGGCATTCCCGGCGACCCGCTGACCTATTACGTGGGCGCGGCCGCCGGTGGCGTGTGGAAAACCAGCGATGGTGGCGAGCACTGGAAGCCGATCTTCGCGCACGCGGCGTCCGCCTCGATCGGCGCGATCGCGCTGGCGCCGTCCAACCCCAATCTGGTGTGGGTCGGCACCGGCGAAAGCAACATCCGCAACGACATCGTCGACGGCGCCGGTGTGTACCTGTCCACGGACGCAGGCAAGACATTCAAGCGCATGGGTCTGGACGATGCCGGTCAGATCGGCCAGATCATCGTCGACCCGCATAACCCCGACCATGTGCTGGTGGCGGCGCTCGGTCACGCGTGGGGACCGAATGCCGAGCGCGGCGTGTTCGAGACCATCGACGGCGGCAAGAGCTGGAAGAAGACCCTGTTCGTCGACAACCAGACTGGTGCGATCGACATGGCGATGGCACCGGGCAATCCGCAGGTGCTGTTCGCCAGCACCTGGCAGGTGGTGCGCCATCCGTGGGCCTTGGTCGACGGCGGCAAGGGCAGCGGCCTCTGGCGCTCCACCGACGGCGGCGCCAGCTGGGCGAAATTGACCGACGGCCTGCCCAAAGGCCCGCTGGGTCGCATCGCGGTGGCTACCGCACCGAGCGATCCGCAGCGTGTGTACACGCTGGTCGAGACCAAGCCGGGTGAAGGTCTGCTGTTCGTCTCGCACGACCTGGGCGACAAATGGGCCGAGGTCAGCGACAACCACGCGCTGGACGTGCGTCCGTTCTATTTCTCGCGCTTCGAAGTGTCACCCAACGATGCGGACAAGCTGTACTTCATGTCGTTCCACCTGATGGAGTCCGACGACGGCGGCAAGACCGCACACGTCGTTGACGAAGACATTCATCCGGATCATCACGCACTGTGGATCGATCCGACGAATCCGAAACGGATCCTGCAGGGCAACGATGGCGGCATCTTCCTCAGTCAGGACAGCGGCAAAAGCTGGCGCTTTTTCGATGGGCTGCCGATCGAACAGGATTACATGGTCGCCGCCGACGGCGGCACACCGTATCTGCTGTGCGCCGGCCTGCAGGACAACGCCGGCTGGTGCGGCCCGTCCAGCACGCTGGCCGACAAGGTGGTCGGCGCGGCCGACTGGTTCAATGTCGTCGGTGGCGACGGCCAGTACGTGGTGCCGGCCGGCAAGGACCTCATCTACAACGACGCGCAGGACGGTGCGGTCAGCGTGTTCCATCGCCACAGCAAG
>JBDTKM010000323.1:0-8679 GCA_039935315.1 Rhodanobacter sp. | reverse complement strand
CGTCCGCTTCGCCGACGTTTCGGCCAGCGGATCCTGAACTGGCAGCCTCTCTTCTGCATCGTCAACGTAGTGCGATCGGGCTGGCCGCGCCGCGCGGCCATGCTGAGAAAAGAACAGATGACCCTCTGCACTCAACCTGCTATAAATGAAAAATAATACAAATTTACATTTCGAAAATCTCAGGGTCTGGCCAGCATTTCAGCCAAGAGAGGCGACGGCGGCGCGGTCAGGACGAGGATACGTTCGAGCGACACTTGGAGAGCGAGCCATGGTGAAGTCCATCGTAGTGCGCAGTCTGCACGGTCAGGTCATCCAACAGTTGGGCCAGCTCATCGTCAGTGGCGAGCTGGCGCCTGGCGAAGGTCTGCCACGCGAGGAACTGCTGGCTGAACGTCTCAACGTCAGCCGAACCGCCTTGCGCGAGGCGATGAAGGTCCTCTCTGCCAAAGGCCTCATCGAATCCAGGCAAAAAACCGGTGCGCGAGTGCGCGCAACTGTCTACTGGAATCAGCTCGATGCCGATGTGCTCGGCTGGCGCTGCGCGTCAACGCCGACGGACGACTTCGTTGAAAAGCTGGCTGAGATGCGCGAGATCATTGAACCCGCTGCCGCTGCCGCCGCTGCACGCCGGCGCGACCCGCACCAATTGGCACAAATCGAGGCCGCATACCAGGCCATGGCGGCGGCGGAAAGCCTGGACGCCTGGGCCGAGGCGGACCTGGCCTTTCACGAAGCCGTGCTGCACGCCACCAACAACGAGCTACTGGGCTCCTTGTTCGCGGTCATCGAGGCGGCACTCGGGACGTACTTTGTACTGTCGGCACGCACCGCCGCCGACAACTTCAAGTACTCGCTACCGCATCATTTGAAAGTGGTCGAGGCGATCCGGCGGCGGCATCCTGAAGTAGCGCGCCAGGCGATGTTGAAGACGGTGTCCGATTCGCGCAGCAACATTCGTCGCCATCGCGGCAAGCAGGTCTGAGTTCATGAGCGGCTTGATCGGACTCGATTGGGGCACCTCCAGCCTCCGCGCCTACTGGCTGGACGATGCAGGCAGGCTGCAGCAGACCCGGACGCGCCCGCGGGGCGTGCGCCAGTTGCCCACCGGCGGATTCGACGCCGCCCTGGCCGAAGTTACCCATGGCTGGCCCGCGTTGCCCCGCCTGGCGCGCGGCATGATCGGCAGCCGTGGGGGCTGGCTGGAAGTGCCGTACAAGGAGCTCCCTGCGGAAACCGCGCAAATCGGCCGGGCCGCAGGTCGGGTGCAGGCCGGCGACGGCGCGGACGTCCATATCGTTCCTGGGCTGAGCAACCCGCAAGGCCCGGACGTGATGCGCGGCGAGGAAACCCAACTGGTCGGCGCGCTCAGCCTGCGCCCGGCCCTGATGGAACGTTCCGTCTGGATTTTCCCCGGCACGCACAGCAAGTGGGTCAGCGTGCGCGATGGCAGCGTCGTTGACTTCTGCACATTGCTGACCGGCGAGCTGTTCACTCTGTTGCGCCGACATTCGATACTGGGCAGCGATGACGGCGCCGCTGCCGACGATCCCGACGCGTTCGCACGTAGCGTGATTGTCGCGCGCGACAGTGGCGCGGCAGGCATCCTGAGCCGGCTGTTCTCTGCACGCACGCTGATGCTCGATGGCGTGCTGGGCACGTCTTCCGTGCCCGCTTGCCTGTCCGGCCTGCTGCTGGGCGAGGAGCTGCGCAGCTGTCTGGCGACAGCGCCCTTCAACAGTGACGCCCCCGCTTCAGTTGATCGGCGATGCGGCGCTGTGCGCTCGCTACCTTGCCGCCGCGCGCCACGTCGAGATCGAGTTCGCCGCTCCGATCGTCGCTGCCGCCGCCTTCGGCCGGTGGGAAGTGGCGCAGCGCAACGGTCTGCTCGTGGCCGCCGCGCCCGCTGCGGTCAAGGAATCCCGCCCATGCTGACATCGTGGCTCACTTCGTTGCCTCTCGTGGCGATCCTGCGCGGGATCCGACCCGACGAGGTCGCGGCTGCTGGTAACGCATTGGGCGAGACAGGCTTTCGCTTGCTGGAGGTCACGCTCAACTCACCGCAGCCATTTATGAGTATCCGGACCCTCAGCGAGGTGCCGGTACTCCCCGTCAGTGGTATCAGCACGGAGAACATGGCCCCATGGGTATCTGCTGGAGCGCAGGGCTTCGGCATCGGTCCCGCCCTCTACGCGCCCGGAATCAACACCGCGGAAATCGGTCGTCGCGCACGCGCTCTTGTGCAGGTCTGGTCCGACCTGTCGGCCACCAAACCCAGGGAAGCACGCGCATGAAGATCAACGGTGTGAGCACGTTTCTGATGCCGCCGCGGTGGCGGTTCCTGCGTATCGATACCGACGCAGGCAGCAGCGACTGGGGCGAGCCCGTAGTGGAAGGACGCGCACTGACGGTTGTAGCGGCGGTGGCCGAGCTGTCGGACTCTCTGGTTGGCAAGGATCCGCGTCACCTCGAGGATCTGTGGAACGTTATGTACCGCGGCGGCTTCTACCGCGGCGTGTCGCCGAATGGTGAGCTGACCGGTCACCACTAATGCAGGGTCTGTCGATGTCCTTTTTTGCGAGCTATCCCAGTCTGACCGAGCGCAGCGTGCTGATCATCGGCGGAGCCAGTCGCGTTGGTGCGGCCTTTGTCGAACATTTCGCACAGCAGCGCACGCGGGCGGCATTTGTCGACGTCGCCGCGACAACCAACATGCTGGCGTCGCTGGCCGATGCGGCGCACCTCCCGCACTACGTGCACTGCGATATCACCGAACTGGATGCGCTGGGCCGCGCCATCGACGCCACGCGACGGCTGGTCGGATCCATCATCGGGGCGCTGGCCAACAACGCCACCAACGACAGCCGCATGTGCACCGGCCAGAATTTCATCGTCGATGGCGGCTGGGTATGAGCGAGTCACGGACGCTGTCGCCGATGGACGTAGCACTCGAGGCGGGCAATACCCTGGGTGAAGGCGTTGTGTGGTGTGAACGCACCCAGGCGCTGTATTGGACTGACATCCCGCGTGCGACGTTATACCGTCTGCACCCGGCCAGCGGCACCCTGGATCAGTGGCCGATGCCCGAACGGCTGGCCTCGTTTGCGCTGTGCCAAGTGGACGGCTGGCTGCTGCTGGCACTCGCCTCGCGACTCGTGTTCTTTCGCCTGGCGGACGGCCACTTGCACAGCCTGCACGCGGTGGAACCGGATCTGCCGACGCGCTGCAACGACGGCGCCTGCGATCGCCAGGGCCGCTTCGTGTTCGGCACGATGCACGAGCCGGCACAGGGCGAGCAGCAAGCCATCGGCAGTTTCTGGCGGCTGGATGCCGCTCTGCGGCTGCAGCGGTTGGCGCTGCCCCGCGTGGCCATCGCCAACAGCGTCGCCTTCAGCCCGGACGGCGCCATCATGTACTTCTGCGATTCGCGTACGCGGCGCATCCACTGTTGCGACTACGGCGATACGCTCGGGTCGCCGCGCCTGTTTGTCGACCTGGGCAGCGCGGCCGGCGTGCCCGACGGTTCCTGCGTCGACACCGAAGGCAACCTGTGGAACGCGCAATGGGGATCCTCGCGTGTGGCATGCTACGGCAGCGATGGTGCGCTGCGCCGTGTGTTGCCGCTGGCGGCCAGCCAACCTAGCAAACCTGTCTTTGGAGGCGAGCGACTGGATCGGCTCTACGTCACCAGCGCTCGTGAGGGCTTGTCGAGCGCCGCACTGGCTCACGAGCAGCATGCCGGTGCGCTGTTCGGCGCCAACATGGACATCCAGGGATTGGCCGAATCCCGTTTTCGCGGTACCCCGAACGCCCTGCCCGCGCATGCGCCAGCGCACCCACTCCACGATTCCGATCCTTCAGGAAGCCTCGCATGAACAGCACTACCCACTCCGCCGCCATCTCACCCAAGGCCACCGCCGTATTCACCTGCGTGCTTGGTGCACTCGCCGGTTTGATGTTCGGGCTCGACGTCGGCGTGATCTCCGGCGCACAGCAATTCATCCAGCACGATTTCGCGATCAATGACCACACGATCGAATGGATCGTCAGCAGCATGATGGGCGGCGCCGCAGTGGGCGCGCTGGGCGCGGCATGGATGTCGGGTCACCTGGGTCGCAAGCGCTCGCTGATCCTGGGCGGAGTACTGTTCGTCATCGGCTCGCTGCTGTGCGGTACTGCGATCTCGCCGACCATGTTGATCGTCGGTCGCATCATCCTGGGCCTGGCTATCGGCATCGCCAGCTTCACCGCGCCGCTGTACCTGGCCGAGATCGCACCGGAAAACATTCGTGGCGCGATGATCTCGCTGTACCAGTTGATGATTACCATTGGCATCCTGGTCGCATTCCTGTCCGACACCGCCTTCAGCTACAGCGGCAACTGGCGCTGGATGCTCGGCATCATCGCGATTCCCGGCGCACTGTTTCTGATCGGCGTGAGCTTTTTGCCATTCAGCCCGCGCTGGCTGATGATGCGCGGCCGTCACGAGGAAGCCGCCCGGGTGTTGCACAAGCTGCGTGCCGACGACGCCGTGGTCATGCGCGAGCTGGCCGAGATCGCCGAGCAACTGAAGGTGCCGCAGCGCGGCTTCCACCTGTTCTTCCAGAACCGCAACTTCCGCCGCTCGGTGGCCCTGGGCGTCGTGCTGCAAGTGATGCAACAGCTGACCGGCATGAACGTGGTGATGTACTACGCGCCGCGCATCTTCCAGGGCATGGGCTACAACACCGAATCACAACTCTGGTTCACCGCCATCGTCGTCCTGGTCAATGTGTTGGCCACCTTCATCGCGATCGCCTTCGTCGACAAGCTCGGGCGCAAGCCGATCCTGTACGCCGGTTTCGTGGTGATGACGATCGGCCTGGGCGTCGTGGGTACCATGATGCACCTGGGCATCCATACCCATGCCGAACAGCTGTTCACGGTAGCCATGCTGCTGCTCTTCATCGTGGGCTTCGCGATGTCCGCCGGCCCGCTGATCTGGACCGTGTGTTCGGAAATCCAGCCACTGAACGGCCGCGACTTCGGCATTGGCTGTTCCACCATCACCAACTGGGTCGCCAACATGATCGTGGGCGGCACCTTCCTGAGCCTGCTCAACGGCATCGGCGACGCGGGCACGTTCTGGCTCTACGCCGCCTTCAACGCGTTCTTCATCCTGCTCACCTTCTGGCTGGTGCCGGAAACCAAGAACATGTCGCTGGAGCACATCGAGCGCAACCTGATGGCCGGCAAGCCGCTGCGCGATATTGGACAGCAAGCGACTTGATGGAGGCAGTCGCGTGACCTGGCGGATAACCGAACCGCCAGGCATGCCCACTGGGGTGATTCGAAGACTTCATATCCCAACACGCCAGAAACCGCAGCGATTTGAGTCACGACAGCGAGGCACGGCCAGCTCATTGAGCCTGGTACCATTTCGGTCTGCAAAAAGTGCACGCGTGGCGCGCCCTTCAAGGTGACGCCCTCCCCCCCAAGGGCTGCGGGCCTGTGCGTTCGGTCGAGTAATGCCAGACGCTTTTCCGATTTTGATGACGATAACCAAGCCATGGAGCAGCCACCGTTCGGCCCAAGCGGGCCCCTCCTGGTGTCCGGTGCGGACGGTGCCTCCAGGCTTGCGTCGCTTTAGGTGGTGCCCTGAGCCTTGCGCGCCAAATCGGGGCAATTCCGGGCGACCAGGAACGCAAACATCCAGCTTCGAGGAACTCGTGAAATAGATACCGCTGTCACGCCGGAAGCGGCCTCTCATCAGCAGGCAAGCGCGATAAAGGGGATTCATGCAGAGATTCCGAGCCTTTGGCGGCGCATGCCTCAGTCCCCGTCGACGGCCCTGATCATCTGGGCGAAGTGCGCCTTCACCGGGGCTTCGGCATGCGACTGGTCGACTTCCATCGGCAGCTTCACCAGTCGTGCATTGAACGCCTTCACGAGCGCCGGCAGCTGTTCGGGCTGATAGTCGATCAGGCGACCAAGCTGGGCCGCCAGCGAGACATCGTCCGGCAACGGGGCCGGCGAATTCCAATGATATTTCAGCCATTCGACTGCGGCCGCGGTGCGTTTCATGCGGTAACGCAAGCCGGCCACATCGACGGGGTGCCCGGCGAAATGCACCACCACTTTCAGCGGCTGATCTGCGCTCTGGGCAGGCACGGTAATACGAACCGTCAGGGTGTCGCCAACGTACTTCCAGCTACCTTGGCGCTCGTCATCCGAACGGATGTACGGCTGGCCATTGACCACGACGCTTTTCGGGAGCGACGCATCCGGCAGTTCGACCGTGAACTGTTTGTCTTGCGGCATGCCGGGATAGCTGCCCTGGCGGGCGCTGACCGTCAGCGTCGCGGTGTGCGTGTCGCGTAGTCCATCGATTGCGGTGAAGGCGTATTCGCCGTGGCGATAGCCTTCGCTGTTGCCAGCGTCGGTATAAAGCCGGGTGTGTGCAGTTCCGCTCGGGAACTGGCGCAGCACGAGAACGCTGTTGTCCATGCCCTGCAGCTTCTTCACCGAGGGTGGGTTCGTTGGCACCACGGCACCGGCGCGAATGAATACCGGCACCTCGTCCAGCGCGTAGTCGCGTGTGACAGTCTGGTCACCTTTCAGCACGTCACCACGGTTGCGGTCGTACCAGCGGCCGGACGGCAGCCAGGTCGACACGTGGGCCACGCCATCCGTCATCGGCTGCGCAACGGGGGAGACCAGCATGTCGTCGCCGAACATGTACTCGTTGCCGGCATCGTAAGCCTTGGGCTGATCCGGCCATGCGTAGTACAGCGGACGCATCAGCGAGACGCCGCTATCGTAGGCCTCGCGCGAGGCGGTGTAGATATAGGGCGCCAGGGCGTAGCGCAGGTCGATGATCTGCCGCAGCGCCGCGAAATCCTCGGGCGGGAAACGCCAGGGCTCCTTGCGCAGGCCGGCCTCTTTAGAGGAGTGGGTGCGCAGGATCGGGCTGAAGGCGCCGAACTGCATCCAGCGCACGTAGAGTTCCGGGTTGATATGGCGTTGGTCTTCCGGCGTGTCGTCCGGAAACATGTGTCCGCCGATGTCATGGCTCCAATAGCCATAAAGCACGTTCGACGCCGTCGCCGTGAAGTAGGGCTGGTAAGCGAGCGATTGCCAGGCAATCACCGAGTCGCCGGAAAATCCCACCTGGTAGCGATGGTTTCCAAGGCCGCCCCAGCGGTGATAGATCAGCGCACGCCCTTTATTCGCGAGCTGCATGTGCGTATAGAAAACGTAGTTCAGCCACCAGGTATTGGACAGGCCCGGCAGCTTCTTCGCGTCAGGCCATTGCTGCCAGTCCAGCCACCAGAAGTTCACCCCCTCGGCGCGCAGGGGGGCGAGCACCGTATCGAACAGGCTGCTCATGTAGCGCTGGTCGGCCGTATCGATACCGATCACCTTGCCGTCATGCACGCCCATCGCCTTGGCGAAGGCGGGATAGCGGGTTTCGTCCGGCGCCACGCCGGAAGCCGGATGCAGGTTGAGCGTCACCTTCAACTGTTGACTGTGCAGCCACGCAAGAAATTTTCCCGGGTCCGGAAACAGACTGCGGTTCCATGTGTATCCGGTCCAGCCGACCGGCTGCCCGAAAGCATCGTGCTTCGCGTATTTGGGGTCCCCGCTCAAGTGGTCGGTGCGATGCCAATCCATGTCGATGACCAGCACGTCCAACGGAATCTCGTAGCGCTCGAAGTTCCTCACCAGCGCCCGGAGTTCGCTGTCCGAATAGTTCCAGTAGCGCGACCACCAGTAGCCCAACGCAAACCGGGGCGGCATCGGCTCGCGTCCGGCCACCTTGGCGAAGTCGCCCAGGATCTTCTCGTAGTGATGACCGTAGCCAAGAAAGTACAGGTCTTGGCAGTCGGCACAACGGCGTTTCTTGACCCAGCGCCAGGCGCCGTCGTCAAACAGGAAGCTCTTCGAGTCGTCAATCAGATGCCAGCCCTGTCGCGACAGCAGGCCTTGTCCGAGATCCAGATGCTTGCCGGTGTCGAGCTGCACGTTGCCGCGATAGCGGTCAAGCGTGCGTGCCGTGCCCTTGAGATTGCCCGTTTCCGCCTGGCCGAGGTGCCAGTCGAAGGCGGTCTTGAAACCCTTCGAGTGGATGGTGAGGTTGTTCGGGTTGAAGCGGCCACTGCCCAGCGTATAGGCGAGGCTCAACGATGCCGTATCGATATGGAGCGAGCCATCGCGGGTGGTCGCGGTGAACTTCGGTACCGGTTGATCACGATCGATGAAGACCTGCGAAGGCGCATCGACGAAATGACCGTCGGGCGACCACTCCATGCGAATGATGCGTGGCGTCAGTACGGTGAAGCGCACATGATCGCGTTCGATCACAGTGTCGGGGTTCGCCTCGCCATGCATGGCGGGCTCGGCGTTTTGCGCCAACACCGGCAGCGCTGTCATCAACGCCAGCAGCGCGATCGTTGCCTGAACAGGGACATGTCGCGTCATCGGAATCCTCACGGTGTGGGCAATCCGGGTGGGGACGGCCGCGCGGTCTCGCGTCTCCCGCCATGCCCGCATGAGGCAGCACCGCTCCGCGCAGAATTACCGCACGCAAGCAACGCTGCAGGCAACAAGCCTAACCCAGTCAAGCCTCGACGCGACATCCCCAGGTGTGGCATCCGACGTGAGGGAAGTATCCACTCCACCACACCACAACCTGCGATGATC
>JBDTKM010000322.1:0-8851 GCA_039935315.1 Rhodanobacter sp. | reverse complement strand
CGCCGGGCCACCCGGGTGCGGCAAGACCACACTGGCGCACCAGATGATGTTCGCGTTGGCGACACCCGAATGTCCGGCGTTGTACTTCACCGTACTGGGTGAGCCGCCTTTGAAGATGCTCCGCTACGAGCAGCAGTTCGAATTCTTCGATAGCGAAAAGGTCAACCACTCGATCCACTTCATCAATCTCGCCGACGACACCGCCTCCGGCGATCTGAACCGGGTGCTGGCACGGATTGTTGCCGCGGTGGAGGCGCACGGACCGTCGCTGGTGTTCGTCGACTCCTTCCGCTCGGTGATTCTGGCCGGTCAGGGCAATGACGATGGCAACGGCTTCATCAGCCTGCAGAACTTCGTGCAACAACTGGGTATGTTGATGACCAGCTGGCAGGCCACCACCTTCCTGATCGGCGAATACTTCAACGATACCGAACCGAGCCCGGTGTTCACCGTGGCGGACGGCCTGATTTGTCTGCAGCAGAGCGTGCAGCGCAATTCGATGGTGCGCAAGATCGACATCACCAAGATGCGTGGCCAGCCGACGCTGCCGGGCCTGCACACGTTCCGCATCGGAAGCTCCGGCATTCGGGTATTCGCGCCGCCCGCGATGCCCCCGAGAATCGAGCGCGATCCGGATTTGCGGAGTACCACCCGCGTCTCGATGGGCGTGCCTGGGTTGGACGAGATGATGGGCGGTGGGCTGCCACGCGGCTATTCGTTGCTGGTGGCGGGACCTTCGGGATCGGGCAAGAGCATTCTGGCCGCGGAGTTCCTGGTCGAGGGCGCGCGTCTTGGCGAGACGGGGGTGATCGCCGCCTTCGAGCAGCGCCCCACCCAATCGCGCGGGCGCCGGATTGCCGAGCTGATCGAGAGCGACCGCATCGGCGTGGTGGACACCCGTGCGGCGACCTTGTCGGTGGATGAGATCGCCACCCTGCTGATCGCGGAGATCCGGCGCCTCCAGGCAACTCGCGTGGTAATCGATTCGCTGTCGGGTTTCGAGCTCGCGCTGGCGCCGACGTTCCGCGAGGATTTCCGCGAATCGCTGGCGCGCATGGTATCGGCGCTGGCCACCACCGGCGCCACCGTACTGATGACGTCGGAACTGGAAGACCGCTATACCGAGCTGCGCTTCAGTCCTTACGGCACTGCCTTCCTCACCGACGCCATCATTGTGCAGCGTTACATCGAAGTGGAGGGGCGACTGCGGCGCATGATGGCAGTCGTGAAGATCCGTGCCAGCGGCCATTCGACCGAACTGCGCCTGTTTCAGATCGATGATGGGGGTATCAAGATCGGTCAACGGCTGGCCGGCTATGAGGGATTGCTGAGCGGCAGCCCGAACCCCAGCCAGTCCACCCGTCAGCCGCTGCGCAGCACAGATGATGGATAGTCGATTTGTCGCGGGTCGGTTGCCATGAGCGACCATGTTGACGAGCGCAGTGCGACTGCGGACAGCCAAACTGTCGCGTCACTCGATCGCCAGGCGGCTGACCTGCGTGCGGAATTGCTGAAACTGCGCCAGCAACGGCACGACCTTGAGAGCGACTTGAGCGACGGTTTGGCCGCCCAGTTGCGGGAGGCGAACCAGCAGCTGGTGCTCGCACTATTGCGATCCGACAGCATCGCCGAGGTCGCCGCGGCCCGCCTGGACGCGCTGACTGACTCGAATCAGCGCGATGGATTGACCGGTTTGCCCAACCGTGTGCTGGGACTCGATCGGCTGACAAACGCCATCGACATGGCGCGCCGCCACGGCAAACGATTGGCCGTGCTGTTTCTCGATCTCGACCATTTCAAGGCGGTCAACGACCAAATGGGCCACGCCAGCGGCGACGAGTTCCTCCAGCTGGCAACCAAACGCCTGCAGTCCGCCCTGCGGGAGTCCGATACGGTCAGCCGCTATGGTGGTGACGAATTCCTGATACTCCTGCCTGACGTCGCCGAGGCCGCCGATGCAGGCCGCGTGGCTCACGAATTGTTGGCCTCGCTCACCATGCCGGGCCGTGTGGGCGAACACACGCTGCGGCAATCCGCCAGCGTGGGCATCAGTCTTTATCCCGACGACGGCGAGGATGCCGCGACCCTGATCAATCGCGCGGATGCCGCCATGTACCGTTGCAAGCGCCGCGGCACGGGTGGCTTCCAGTTCTATACCGAACATGCCGGGGCCGAACACGACAGCCTGCCGCCGGGTCAGTTTCAGCAGGCATCGACATCGCACGTTGACCTGCTGGCAGCGGCCACGTCGCGCCAGCAGGATCTTCGGGAAGCCAATCAACAGCTGGTGCTGGCCTCCCTCGTCGCGCAGGAGTCTGAGGCGCACGCAAGGGACGCGCACGGACAACAGATCAAGTTCATGGCCATGGTCGCCCACGAATTACGCAATCCGCTGACGCCATTGCGCATGGCGACTGACATGCTGGCCCACCGTGGTGCCGGTGACGAGGTGGCCATCGACCGGCTGGCGGTGATCATCACCGAGCAGGTGGCCCGCATGGCACGCCTGATCGATGATTTGCTGGACGGGTCGCGCCTCAGCACCGGCAAGCTGCGGCTTGAGTTGGGCACGGTGGATGTGGTTCAGGTCCTCGAACACACCGTCATGGCCTGCCGGCCGAGAATGCAGGCGCGGCAGCAGCAGTTCACCGTTGACTTGCTGCCGGGCCCGCTGAACGTACGCGGTGATCGAATACGGCTGGCGCAGATCTTCAACAACCTGCTGGACAATGCCTGCAAGTACACGCCCGAAGGGGGCGAGATTGCGCTACGCATGAGCGTGGCGGAGCACGTGCTCTCGATTTCCCTGCGCGACAATGGCGTGGGCGTCGCTTCTGACATGTTGCCCACCATTTTCGAGTTGTTCGTACAGGATGCGCATGTTCTTGCGCACTCCCGCGGCGGCCTGGGCATAGGTCTTGCGGTGGTTCGCGAGCTGGTGGAGGCTCACGGCGGAGCCGTCGTTGGCCACAGCGCAGGTCGTGATCTTGGCAGTGAGTTCGTGGTGACGTTGCCGCTGGCCTGAGCAGCGCACGAGGGCCGGCGCCTCACGCCAGCGACCGAATGGTGTCTCCGCAACAACTACCTGATCGCGGGACACGCGCGCAACTCCGAGCGAGATCTGCCGGCACCTCACGGTCATCGGATGGCCTGCTCTGACATGGCGGCGCATGAGCGTGGAGCGCATCGCGATGCGCGGCAATACGTTTTCCCCGAAGGACGAGAGAGTCGGACGTTCCTGGCTCTGAGTAGTTTCCGACGCTACCGGCGTAACCGTTTCACGCCTATCGTCTTCGCCACGATCACCGAACAACAACGCGGCCCAACGCCACCCGTCGCGCCACGCCGTCATCGGACTGATCGGGTACGGTCAAATCAGGAATACATGCGATGAAAGCTGCCCTGAGGTTAATCCTGGCGCTGGGTTCGCTACCGCCTCCGAATCCGGTGCGGCAAATCGTTCCCTCGCCGACAAGCACCCGCGTCCGCGCCGGAACGGCGCCAATGAAGCGATGACATGCCCGACCGTGTCGTCCGCGGCTGCGTGCGGTAGTGCAGGGACGATTTCTTGCGCTCGGCTCTCGCGGCGGAGGAGGACCAGAAATTCCCGCCACACATCTCCGGCAAATTCCGTTTGCTGCCTTGGCACCACCAGCGCCAACTTTCTGATCGGTTTCGAATGAAACCGGCCGCTCCTCGCAAAGGAAATTCGATGTCTGCGCCTTCCGCCAAGATTCACGCTGCGCCAATCGCGGGCGCAACCCCGCCGCTGCGTCTCAAAGGCATGTTCTTCGTGGCATGGCTGCTGTGCGCAGTGTTCTACTTCTTTCAATATGCCGTGCGCTCCGCACCAGGAGTGATGCAGGAGGAGCTGACAGCGGCCTGGGGCGGGAACCACATCGGCGCCATGATCTCGGCCTACTACGTGGCCTACGCGCTGATGGCCCTCATGGCCGGCGTGCTGCTCGACCGCTACGGCGCACGTCGCACCATCCCGGTGGGGATTGCCGTCGTCGCCATCGGCTGCCTGATCTTCGCGCAAGGCAGTGAGCTGGCCGGCATGGTGGGCTTTGTACTTCAGGCCCTTGGCGCCATCTTTGCGTTTATCGGTTCTTCGTACGTCGCTGCCCGTTACCTGCCTGCGCGCATGCTGGCCATGTTCATCGGCTTTACTCAGTGCCTGGGTATGGCCGGTGCCGCGTTCGGCTCAAAGCCCGTGCACATGGCAATCGACCCGGCCGGCAGCTTCCATCTTGGCTGGCAGACCATCTGGGTCGCCTTCGCGTGCGCCGGCGTGATGCTGGCAATCTTGACCTGGCTGATCATGCCACCCGACAGTGGCGACTCCGAAAGCCACCATGGCGAGTTGCCACCGACAAACATCATCCGCCCTTTCAAAGTTGTGTTCGGGAACTCGCAGAGCTGGCTCGCCGGCGTGATCGGTGGCCTGCTGTTCCTGCCGACCACGATCGGCGCACTGGTGTGGGCCACGTCGTTCCTGCACGGTGGGGAGCATATGAGTATGTCGGCCGCGGCTTCCGATGCGGCCATGGTGCCGATCGGTTGGGTCATTGGCTGTCCGCTGCTGGGCTACATTTCCGACCGAATCGGCCGGCGCAAGCCGGTTCTCATCATCGGTGCGATGGTGATGTTGCTCGCCGGTGTCACGGCCATCTATCTCCCCGCAGGAACGATGCCGCGGTTCTCGGTGGCCTTGCTATTGGGTGTCGCTTCCGGCGCGGCGATGATTCCGTTCTCGATCATGAAGGAAGTCAATCCGCCCGAAGTCAAAGGCACGGCGGCCGGCACCATGAACTTCCTGGTGTTCGTCATGACCGGCATCATGTCGCCCTTCATTTCGCACCTGATGTTGCCCGATCAGACCGCACCACTGATTCTGAGTCAGTTCCAAACGGCCTTCCTGCCCTTGGTGGGCGGTGTGGTTGTCGCCATCGTCCTGAGTTTTTTCCTGCGTGAAACGGGTATGGCCGCCGCGCATGCCGACCCGCGGGACGCCGAGCTGCCGCTGCCCAAGCCCGCGGTCGGGTGACCGACGCGCGTCGTCCTGTGCATTACCTCACTTTCCGGAGAACCCCTTGGACATTGCCGTTTTCAGCACCAAATCCTATGACCGTCAGTTCCTCGATGCCGCCAACACCGCGGGCCATCACCTGGCCTATTTCGAAGCTCGACTTACCCCAGAGACGGCGGTCCTGGCCAAGGGCTCGCAGGCGGTTTGCGTGTTCGTCAACGACCAGGTCAACGAAGCCGTGCTGAAGGAACTCAAGCAGCTCCGCGTGGGACTGGTGGCGCTGCGTGCCGCCGGTTACAACAACGTGGATCTGAAAGCCGCCAAGCGCCTCGGCGTCGAGATCGCCCGCGTGCCGGCCTACTCTCCCGAGGCAGTCGCCGAGCACGCGGTGGCATTGATGCTGTCGCTGGATCGACACATTCACCAGGCCTACGCCCGCGTGCGCGAAGGCAATTTCGCGCTGGAAGGCCTGCTCGGTTTCAATTTGCACGGACGCACGGTGGGCGTGATCGGCACCGGCCGCATCGGCACCGGCGTGGCCCGGATCATGAGCGGGTTCGGTTGCAAGGTGCTGGCCAGCGACGTCCAGCCGAACACGGAATGCAGGGAAATGGGCGTGAACTATGTGCAGTTGCCCGTGTTGTTGGCGCAATCGGACATCATCACGTTGCACTGTCCGTTGACGTCGGAGACGCACCACCTGATCAATGCCGAATCGATAGCGCAGATGAAGCAAGGCGTGATGCTGATCAATACCAGTCGCGGCGGCATCGTCGACACGCCTGCGGTGGTCGCGGCCATCAAGACAGGGAAGATCGGGCACCTCGGACTGGATGTCTACGAGGAGGAGGCCACGCTGTTCTTTGAAGACGAGTCCGACAAGGTGATTTGCGATGACGTTTTCGAGCGCCTGCTGACTTTTCCCAACGTACTCATTACCGGCCACCAGGCGTTTTTCACGCACGAGGCGCTGACCGCCATTGCCGAGACGACATTGGGCAACGTCACGGCGTTCGAAGCCTCCGGCAAGGCGCTGAACCTGGTGGCGTGAACGGCGGAACGCGAACGGGCGCGTGATTGCTGCACAGCACCGGCCTGATCGCGGCACGCGCGCGGCGCCAGGAGACGCCTGCCGACGCATCACGGTCATCGAATGGTCTGCCCGGCCACGGCAGGGCGGGAGCGTGGAGCGCGTGGCGATACGCGGCGATACGTTTTCTCGAAGGACCAGCGAGCGGGGCGTTGCAGCCTCTGAGTAGTTTCCGACGCTACCGCAGCGACTCTGGCGCGCCTATGGTCGTGGTGTTGGTCGCCAAACAGCAAAGCGGCTCCATGCCGCCCACCGCACCACGCTGTCATCGGACTCGTCGCGACCGAATCAATCAGGAAACCACGCCATGAAAGCTGCTCAGCCGTTGATGAAGGCACTCGTCTACAAAGGCCCGGGCAAGAAAGCGCTGGAGGATCACCCCAGGCCGGTGATCACGGCGCCCACCGATGCCATCGTCAAGGTCAGCAAGACCACGATCTGCGGAACCGACCTGCACATCCTCAAGGGTGATGTGGCGACCTGCAAGCCGGGACGCGTCCTCGGCCATGAGGGCGTCGGTGTGATCGCCGAAATCGGTGCCGCCGTCACCACCTTCAAGGTCGGTGACCGCGTACTGATTTCCTGCGTAACCGCCTGCGGGAAATGCATGTATTGCCGCAAGCAGATGTATTCACACTGCACCACCGGCGGCTGGATTCTCGGCAACAGCATCGACGGCACGCAGGCGCAATTCGTACGGATTCCGTATGCGGAAACCAGTCTGTATCCGATTCCCAAAGGTGCCGACGAAGAGGCGCTGGTCATGCTCAGCGACATTTTGCCGACCGGCTTTGAGTGCGGCGTGCTCAACGGCAAGGTGCAGCCCGGCCAGAGCCTGGCGATCGTGGGCTCCGGGCCGATTGGTCTGGCCGCGCTGCTGACCGCACAATTCTATTCGCCGGCACAGATCATCATGATCGACCTCGACGACAACCGACTGCAGGTCGCAAAGCAATTCGGGGCCACGGTCACCGTCAACAGTACGAATGGCAAGGCCGTCGAAGCCGTGATGAAACTCACGGGCAAGAGAGGTGTCGACACGGTGATCGAAGCCGTCGGCATTCCAGCCACGTTTGAACTCTGCGAAAAGCTGGTCGCCCCAGGTGGCATGATTGCCAACATTGGCGTGCACGGCAGCAAGGTCGACCTGCATCTGGAATTGCTGTGGGACCGCAACATCACCATCACGACGCGACTGGTCGACACGGTCAGTACGCCGATGCTGCTGGAGACCCTTCGCTCAGGGAAGATCGATCCAACGTTGCTGATTACGCATCGCTTCAAGCTCGACGACATCGTCGAGGCTTACCAGACCTTTGCCAACGCGGCCGACAGCAAGGCACTGAAGGTACTGATCGAAGCCTGACCGCACATCGTCTGCGGCATCGCCGCCGAACCCATCCCCGCCGCATCCCCACGGCTCCCGCCACACCTATGGAAGCATCACATCATGGCCTACTCAAGCGTCAATCCGTTCAACGGCAAGCTCCTGAAGAGCTTCGATCAACTCACCGACCAGCAGCTGGAAGCCAAGCTGGCAGCGGCCGAAAACTGCTACAAGACTTGGAAACACACCAGTTATGCCGAGCGCGCAAAGATCATCGGCAAGGCCGCCACACTGCTGAGCGAGCGTGTAGACGAGTTCGCCCACACGATGACCCTGGAGATGGGCAAGCGCATCGAGGAAGCACGGGGCGAAGTCAAGTTCAGCGCGGACATCCTGGCGTATTACGCCAAGAATGCCGAACGGTTCCTGGCGCCGGAAAAGCTCAATCCGACGGTTGGCAATGCGCACATGGAGAGCAGCCCGATCGGCGTGATCTTCGGGGTGGAGCCATGGAATTTTCCCTACTACCAGCTGGCGCGCGTGGCCGGGCCACACCTGATGGCTGGCAACGTGCTGGTGATCAAACACGCCGGTTGCGTGCCGCAGTGCGCGATCGCCTTCGAGAAGCTGTTTATCGACGCCGGTGCACCGGTGGGTCTGTATACCAATTTGCTGATTTCGCACGAACAGTCTGACGCGGTGGTGGACGACGTTCGCATCAAGGGCGTGGCGCTCACCGGCAGCGTGGAGGCAGGCCGCAGCATTGCGGCAAGGGCAGGAAAGAACCTCAAGCCGTCATCGATGGAACTGGGCGGCAGCGACGCCTTCATCGTGCTGGAGGATGCCGATCTCGAGCACACCATCCCGTGGGCCACGTGGGGTCGCATGTACAACACCGGGCAGACGTGTTGCGCGGCGAAGCGCTTCATCGTGGTGGACAAGATTGCGGACAAGTTCCTGGAGCAATTCTCGGCTGCACTGGGTGGCCTGAAGGCTGGCGACCCGTTGGACGAGAAGACCACACTCGGGCCGCTGTCGACCGAGTCGGCGCTGGTGCAACTGCTGAAGCAGGTGGACGTAGCCGTTGCACATGGTGCGCGGGTGGTCATGGGTGGCAAGCGCGTCGACCGCCCTGGCTCGTTCATGCAGCCGACGATCCTTGCCGACGTGACTCCGGACAACCCCGCGTTCCGTGATGAATTCTTCGGGCCAGTGGCGATGTTCTTTCGCGTCAAGGACGAAGACGCTGCCATCGCACTCGCCAATGACTCCGACTTCGGCCTGGGCGGTTCCGTCTTCACCAAGGACCTGGCGCGTGGCAAGCGCGTCGCTAGCCGTGTCGAAACCGGCATGATGTTCATCAACAACATCAGCTGGTCGGATGCCGAGCTGCCGTTTGGTG
>JBDTKM010000321.1:0-7547 GCA_039935315.1 Rhodanobacter sp. | reverse complement strand
TTGCCGTTCTGGTTGATGTTCGCCGCGTTCGTCATCTGCACCTATATCTATCTGATCAATCCCGCGGTGGCCGGCAGGATCAAGAGCGCGCTCAAGCCGCTGTGGACCGTGCTCGACCGCAAGTACTGGGCGGACGAGGTGGAGTACGCCTTGTTTGCCAGCGGCGGCGTCAAGATGGGTCGCCTGTTCTGGAAGTACAGCGATGCCGGGGCGATTGACGGCGTGGCGGTGAATGGTTCGGTGCGCATGGTCCATCGCGGCGCGGCGCTGCTGCGGCGGCTGCAGACCGGTTATCTCTACCACTATGCATTCGCCATGATCATCGGGGTGATCGTGCTGTTTGGTGGCTATCGACTGTTCGGGAATTAGGGGAAGCCGGCTCCATGTTCAATCATCTTCTAAGCCTGCTGATCTGGCTGCCCATCGTCGGCGCCGTGCCGGTGTTGCTGGCCGGCACCGCCCGCCCAATGCTCGCGCGTTCGCTGGCGTTGCTGGTCACCGTCGTGACGTTTGTCGCCAGCCTGTGGTTGCTGCACTACGATCCGAGCGGGTCGGTGATGCAGTTCGGCGAAACCCACGTATGGATTGCCACGTGGGGCGTCCATTTCACCCTGGCGGTGGACGGTATCTCCGTCGCCCTGATCCTGATGACAACCTTCGTCGGGATCCTGGTCATTGGCGGCGCGTGGAAGGTGATTCAGAACCGACCCCATCAGTACATGGCGTGCATGCTGTTGCTGGAGGGCCTGCTGATCGGCGTCTTCTGCGCCACTGATGCCTTGGTGTTCTACGCGTTCTTCGAGGCCGTGCTGATCCCGATGTACATCCTGATCGGCATGTGGGGTGGCCCGCGGCGCGTGTATGCGACATTGAAGCTGTTCATCTACACGTTCACCGGCTCGGTCTTCATGCTGATCGCGCTGCTGTATCTGTATCAAAAGGCGCACACCTTCGATCTGGCGACACTCGCGGCGCTGCCGCTGACAATGAAGGAACAGACCTGGCTGTTCTTTGGCTTCCTGATCGCGTTTGCGATCAAGGTGCCGATGGTGCCAGTGCACACCTGGTTGCCCGATGCCCACGTCGAGGCGCCGACTGGCGGCTCGGTCTGGCTGGCTGCGGTGATGTTGAAGATCGGTACGTATGGAATGATCCGTTTCATCCTGCCGATCACGCCTGATGCCGGCGCGCATTTCGCGTGGCTCATCATCGTGCTCAGCCTGGTCGCCATTGTCTATATCGGCTATGTCGCGCTGGTGCAGGAAGACATGAAGAAGCTGGTGGCGTATTCGTCCGTGGCACACATGGGATTCGTCACGCTGGGCATCTTCATGGCCTTCATGCTGGTGCGTGAGTCGGGCAACGTCGAAATGGCCAGCCTCGGCATGCAGGGTGCGATGGTGCAGATGATCTCGCACGGTTTTGTTTCCGGCGCCATGTTCACCTGCATCGGCGTGATGTACGACCGTACCCATACGCGACAGATCAAGGACTATGGTGGCGTGATCAACATGATGCCGTGGTTTGGTTTCTTCTACGTGTTGTTCGCCATGGCCAACAGCGGTTTGCCGGGCACCAGCGGGTTTGTTGGCGAGTTCATGGTGATCCTGGCGAGCTTCAGCGCGAGTCCGTGGATTGCACTGTTCTGTGCGTTCACGCTGATCATTGGCGCCGGCTACACCTTGTGGCTGGTCAAGCGCGTGCTATGGGGGCCAGTCACCACCGAACACGTCAAGCACATGAGCCCACTCAACGCGCGCGAGACCTGGGTGCTCATCGGCTTTGCCGTCGCGGTGCTGGCTATCGGCGTATGGCCGCAGCCACTGGTCCATCTGATGGACGGCTCCGTGGCCCACCTGGTGCAGCAACTCGCTGTCCACAAGATTTAAGCAGAAGCGAACATGCCCACTCTCAATGACATCCTGATCCTGTTGCCGGAGATCTACCTGGTGGCAGCGGTGTGCCTGATCCTGCTGCTGGACGCTTTCATGACCCCGGAGCAGCGCCCGCAGCTGCACTGGATCTCGATCGTCGTGCTGCTGGTGGCGATCTACCTGGTGATCGCCGGTCAGCCGAACCAGACCGTGACGGCGTTCAACGACATGTTCGTGCGCGACCGTGTGGCCGAGATCCTCAAGGTCTTCGCGCTGGGCATGACGGCGACGGTGTTCGTTTATGCGCGTCCGTATCTGATCGATCGCAAGCTGCTTGGCGGCGAGTTCTACACGCTGATGATCTTTGCGGTGCTCGGCGTCATGGTGCTGGTTTCCGCCGGCAACCTGGTCACCGTGTACCTGGGTCTGGCCTTGTTGTCCCTGCCGTCGTATGCACTGGTCGCGCTTAACCGCGACGCCAAACTGCCACCTGAGGCGGCGATCAAGTATTTCGTGCTGAGTGCGTTGGCAGCGGGCATGCTGCTGTATGGGATGTCGATGGTGTACGGCGCCTCAGGCATGGGCGGTACTCCGACGCTTGATCTGGCGCAGCTGCATAACGTGATGTCCTACACGACAGCGCCGAAACTGCTGCTGCTCGGGCTGATCTTCATGCTGGTCGGCATCGGATTCGAGCTCGGTGTCGCGCCGTTCCATATGTGGCTGCCGGATGTGTACCACGGCGCACCAACACCGGTGACCACGTTCATCGGCGCGGTGTCCAAACTGGCCGCCTTTGGCCTGGCCTGGCGCCTGCTCGAGGGCAGCATGGGCGATCTTTCCCGCTATTGGCAACCCATGCTGGCTGCGCTGGCCACCGCTTCGTTGGTGATCGGCAACCTGGTCGCCATCGTGCAGACCAACTTCAAGCGGATGATGGCGTATTCGACCATTTCGCATATGGGCTATGTGCTGCTGGGGTTATCCGCCGCCACGCCCGAAGGCTACGCCGCGGGGCTGTTCTACGTGATCTGCTACACCATCATGGCTACGGCAGCTTTCGGCGTCATGCTGGCGCTCACCCGCGCCGGCTTCGAGTGCGAGGAAATCACCGACTTCAAGGGGTTGAACCAGAAGGCTCCGTGGCTGGCATTCCTGATGTTGCTGACGATGTTCTCGCTGGCTGGCGTCCCGCCGTTTTTCGGCTTCTGGGCGAAGGTGCTGGTGCTTGAGTCGGCCATTCACGCCAACATGCTGTGGCTGGCCATCGTCGGCATCGTGGCCGCGTTCATCGGGCTCTACTACTACCTGTACGTGATCAAGGTCATGTATTTCGACGATGCGGAAGAAGGTGCGGTGGTCGAAGTGAAATCAGACATCTCGCTGCGAGTGGTGCTGTCGGTCAACGCATTGGCACTGCTGGCGCTGGGCTTGTATTGGGGACCACTGTTGGGGTGGTGTCAGCGCGCGTTCGGGGTCTGACGGCGGTCATCGGTTTCGAAGCGGTAACAGTCACCGCGCTTGTTCTCACGCTGGATCTGGACTGCCTCGACGCTCACGAGTCTCCAGCCGCCCGGCAGACTTTCGTCGGATCGGCTGCGGGTTGGAGCGCTCTGGCGGCGGCTTGTCGCTCCTGAGCCGAACGTGTTGGCAGACGACCATTGGCTGGTGACGGCATGCACCGGTCACCATGGCCAGCAGCACCGACACTCCGTGACAAGCAGGGCTCACGGGTGCAGCGTCCCGACGCAATGCGCTGATCAATTGAGTCGCTGTGGGAAGCCGATAACCCACGGCGAGCAGCATCCGGGCGGACTGGACGCCTGAACACGAAGCTCGTCGCAGGCTACATCGCTGGATAATTCGGTCCGGCACCACCTTGCGGTGCCGTCCACACGATGTTCTGGGTCGGATCCTTGATGTCACACGCCTTGCAGTGCACGCAGTTCGCAAAATTGATTTGCAGGCGCGGTTGCCCGTTTTCGGTCACGAATTCATAGACGCCGGCTGGGCAGTAACGCGTTTCAGGGCCGGCGAACTTGGCCAGATTGATGTTCACCGGCACGCTTGCATCCTTCAGCTTGAGATGCGTGGGCTGGTCTTCGTTGTGGTGGGTGTTGCTGAGAAACACCGAGCTGAGGACATCGAACGTCAGTATCCCGTCGGGTTTCGGGTAGCTGATCTTCGCGCGTGCACTGGCGAGGTCCAGGCAGGCGTGATCGGGCACCCGGTGATGGATGGTCCATGGTGGATTGCGTATGCCGAATTTCGGCAGCAGCCACTGTTCGACGCCAGTCATCACCGTGGCCAACGCGCGCCCCTTCTTGAACCACTGTTTGAAATTCTTCGACTGCTTGAGCTCGTCGTGCAGCCAGCTGCGCTCGAACGCTGCGGGGTAGGCATCCAGCGCATCATGTGCGCGGCCCGCCGCCAAGGCGGCGAACGCGGCGTCGGCCGCCAGCATGCCCGTCTTGATCGCCGCATGGCTGCCTTTGATCCGGCTGCAATTGAGGAAACCAGCTTCACACCCGACCAGCGCGCCGCCGGGGAAGACGGTGCGCGGCAGCGACTGCAACCCGCCGGCCGTGATCGCACGGGCACCGTAGCTGATGCGTTTGCCGCCTTCGAGGTACTTGCGGATGGCGGGGTGGGTCTTGAAGCGCTGGAATTCCTGGAACGGGCTGAGCCACGGGTTGGCGTAGTCAAGTCCGACGACGAAGCCGATCGCGACGATATTGTCCTCGGCGTGTTAGAGGAAGGACCCACCGTAGGTACTCGAGTCCAGCGGCCAGCCGGCGGTGTGCACGGCCAGCCCGGCCTCGTGTCGGGCCGGCTCGACCTGCCACAGCTCCTTGATGCCGAGTGCGTAACTTTGGGGATCGCAGTCCTGGTCCAGCGCGTACCTGGCGATCAGCTGCCGCCCCAGTTGACCACGCGCTCCCTCGGCAAAAATGGTATAGCTGGCACGCAGCTCCATGCCACGCTGGAAATTTGCCCCTGGTTTGCCGTCCTTGCCAACGCCCATGTCGCCGGTGGCTACGCCCGCCACCGCGCCGTGATCGTCGTAGAGCACTTCGACCGCGGCAAAGCCGGGAAATATGTCTACGCCCAGTGCTTCAGCCTGCTGCGCCAACCAGCGCGTGAATTGGCCCAGGCTGATGATGAAGTTGCCGCGATTGTCAAAGCAGTCGGGGCGCAGGAACCCTGGGGTGGAAAGTGCACCGGTCTCGCTGAGAAACAAAAAACTGTCGCGAGTTACCGGCTGCGTCAACGGTGCGCCGCGTTCCTTCCAGTCCGGCAGCAACTCGCTCAAGGCGCGCGGGGCCATGAGCGTGCCGGCAAGGATATGTGCGCCTGGCTCCGAGCCCTTTTCCAGTACGCATACGGACAGCTCGCGACCATGCTTGGCAGCCAGTTGACGTAGACGAATCGCGGTGGCGAGACCGCCCGGCCCGGCACCAACCACAACGACGTCGAACGTCATGATTTCGCGTTGACCGAAGTCACCAGCTTGCATTTGCTCAGGCACAGGAAGCCTCGAGTTAGGTTATTTTTGGCGCTGTACACGACGTGGATTGGCTCGTATCGGCGCCGTCGCGCGAGCACACCATGCGCCGAGTCGAGCTGGGTGCGGGTGACTACATGATAGTCGCCCGCAACACCGCAGCAGTCTGCTTCGACCGAACGACGGTGAAACGGATGGTGGGCTCACCCGGCGGTCCATGCGAACGGGGCGAAACCTTCGCGCCGGCTCGGCAACCGTCATCTGCATGCCGAGCGCGAGCGTACCCACGCGATGTTGGTGCGCCGGTTGGCGTGCAGCGATCAGCAAGGATCAGGCTGGACTGGCCCCGCTTGAAAGCTGACCGCCGCTGGCATTTGTTGCGTGCCGCCATTCCCGTCGGGGGGGGCGGACACGGACCGTTCTGGACCTGTCTTTCCAGAGGGCCCGTAACGCTCGCCTCAAGCCAGAAAACAGTTCTGCACCGCATGGGCGAGAGTCGACTGCGACCGCTTCAGGCGGCCTCGGCCATAACTTCGCGGATCGAATCGCGCGCAGCCTGGATTGAGCTGGCCTTTTGCTCGGCGCCCATGGCGACCCCCTCGGCACGAACAAACTCCAGGTCGCGAACGCCGAAGAAGCCAAATACAGTGCGCAGATAGGGCTCCTGGAAGTCTGCTGTTTGGTACGGTCCCTCGCTGTACACGCCACCGCGACTGGATGCGATGATGACCTTCTTGCCGCCGGCCAACCCCTCCGGACCGTTGACACCATAACGGAACACCTTGCCCGGAATGGCGATACGGTCGATCCACGCTTTCAATTGGGTCGGGATACCGAAGTTGTACATGGGGGCGCCGATCACGACGACGTCGGCAGCCATGAACTCATCAAATATGGCCTCACCCAGCGCATCCGGTTCGCGGCTGGCATCTGCGATCGGTACCCAGTGCGGGATGGGGTTGCTCACCAGGTCGCGATAGGTGACCTTGATACCGGGGTACCGGCGTTGCCATTCCTCCACCACCAAGGCACTCAGCTGGCGTGAAACAGAGAGTTGGCCGAGGACGCTAGAGTCAAGATGCAGAAGTTTCATGATTGATGCTCCAAAGAAGGTCATCGCGCATCCACTGATGCGGGTGAGGGAAGGTTACGTGATGAACAATGGGGTGATAAGTAGGCTAAAATCGCACTCAACGTTCACCAGAGGAAACGATGATGCAGCCACAGCGCGGGGCCCTGCAGGACCTCAACGACCTGTATTTCTTCGCCGCCGTCGTGGAGCACGGCGGATTTTCTGCGGCCGGCCGCGCGCTCAATGTGCCCAAGTCGCGTCTGAGCAAGCGCGTGGCCCAGTTGGAAGAACGTCTTGGTGTACGCCTGTTGCAACGGACCACGCGTCGGTTCGTGGTGACCGAGGTCGGTGGACGCTTCTATGGCCACTGCCGCGCCGTGTTGGAAGAGGCGCAGGCGGCGCAGGATGCGGTCGACGAGTTGCGTGCCGAGCCCCACGGCACCGTGCGCATCAGCTGCCCGACCTCACTGGCACAGACCCTGGTGGCGCAGGTGTTGCCCGATTTCCTGGCTCAATGCCCCAAGGTGCAAGTCCGCTTGATGACGACCGATCGCCGCGTCGACGTGATTGGTGAGGGCATCGACGTCGCCATTCGCGTGCGCGCCAAACTGGACACCGACGCCGCGTTCGTCATCCGCAGCTTTGGCAGTTCACGGGTCATTCCGGTCGCCGCGCCGGCGTTGCTCGATAGCGTGGGACGGCCAACGACCCCGGAGCAGCTGGCGCGACTCCAGGCGCTATCGATGTACGAGCATGACGGGGCGCAGACTTGGGAGCTGGTCGACGCCGAGGACCATCATGCCCACGTCGAGATGCAGGCACGCCTGATTTGCGGCGATTTCGCCGTGCTGCTGGAGTCGGCGCGTCGTGGCATGGGCGTGGCCATGCTGCCGGAGTGGGTCGTCGCACCGTTACTCGAGGACGGGCAGCTCGAACCGGCGCTGCCAGGATGGGGCACGGCGCAGGGCATCATGCATTTCATCTACCCCAGTCGCCGCGGCTTGCTGCCCGGCGTGCGTGCCTTGATTGATTTTCTCGCTGAACGGCTACCGGTCGCCACCCGCGAAAAACACGAGGAATGCAAACGCCGTGCGCC
>JBDTKM010000320.1:0-2511 GCA_039935315.1 Rhodanobacter sp. | reverse complement strand
GGCCACATGCGCCATGCCGACAACCACGGCAACCGGGGTGACCTGGTGCCCGGCAGCGTGCAATGGATGACCGCCGGTCGCGGCATCCTGCATTCGGAAATGCCGCAGCAGGAAAACGGCCTGATGTGGGGCTTCCAGCTATGGGTGAACCTGCCGGCCAAGGACAAGATGACCGCGCCGCGCTACCAGGACATCGGTCCGGAGCGGATTCCGGCGGTGAACCCGGCCGATGGGGTCGAGGTGAAGGTGATCGCCGGCGAGCTGGCAGGTGTCACCGGCCCGGTCGAGGGCATCCCCACCGCGCCGATCTACCTGGACGTGGCGCTGCAACCCGGTGCTTGCTTCGCGCTCGATCTGCCGACCGGTCACCATGGTTTCGCCTACGTGTTCGATGGTGACGGCGCCATGGTTGGCGGCGAACTGTTGCAACGCCATGAATTGGGCGTGCTGTCCGATGGCGAGCAACTGCAGTTGGCCGGTGGCGACAAGGCCTCGCGTTTGCTGGTCGTGGCGGGCCGGCCGTTGCACGAACCGGTGGCTCGTTACGGCCCGTTCGTGATGAACACCCAGGCGCAGATTCACGAAGCCATTGCCGACTTCCGTGCCGGCAAGTTCTAAGTAAAGAGACGCGCTTGTGGCGTTCGCTCCCGCACCCGCTCGGAGCGAGGGTTGGGTGAGGGGCGGGTGCTCGCGCATGACTCTCATCAAAGCCCACCCCGAGTCAGCCACGAGGCCAGATGGTCCCGCTCACCTCACTCATCTCCTTTTGCGGACAGGATGTCGGTTCCCCGACGGCCAACTTTCACGAGTTCATTGGGGTCGCGTGCTCGCCGCGCCCATTCCGTCGCGAACGCGATGTGGCTGTCTGCCGTCACGCCCGTTGCCGGGCGATCCACTCCGCGACCCTGTCCAGGGTGTCCGCGATCGGGTCTTCGCCGGAGACGATCAACGTATTTTCATCTTCGACCGGTGTCTCCAGAGTTTGCAGCTGACTGTCGAGCAGCGATGCGGGCATGAAGTGATCACGCTTTCGCAGTCGCCGCTGCAATTCGTCGCGGGGTACCTCGATATGGACGAAGCGCACGCCGGCGCCAGCCTGAACCAGGCGCTCGCGATAAGCCCGCTTCAGTGCGGAACAGGTGACCACTCCATCGCGCTGCAGTCGCAGTTCGCCGACAATCCAGGCGACGATGCGCTCCAGCCATGGCGCCCGGTCGGCGTCATTCAGCGGATTGCCCGCGTGCATCTTTTCTATATTGACGTGCGGGTGCAGCGCGTCGCCCTCCTCAAAGTCCCAGCCTTCGGCGTCGGCCAACGCCTTGCCGAGCGTGCTCTTGCCGCTGCCGGACACCCCCATCACCACAATGACCATCGCACCCTCCAGTCGGGCATGGTTTCGACGCTCCACTGGCGCTGCGCACAGATTGCGGGCACTTGCAGTCAAGGAAAGCGATGTCAACGCATCTTGCCGGAAACGCTGGTACCGGTGTTCTTGTCCGCCGCGCATCCGGAGACACAGCCAAACCAGGCAGCAGCATGCGGGTAGTCGATCGTCATCACGAAGTGCCTGAAAACATTGGCGCCCGCGGCACCCGCGACTGGCTTGTCGGTGTAACCGGAAAGGCCGTCGTCGCTGAAATTGACGTCGGCGCGCTCGGTGAACCATACCGGGCCGATGGTCCAGCCCGCGATTTCCAGCGTCGGCACTTCGATCATGCGCGTGGCCTGATGCTCACCGAGCAGATCGTCAGCCGCCCAGGTCAGCGGCCAGTCGGGGTGCTGACGATGCCACTGTTCCAGCACGTGGGTGGTGATGTAGGAGGTGACGCCGAAACCGTTGACGAGGGGTGCATGACTGGCTCGTTCGCCGGCCGGCGTGGGCTTGCCCGTGGCGCCGGTGTCCAGCAGCAAATCAACGGGCTGACCGGCGACATGCACGCGCAAGCGGGCGAAGCCGGTGGCCCAGCCACCGGCGTGGTTGCGCTGGTAGCCGAGTGTGGCGCGGTGCATGTCGGCGCGGGGTCTCCAGTCAGCCGGCTCCAGCCACAATTTTCTTGCGGGATAGTCGAAGGTCCAGGCATGTCGAGGCATGTAGCCGGCACCGATGATGCCGTCTGCGCGACTGTCCTTGCCGATGCCAGGCACGATCGTGGCAGTCGCCGCGCAAGGCGTATCGGCGGACTTCGGCCAGCCTTTTCCAGTGGCGAAGGGGATCGAGCTGCGGCCCGGTACGAAGCCAGTTTGTCCGTGGTGATGGATTCCGGATGTATGCCCTGGTTCTTCAACAATCGTCGCAGCACTTTCAGCGCTGCATGCTTGTTGCGGCGCTTGTGCACCAGGATGTCCAGGACCTCACCTTCGTCATCGACTGCGCGCCAGAGGTACATCCTGCGACCACCGATCTTCACCACCATCTCGTCCAGATGCCAGCGGCCCGTGGGCGAGCATCGCCGGCGCCGCAGGTTGGCGGCGAAGAGCGGCCCGAACTTTATCACCCAGCAGCGGACCGCC
>JBDTKM010000319.1:0-2697 GCA_039935315.1 Rhodanobacter sp. | reverse complement strand
CGGGTAAACCCGGGGGCTGGGCGGTACAGCTGGCCGCGGTAAGCAGCCACGCCGATGCGAACGCCATGCGGGACAAACTGCGCGCCGCTGGCTTCGACGGCTTCGTTGATTCGGTGCAGTCCGGCGGAAAAACGCTGTGGCGTGTGCGCGCTGGCCCGCAAACCCAGCGTGCCGACGCCCAGCGGGTGCACGACCAGATCAAGGCCAAGCTCGGGATCAACGGCAACGTGGTCTCCGTACCTTGATGCCGTTCATGCCCTGCACCGCGCTCCTTGTTCACTTGGAAGTACCGGCAACCGTTCGACGGCGCCATTTCCGCGGCTTGGCAACGCCTGCACGGTCGCTCACGCTGCAAGCCAGCTGGCTGCCGCACGCGGTTGAACGGATTCCTGCCTTGGCGGGAATGGCCACGCCGGGATGGACCATCAAACGCCCGATGGGTCGAGTGAAGGCATGAATTGGGTCGACGCGCTGATCCTGGGTATCCTCGCGCTCTCGGTGCTGATTGGCCTGCTGCGCGGGTTGGTGGCCGAGGTGCTGTCGCTGGTGATCTGGGTGGCGGCCTTCGTGGTGGCAACCCTGTTCGGCCCGAGTGTTGCGGCCCTGTTCGACCACATGATTGCCCTGTCGGTGGCGCGGATCTGCCTCGGTTACGCGATCTGCTTCATCGGCGTGCTGCTGATCGGCGCGATCGTGCGGTTTGGCGTGCGGCGCTTGATCTGGACGACCGGGCTGTCCGGCATCGACCGTTTGCTCGGCGTCTTGTTTGGCTTCGTGCGCGGCGTGCTGGTGGTGACGTTGGCGGTGTTTCTGGTCGGGCTCACCTCCTTGACGCGTGAATCCTGGTGGCAGCACTCCTTTCTGCTGCCGCAGTTCCAGACCACGGCCGCGTGGCTGGGGCAGAATATCCCGGCAGACGTGGTTGACCATCTGCATCCGCAGGCGGTGCTGGACAAGCTGAAGTCCGAACCGATATTGCAGCGGCATGCGCCAGCAGCTTCTTCCAGCGCCGCCCATTCATCCAGTTTTCTGGAGCATGTCGCGCCGTCGGAACTGCTTGACCGGATGCACGACTTGTCCGGTCGGGGACAAGACCCCACATCCACCGGGCGCCCGCCACCGGCGCCTGGCGCCGGCCAGCGGCCGGCCGCAACCGGCAGTGTTTCCAGCCATCCCTTGCATCCATAGATCCAGCATTGCTGAAACAGGCCACGAATCATGTGCGGAATCATCGGCATCGTTGGCACCACAGAAGTGGCGCCGGCGCTGTATGACGGCTTGACGGTGCTGCAGCACCGTGGCCAGGACGCGGCTGGCATCGCCACCGTGGACGGCTCGCGGCTGCGCCTGCACAAGGGCAACGGGCTGGTCCGCGATGTCTTCGATCAGCACGCGATGAGCGGCCTGCGCGGGCACATTGGCATCGGCCATTGCCGCTACCCGACCGCTGGCTCGGAAGGGTCGGCCGAAGCGCAGCCGCTGTATGTGAATTCTCCATACGGCATTGCGTTTGCGCACAACGGCAACCTAGTCAACACCGTGGCGCTGCGTCGCGAAATGTTCCAGGACGACCGTCGCCACATCAACACCGATTCCGATTCCGAGGTGCTGCTCAATGTGCTGGCGCACGAGCTGCAGATCCAGGATCGCATGCAGCTGACTCCCGACCATATCTTCCAGGCGGTCGCTGGCGTGCACGCGCGTGCCCGTGGCGGTTATGCCTGTCTTGCCCTGGTGCTCGGCTACGGCCTGGTGGCGTTCCGTGACCCCCACGGGATTCGCCCGCTGGTGCTGGGTGAACGCACTACCGCCGAAGGCCACGAGTACGCGGTGGCGTCCGAATCGGTGGCGCTGGACGTGCTCGGCTTCAAGCTGATCCGCGACATCATGCCCGGCGAGGCGGTGATCATCACCGATCAGGGTCAGTTGCACAGTCGCCGCTGCGCCGAGGGCGCCGTGCACGCGCCGTGCATCTTTGAATACGTCTACCTGGCCCGGCCGGACTCGATGATCGAGGACGTCTCGGTGTACAAGGCGCGCTTGCGCATGGGCGAGAAGCTGGCCGAGAAGATCCTGCGCGTGCGCCCCGACCATGCTATCGACGCGGTGATTCCGATACCCGACACCGCACGAACCGCCGCCAGTGCACTGGCCGGCGCGCTGGGTGTGCCGTTTCGCGAAGGCTTCGTCAAGAATCGCTACATCGGCCGCACTTTCATCATGCCGGGGCAGGGCGAACGGATGAAGTCAGTACGCCGCAAGCTCAATGCGATCCCGCTGGAATTCAACAAGAAGAATGTACTGCTGGTCGATGACTCGATTGTGCGTGGTACCACGTCCAAGCAGATCATCCAGATGGCGCGCGACGCGGGCGCAAAAAACGTCTACTTTGCCTCCGCCGCGCCACCGGTACGCTATCCCAACGTCTACGGCATCGACATGCCCTCGACCAGCGAACTGATCGCGGCTGGCCACACCGAACAGGAAATCGAAAAATTGCTGGGCGCCGACTGGCTGATCTACCAGGACCTCAAGGATCTTGAATGGGCGGTGCGCGACGGCAACGAGAAGCTCAAGCACTTCGACACTTCGTGTTTCTCCGGCGAATATGTCACCGGGTTGGACGAGACCTATCTGGCGCAGATCCAGCTGTTGCGCTCCGACGATGCCAAGGCTGCCCGGCGCGCCGTTTGAACC
>JBDTKM010000318.1:0-11018 GCA_039935315.1 Rhodanobacter sp. | reverse complement strand
GGCGTTTCGGCGTCGCGGAACTCTTCCAGCAAGTCCAGCGCGCGCGCCGTGGCCGGCACGAACAGCGGCTTGGACAGGTGGCTGAAAAGATCCGGGCTGCCTTCGGTGAAGCTGTGCAACATCAGCTTGACCTCGGCCACGCCGACCACATCGCTCTCGTCGCCGCGATACACCGGGTAGCGCGAGTACGGGGTCTCGCGCAACACCTCGATGTTCTCCTCGGTCGATGCAGCCAGGTCCAGCCAGGCGATCCGCATGCGCGGGGTCATCACGCTGTCGACCGTGCGATCGCCCAGGCGCAGCACGCGGTTGACCATGTTGTGCTCGTCTTCATCGAGCACGCCCTGTTCGGCACTCTCGGCGACCAGCAGCCGGATCTCGTCCTCGGTCACGACGCCGCGGCGCTTCGAGTTGACTCGCAGCAGTCGCAGCAGCAGGTTGCTGGACGCGTTGAGCAGCCACACGAACGGAGAGGCGATCCGCGACAACACCAGCATCGGGATCGCCACATAGGAAGACAGCTTCTCGGGTGCCGCCAACGCCAGTCGCTTGGGCACGAGCTCGCCGATCACCACCTGGATGAACGAGATCAGGACGAAGCCCAACGCGATGCCGATGATCCGCGCATACGGCGCCAGAGCGCCCAATCGATCCCCCTGCAGCAGATCGGCGAGGTGCCCGCCCAAGGCGTCGCCGGCCACCGCGCCGGTGATCAGCATCACCATCGTGATGCCAACCTGCACGGTAGACAGGAAATACTCGGGCGCCTCGGCATGACGCAGCGCCAGCGCAGCCTTCCGACTGGTTCGGGCCATCTGCTTGAGCCGGCTCTTGCGCGAAACCACCAGCGCCATTTCCGACAGCGCAAAGAAGCCGTTGCAGAGCGAAAGCACGAGGACGAACGCGATTTCGGTCAGCATCGCGGGGATGATGGCGGAGGGTGCATGGCTACAGTGTAAGGGCAGCAGCACCTGTACTTCATCCTGCCATTGGTGCATGGCAGCATGAACGTCCTGTACCATGACCAGGATCCCGCTCCCCTGGACACGAATTGCATGTTTTCATTGCAGACGATTTTCGGCAAAGGCGACAAGTTCTACAGCCTGCTGGAACAGAGCGCAGCGACCGCCCGTGAAAGCGCTCAGGCGATGCATGATTTGCTGACCAAGCCGGATCAGGGCGCGGCGATGGCCTCTTTTGCAGCCACCCGGGCACGCGAGAAGGAGTTGGCGGCGCAGATCAGCGAGGGCCTGGTCAACACCTTTGTGACGGCGCTCGATCGCGAAGACATCGAGTCGCTGAATTCGTCGCTGTACAAGATTCCCAAGACCATCGAGAAATTTGCCGAGCGCTACGAGATCGTTTCGGCACGCCTGGAAGGGGTGGATTTCGCCCAGCGCGCCCAGGTGTTGCTGCGTTCCAGCGAAGTGGTGGTCGAGATGGTCGGCGAGCTGCGTCGCGGCCTGCGCGTCGATCGCGTGAAGAAGCTGCAGGATCGGCTGCAGGCGCTGGAATCGGAGGGCGACCGCATGCTACTGGCGCCGTACCGCACGCTGTATGTCGAAGGCAATGACGCGATGCGCGCGATGCTGGCCAAGGATTTGTTCGAGCTGATCGAGAAAGCGATCGACAAATGCCGGGATGTTGGCAACGTCGTTTATTCGATCGTGCTGAAAAACTCCTGAGGGCCCGCTGTGATCCTGCGCATTCTGCGTCGCGAAGCCGCGCTGCCGACGCCAGCTCAAGCCCCCTGCGCAGTCCGCGGGAGCAACCCATGAGCATCGTGATCGCGGTGGTGGTAATTGCGTTGCTGTTCACCTACATCAATGGCTTCCACGACACCGCCAATTCGATTGCCACGGTGGTGGCGACCAAGGTGCTCAGCCCGGGCCAGGCGGTGCTGATGGCGGCCTGCACCAACCTGATCGGGGCGTTCATGGGGACCGCGGTGGCAGCCACGATCGCCTCCGGCCTGATCAACGCCGGCGTGATCGACATGAGTTCGCAATTGCTGATCTGCGCGTTGCTGGCGGCGATCGTGTGGAATTTGATCACCTGGTGGCTGGGCTTGCCGTCCAGCTCCAGCCATGCGCTGATCGGCGCGCTGGTGGGCGCGGCGATGGCGGCCTCAAGCAACAATTTCGATTCGGTGATCTGGGCGCAGGGCGGCTGGATCAAAGGCGACGGCGTGATTCCCAAGGTGATCATCCCGATGTTTCTGTCGCCGGTGGGCGGTTTCATCATCGGCTTCATCGTGATGGGTGCCCTGTACGCGCTGCTGGTCTGGTTTGCGAATCGGCAGGGCTGGCTGCGTCGATTCGGGCGCACCCCGTTCGTCAGCGCCTTCTTCGGCAAGGCCCAGATTGTCTCGGCCGCCACCATGGGCGTGGCGCACGGCATGAACGATGCGCAGAAAAGCATGGGCATCATCGCGCTGGCACTGGCTGGTGCGACGGCAGCCCATGATTTCGATCACCTGCCGGCGATTTTCGGCTTCTTGCGTATCGCCGAGAACCCCGCCGGTGGCTTCGTCATCCCGGTGTGGGTGAAAGTGGTGTCCGCGCTGACCATGGCGGCCGGTACCGCCGGCGGTGGCTGGCGCATCATCAAGACGCTGGGCCACAAGATGGTCAAGCTGCATCCGATCAATGGCTTCGCGGCGGAAACCAGCTCGGCCGCGGTCATCCTGGTCGCCTCGGTGTTTGGCATTCCGGTGTCCACCACCCACATCGTGTCGGCTTCGATCATGGGCGTGGGCTCGGCCAAGCGCTTCAATGCGATTCGCTGGTCGGTCGTCGAGCGGATGGTGTGGGCCTGGGTGCTGACCCTGCCGATCACCGCGTTGCTGGCCTATGGTTTCGTGCTGGCCTACAGCGCCATCTTCTGAGCATCACCGGTGTACGGCGGAACGCTCACAGCGCATCGTCACCGCTGGCGATCATCTGCTCCAGCCGGTCTCCCAGCGAGCCCAACGCATGGATGATCCGTTCCAGCTCCGCAGCGTCGAGAAACTCGTACAGGCGGTTTTCGCACAGATGCAGGTAGGGTGACCCGTCAAGGTCGGCTACGGCCAGGAAACCGGTGCGTTGTTGCCAGTTGAAGCGCAGACAGCGCTGCGGATCGGTACCGGAAAGCGGACCGATCGGAGTGGATACACGCAGATAACGCCGACTCGATTCACCCTCGAGCTCGGCCAGGTAGATCCCCTGATGACGATCCTGGCCCAGCGCCAGGTCGAAGCTGATCAGATACGGATCGTTGTGATGCAGCTGGTGCTGGCTGCCAATCTGTGAGCGCACGGCTTCGAAGTGATACATGCTGCCGTCCCGAGCGGAAAAGCCTGAGGTTACTCTGGCTCGAATGACAATCCGCGTCGTATCACCTTGAGATGTCATGCAGATGCAAGACCGCAATGCCCGTATCTACGCGGCCATCGCCGCGATCCCGCCAGGTCGGGTGGCCAGCTATGGTGCCATCGCCGCTCGTGCCGGCTTGCCTGGCCGGGCGCGGCTGGTGGGCCGGTTGCTGGGCGAGGCACCCGCTGGCATGCAACTGCCATGGTTTCGCGTGCTGCGTGCCAGCGGACAGATTGCGCTGCCGGCGGGCAGCGGCGGGTTCCTGGAACAATGCCGGCGGCTGCGCGCCGAAGGTGTCGAAGTGCACAATGGTCGGGTGCCGCTGTCCCAGTTCGGGCTGGATGCCGATCTCGACCACGCGCTGTGGGGAATGCCGGACGGGTAACGCCTGTTCAGGCTGCTGCCGAGCGCCCACGCGCGGCTCGCACCGCCGTCGCCGCCTTGATCGGCTGATCGAACTGGCGGATGAAATCGCGTACCTGCGGGTACACCGCTTCGCGCCAGCGTCGCCCACTGAAGATGCCATAGTGGCCGGCACCCTCGATCACCCGGTGGACACTCCGCTGAGCCGGGATGCTGCTGCACAGGTCGTGCGCCGCGGCGGTCTGGCCGAGGCCGGAGATGTCGTCCAGTTCGCCCTCGATGGTGAGCAGCGCGCTGGTCTTGATCGCACCCGGGTCTACCCGTTCACCGGCCACGTCCCATAACCCGCGCGGCAGCAGGAACTTCTGGAACACTTTCTCGATGGTGTCCAGGTAGAAGCGTGCCGGCATATCCATCACGGCGTTGTACTCGTCGTAGAACTTGCGGTGGGCGGCGGCGTCTTCCTGATCGCCGCGCAGCAGATCCTGGTAGAAGTCCCAATGCGAGCTCATGTGGCGGCCGGGATTCATCGCGATGAACCCGGCGTGCTGCAGGAAGCCGGGATAGACCTCGCGTCCGCGACCCGGATAATTTGTTGGCACAGTCTGGATCACGTTGCCCTGGAACCACGACAGCGGCTGGCGGGTAGCGAGATTGTCAACGCTGGTGGGGCTGAGCCGCGGATCGATCGGGCCGCCCATCATGGTCAGGCTGCGCGGGGTGGCTTCGCCGCGGGCGGCCATCAGCGACACGGCGGCCAGCACCGGCACGGTGGGTTGGCAAACGGAAATGACGTGCAACGATTCAGCGCCGATATGGCGGATGAAATCCTCCACATAGGCGACGTAATCGTCCAGGCTGAAGGTGCCCTCGGATGCCGGCACCATGCGCGCGTCGACCCAGTCAGTGATGTAGACCTTGTGGTCACGCAGCAGGGTGCGCACGGTGTCGCGCAGCAGCGTGGCGTGGTGGCCCGACATGGGCGCCACTACCAGCACCACGGGGTCGTTCTTCATCTTCTCGATGGTGGCCGGGTCGTCGCTGAAACGCTTGAAGCGCTTCAGCTGGCAGAACGGCTTGGCCAGCGCCACCCGCTCGATCACCGCGATCTCGTAATCGTGGGCCTTGGCGACATGAATGCCGAACTCGGGTTTTTCGTAATCCTTGCCCAGGCGATAGATCAACTCGTTGGAAGCGGCGACTCGCTGCACCCCGGGAAGTGCGGCGAACGGGTTGCTGGCAGAGTTGAGCATGCGCGCGTTGGCTTCGGCGAAATAGCTCAATGGGCCGAGCAGCGAGCGTTGCCACTCATGGATTTGATAGAGCATCGGAGGGGGTGACCGCTGGCAGGGAAACGTTTGCATCTTAGCGGGTTTGGCGGGGTCGTGTTGCGCCGCCGCAAACACAGGATGAGACCTGTGTCTCAGCCCACCCGGCGGCAGCGCAGCAGTACTTCGTCGACGCCCCGCGTCTCGCCCAACCCGTCGCGCCAGCGCAAGGGCTTCTGGAAACGCAGGCCCAACGGCATGAAGACACGGTTGTACCACCACATGGCGCGCTCGCGACGATGGGTCAGATACCACTGGCCGAGCTTGAGCAGGCGCGGGGATTTCGGTTGCATGCCGTAAACCGCGCTGTGTTCGAGTTGGAGACCGTGTTGCTCCAGCAAAGTCACGATCTGTGCCGGTTCGTAACGGCGGCAGTGTCCGACGAACTCGTCGAACGCCGTCCATGCCTGCGGGTGCAAGGGTACCGACAGCAGCACATCGGCACCCGGAGCAGCGACCCGGGCCAGTTCGGCCAGAGCACCGGCGTCGTCGGCTACGTGTTCGAGAATATCCAACGCACAGATCAGGTCAAAGCTGGCATCGCGACAGGGCAGCGCGCCGATCATGCCGTGTGCGGCACTGGCGCCGGTGGCCTGCAGTCGGCGCAACGCGGCACGACTGAGATCGATGAAGCAAGTGCCTTGCAGCGGCAGCCGCGGACGCAGACCCGGCGCAACTTCCAGCCGTCGCGGCGCGCGCTGGGCCAGCTCATGCAGCAACGGCCAGGTGTTGAAGCGCGCCGGATCGACCAGTCTTGCCTGCGCCCACAGTGACTCGTAGAAGCTGCGATTGCTGCGGATCAGCTCGGCATCGCTGCGGTTTTCGGTGGGGCGCGGAGCGAGCATGCGTGGATTGAACCGCGCCGGCGCTGAGCGAAGCGTGAAGCTCAGCGGTGGTGAAGCTGCCAATGTCATGTCGCAGGCATTCGGCGGCGCGCCCCCAGGCGAATGATTTTGCCCTGCCGTTCAGTGGATTCGACGCAGCTCGGTTGCCGCCGCCATGTCGGGCAGCGTACGCCGGCGCGGATCGAACAGCGCCACCGCAAACCATGCCGCCCACACCAGCAACACGGCCCACAGCGTGGCGCGCAATCCCAACAGCGGCGCCAGCGCCAGTGTGAGCATCGGCGCAGCGGCCACCACCAGTCGCCATACGGCCTGCTGCGGGGTCGGGCTGCCACCGTCCCGGCGGGTCAGCCGGATCCGCCATGGCCGCATGCCCACGGTCTGCCCGCCAAACAGCCAGGAGCTGATGAAGTACGCCGACACCAGCAACCCCTGCAACGGCCGATACCATGCCGGGATGACTGCCTGATGGTCGGTGCGGATCAGTTGACCGCCTGTCGCCAGCTGGCACAGCAGGCCCACCACCATCACGATCGCCACCACGATCAACAGGTCGTAGAGGAGGGCGAACAGGCGGCGCCACAGCGGGCAGGGGATGGAGGGAACGGAGTCGAAAAGGGTCGGCATGAACATCGGATCGCTTGCATGGAGCGCGCGCGGTGGTCAGCATCGTGCGCATGAAGGGAGAACAAAGCCCACCCAGTATCGCCGAAGCCGACCGCCGCAGCATCGCCGCATTCCTTGAACGGGTGTGGTCGGAGGATGGCCTGGCCGAGCGCACGCTGGAGGCGTATCGGCGTGATCTGGAAGCACTCGCGCGCTGGCTGGCCCCGCACGGTCGCGACCTGCATTCGGCGACGCGCGAGGATGTTTCGACGTATCACGGCACGCAGCGGGTAGCTGTCCGTTCGATCGCGCGGCGCCAGTCGGCGTTTCGCCGTTATTACGCGTTCGTGGCACGCGACGAGCCGGATTTCGTCGATCCCACCTTGTTGATCGAGCGGCCGAAGATGCCGCGCAGCCTGCCCAAGGCACTGGTCGAGCGCGAGATCGAGGCCCTGCTGCTCGCGCCGGACCTCGGCACCACGCTGGGCCAACGCGATCGGGCAATGCTGGAGCTGATGTACGCCTCCGGCCTGCGCGTATCCGAATTGGTCGAACTGCCGCTGGTCGCGCTGAACACGCGTCAGGGCGTGCTGCGGGTCACCGGCAAGGGCGGCAAGGATCGGCTGGTGCCCGTTGGCGAGATCGCGCTGGAACATATCGGTGCCTACCTCGCGACCGCCCGTCCCGCGCTGGCCAAGGGGCGGCAGCCGGTGGCGCTGTTCCTCAGCAATCGGGGCGAGGGCATGAGTCGGCAAATGTTCTGGATCCTGGTGAAGCGCTACGCCGCCAAGGTGGGAATTCACCCGAAGCGAATTTCCCCGCACGTCTTGCGCCACTCGTTCGCTACCCACCTGCTCAACCATGGTGCGGACTTGCGCACTCTGCAGATGCTGCTCGGCCACAGTTCGCTCAGCACCACGCAGATTTACACCCTGGTCGCGAAGGAGGGACTGAAGCGGCTGCACGCGCAACATCATCCGCGCGGTTGACGGCCTTGGTCGATCGAGGTGATTTCCACGCTCTCCACGTAGATCAGTTCGCACGCGCCCGCCCCGGTATCGTTGCGGGTCATCGAGGTGTTCCAGTGCCAACCGCCGGGACGGGTGGCGTCCACCAGAAAGCCCTCAAGGTGGATCACCTGGCCGGTGCGTATTTTTTCCAGCTGGCGCTTCACGCCGGGGTCGGCGGGAATCAGGTGCATGTTGGCGCTGGAGGTTTCGATCTCGCGGCGCGGGATCGGCAGTTCATTCGCACGCCAGTAATAAAAGCGGCCGGACTGGCTGATGTCGATCTTGGCCAGCACGGTACTGTCGGACATGCGGCCCCAGCCCAACGCGAGGTCCATCGGCACCAGGTCGGCGCCTTCACCGTGGGAATAGTCCTTGCGCGAGAGCACGCGGGCGGTGATATCGAAATGCGCACGGGTGGCAAGCGTGGTGTTGTCCTTGTGCAACTGGGTACCGTGACGGAGGTTGACCTGCGCAGGCGCTTCGGCGGCGAGTACGCCTGGCCCCGGGTGCACGGCGCTGTGCTCGCAATGCTTGAGAACACCCAATAGCGCCAGCAGCACGGCAGCAGTAATCAGGAGCTTGCGCATACAGCCTCCGTGGGAGTGCGCGCAGTTTACGGCACCGCATGCGGGCAAGACCCACGACGTCCGCTGCCACAGCGCAACGTTTCATTCCGCCCAGTGTCGTTGCGGCCCACCCCGGTCGGGAGTCTGCGCAGCGTCGACTCGGGCAACGGTGCGCGCGGTCTGTGTTCCGATGTCCCGACCTGATTGGGGGGCGACTGGTTTGCCGAGCCGGTACGCCAGCATGGCCGAGTGGCTGACGTCAGCCACAGCGGCGCGCGCAAATCGGGTCGTGACGGTTCGTGGGCGCGTCATGATCGATGCATTGGGGCTATCCACCGGATCACCATAATCAATTGGAGATATGAACGTTGACTCTCTGCGCCGAGCTGCGCAGGGGCCTGTTTCCGTGACTGCGCGGCGCACTGAGGAGACAACATGAGTACTCAGCAAAAGCACGATGAAAACCTGGCGGGCCTGGGTCCGTTGGCCGGGCTGACAGGTATCTGGGAGGGCACGGGCGGTACCGACTTCTCACCGGGTATGCCTGACCACATGCAGACGGATGTTGAAAGGAATTATCGCGAGCGCTGGGAGTTTTCCCTGATCGACCCGCCGGTAGCGAACCACCACCAGAAACTGCGCCAGTTGGTTTGCGATACCTATGCGTGGCGGGGAAAAGAGTGTCTGGCGGGGAAGAAGGGGGGAGAGCCCTTCCACGCGCAGCGGGGCTACTGGATCGGTGACGCCGAGAGCAAACAGCTGCCGAACTCGTTCGCCGTACCCCGCGGTATTGTCATCAATGCCGGCGGCACCGCGGACGCGGACACCACGACGTTCAGTCTTTTGGCGGATGCCGGGTCGGAAATCTTTGGCATTTGCCAGAATCCGTTCCTGATCGACAGCTTCAAGGTGGTGCGCTATGTCCTCAACCTCAAACTGAACGGTGACGGCAGCTTCGATGACGAGCAAGACACTCAGCTGCAAATCAAGGGTCGGGGATTCATGCATCACACCGACGCCAACCATCTTGTGCGTCAATTCTGAGATTGCAGGAGGAGTCAGAATGCCTTTCCGGAAAAGGAATGGCTCTCTGACTCCGGGTTGCCGCTAATGCGCACCGCCTTTGCGTGCCCGTACACCTTCGTTATCCGTGCCGCTTGAGGTGGCCGCGCTGTGCGCCTCAAGCAGTTCGGCAGGCAGCTGCCGCAGCACTTCGGCCAGACGCTTCAGAAACTCGCCCATCACCGTGCTCTTGCGCCAGACCATGGCGATGCGCCGGCTCGGCGGATGGCCTTTGAACTCAATCAGGTGCAGTCCCGCGACCGGCGCCACGGGTGGCTTCACCGCCATCACCGGCAGCAAGGTGATACCCACGTTGGCCGCCACCATCTGGCGCAACGTCTCCAGGCTGGTGGCGCGAAAACCGCCATGCTCCCCCGCGCCGGCCATGTGGCAGACCTCCAGCGCCTGGTCGCGTAGGCAATGGCCGTCTTCCAGCAGCAGCAGATTCTGGTTGGACAGGTCGTGCAACTTCAGCAGTCCCTGCTTGTGCGCCAGCGGGTGGTCTTCGGATACGGCCAGCAGGAACGGTTCCTCGAACAGGAACTCGCTATGCATGCTGTCCTCGTGCAGCGGCAGGGCGAGGATCGCAGCGTCGAGTCGGCCCTCGCGCAACAAGCGCAGGAGGGCCTCGGTTTTTTCCTCGACCAGCAGCAGTTCAAGCTTGGGGAAGGCGGTCCGCACCAGCGGTAACGCATGCGGCAGCAGGTAGGGCCCCAACGTGGGAAAGATGCCCAGCCGCACCGTGCCAGACTCCGGATCGAGCGTGCGCCGCGCCACCGCGCGGATCTGCTCGACGCCGCCGAGGACGTCACGCGCGCGGATCGCGATATCGCGACCTGCCTCGGTGAGTTGCACCTTGCGCGGGGTGCGTTCCACCAGCGGCACACCGAGTTCTTCCTCCAGTTTCTTGATCTGGGTCGACAGCGTCGGCTGGCTCACGAAACATGCATCCGCGGCGCGACCGAAGTGGCGGTGCTCGGCCAATGCCACGAGATACTGAAGGTCGCGCAGGTTCATGGAGGTCGTCCGGGCAATTGCCGAAAGCTATGGAGTTGATGTTATCAATCGGTCGGGAAAATATAACAGGACTCTCTTGCGACTCACGCCTGCCTTGCGCCGTCTCACCCGCCGCAGTGCCTCACTCATCACCGTTCCCGGCCCTGGACGGATGGCACCATCGACACAAGGTTTTCCTCGTTGTCCGCCACTTTTCGTCACTGCACGAGCAATACGCATGTACACACGGAAAAGTCGGGCGGGCGCCGGGCCTTTCGTCTGACACGCGCCGGCAAGCCTGCTGCAGGTAGACGCCGGGCAGGGACAGTTTGCTGCAGGCGGTGACGCCTCTGAGGCAGGCCCGCACCCAGTATCACGATGTCGACGTGCTGCGAAATCATGTGCCGATGCCGCGCGGCCGCCAAACCGGCGCCGATGACTTTGAACCCCTAGTCGCGCCGTGTCGGTAGCCGGATGCGTTCGCACCGCGGTTGGTCGTCTTCGCGCACGGCGACGGCCGGAACAGCGTCGCGCGGGTGGGCGGTGCTGGGGAATTCATGCGGCGCCCGCTCAAGGCCAGGCCTCGCCTGGCAAGCATTTGCGTGGATCACAGGTGATCGGCGCCCGTGCCTTCTGGCACTGTGCCATAGGTCATGCCGCTCTTACGGTGGGACTCTTTGAACCGTTCGGAGTGTCCCGATGCATCGTTTTGTCCGCCCGCTGGTTTTCACCGCGCTGGCTACTTGCTGCGCCGCTGCGTTTGCCGCCACCGCCGACACGGCGCCATCAGGCCGGCTGCCCGGCTGGGTCGTGCCGCAGTCGTACCAGATCGCGTTCAAGGTTGATCCCGCGCAGCAGGATTTTTCCGGTACCACCACGATCAAGC
>JBDTKM010000317.1:0-5471 GCA_039935315.1 Rhodanobacter sp. | reverse complement strand
CGACTGGGCACCGCGGCCGCTGCGCGCCAAGACCTCGCTGCAGGCGCTAACGCACGATGACGTGGAAGCCTACTTCCATACCGTCAGCACAACGTCCGCCGCCATGCGTCAGCGGCTATACAGCGCGAGCTTCAAGCGCGAACTCCAGGGCTACAGCGCGCTCGAGGTGTTTCGCGCCCACGCCAAACACGCGCCCACCGACCACCCGTTGCTGCTCGCGCAATACCTGGACCTCAAGACCTGGCTGCCCGGCGACATCCTGACCAAGGTGGACCGTGCCAGCATGGTGCACAGCCTCGAGGTGCGCGTGCCGCTGCTCGATCATCGTCTGGTCGCATGGGCGTCCTCGTTGCCACCCGCGCTGAAGCTGAAAGGGGGCACCGGCAAATACATTTTCAAGAAGGCCCTCGAAGCCGATTTGCCGCACGACGTGCTGTACCGAGCCAAGATGGGTTTCAGCGTGCCTTTGGCGGCGTGGTTGCGCGGGCCACTCGCCCAGCGCGCTCGCGAGGCCCTGCTCAACGGGGCGGTTGCCGAATGCGGGTATTTCGAGCCGTCCGCGCTGGAGCAACTGGTGCGCGAACATATGGCTGGCCGGTACGATCACAGCGCCACGCTGTGGAGCTTGCTGATGCTGGATGCCTTCTTGCGTCACACGCAGCAGCCCGCGGCGACGCCTTCGGAAAGGCCGTCGAGCGAGGCCCGCGCTGGCGCGGTGATGCCTGGGGCCATGCCATGAAAGCGGTGTCCGTCAATCGGGCTGCGGAGGAAGGCTTGCCGGCCGTGAGCAGGACGCCCAACATCGCGCAACCCAAGGTCCACGCCAAGGAGCGCTTCGCGGCGGACGGCCAAGGCAAGATCCGTCTGCTGGTCTTCACCAGCCTGTACCCGAATGCCGCACAGCCGCGCCACGGTGTGTTTGTCGAGGAGCGACTACGCCATCTCGTGGATTCCGGGCGGGTTGAGGCCACCGTGGTGGCGCCCGTGCCGTGGTTTCCGTTGCAGCATCCCATGTTCGGTGCTTACTCCCGCTTCGCCTCGGTACCGAAGAAAGAGGAGCGCCACGGCATCAAGATATTGCATCCGCGCTACCCGGTGATTCCCAAGCTGGGCATGAACATCGCGCCGTTCCTCCTGTATCGCGCACTGCTGCCGGTGTTGCGGCAACTGAAAGTGGAAGGACCCGACTTCGATTTGATCGACGCGCACTATTTCTATCCCGACGGCGTGGCGGCAGTACGTCTTGGCGCGGCCATCGGCACACCGGTAGTCATCAGCGCCCGAGGTAGCGACGTGACATGGATACCGCGTTATCGTCGGCCCCGAAGGCAAATCCAGTGGGCCGCCGAACACGCATCCGCCGTGGTGACCGTGTCGCAGGCGCTGAAGGACAGCCTGGTGGCGCTGGGCACGCATCCGCAGAAGATCACGGTCTTGCGCAACGGTGTCGACCTGGATCGCTTCGAGCCCCGGGATCGCTCCGCGATACGCGCCAGGTTGGTCCTCAAGGGTTCAGTCTGGTTGACGGTGGGCCATCTGGTTGAATTGAAGGGTGTCGACATCGTCATCGAAGCGCTCGCGCAGGTAGCGGACGCCACGCTGTTGATCGCTGGCGAGGGGCCGGAAAGACACAGGTTGCAGCAACTGGTGGAACGTCTCGGTCTGAGCGCACGCGTGCGCTTCCTGGGCGCTATTCCTCATGATGAGCTTTGTGAGTACTACAACGCCGCCGACGCGATGGTGCTCGCGTCGAGCCGTGAAGGCATGCCCAACGTGGTACTGGAGGCGATGGCTTGCGGAACGCCGGTGGTGGCCACGGCGGTCGGCGGCATACCTGAACTGATCACCGTGCCCGAGGCCGGGGAACTGATGCGCGAACGCCGCCCGGAAGCAGTGGTGCAGGCATGGAACACATTGCAGGCTCGCCATCCAGACCGGGTGGCCACGCGCGCATTCGCCGAACAGCTGGGCTGGCAGCCCGTGGTCCAGGCACAGTGCGCGCTGTATGCGCGCGTACTTTCGACTTGTGTTGGTGGTACAGCGACGGGCACTGCATCATGAGCACGACACCGACCACCATCCGCCGCCACGCTTCCAGCACATGGCCCGCCGACCGACCGCTGCGCATCCTGCATGTGCTCGATCACTCGTTGCCCTTGCATAGCGGCTATACCTTTCGCACGCTTTCCATTCTCAGCCAGCAACGCGCACTGGGATGGGAAACGTTCCACCTGACCGGTCCCAAACAGGGTAGTGGCCAGCAGCGCGAGGAACACATAGACGACTGGACTTTCTACCGCACGCCAGCAGCGTCCGGCCTGCTCGCCAAGCTGCCGCTTGTGGAGTACCGCTACTTGATGAAAGCGCTGCAGGCACGGCTTGCTGAAGTGGTGGCAGCGGTAAGGCCCGACATCATCCATGCTCACTCGCCGGTGCTTGACGCGCTTCCCGCGCTGGCGGTTGGCCGCGCCACCGGGATTCCGGTGGTCTATGAAGTGCGTGCATTCTGGGAGGACGCGGCGGTCGACCAGGGAACCGCGCGCGAATGGGGCCCGCGTTATCGATTGACGCGGGCGCTGGAGACCCGCGCCTTGAAGCAGGCAGCTGCCGTGACAACGATTTGTGACGGCTTGCGCGGCGACATGCTGAAGCGGGGTATTCCCGCCGACAAGATCACCGTCATTCCCAATGCCGTGGATCTATCCCAATTCCATGTCACCGCGGCCACCGATACCGAGTTGCTGCAAAAGCATGGACTCACGCGCGGGAACACACTGGGGTTTGCCGGCTCGTTCTACGCGTATGAGGGACTCGACATCCTGCTCCGCGCGATGCCCCTGGTGTTGAGCGCGGTGCCGCAGGCGCGCCTGATGTTGCTGGGCGGCGGACCGCAGGACGCCGATCTGCAGGCGTTGGTCACCGAGCTTGGCCTCGAACGCGTGGTGCACTTTACCGGCCGCGTGCCGCATAGCGAAATGACCCGTTATTACGACGCGATGGACGTCATGGTCTATCCGCGCATATCACGACGGCTGACCGACCTGGTGACGCCGCTGAAGCCGCTTGAGGCGATGGCCATGGGCAAGCTGGTGGTGGCCTCGGATGTAGGCGGGCACCGGGAGCTGATACGCGATGGCCATAATGGTCATCTCTTCCCCGCGGGGTCGCACGAGGCCCTCGCGCATTGCTTGATCAAGCTGCTGAAAGCCCCCACGAGCTGGGATGAGGTTATCGCCAACGGGCGCGCCTATGTGGCGAGCGAGCGCACTTGGCAGGCAAGTGTGGCACGCTACCGCGCTGTTTATGCGGCTGCGCTCGAGCGTGGTCAACAAGATCAAGATGTGGGGAGAAACTGATGGCCGTTGATACGCCTGCGGTGGTGCTTGGTGCCGGAGCCAATGGCTTAGGCGTGGCGCGCAGCCTGGCGCTTGAGCGAGTGCCGGTGTGGTTGCTTGATTCCGACATGCGGCGCCCGGAGATGCGCACCCGCGCAGCAAAACCTGTGAGGGTGCGTTCCCTGCATGGCGAGGCGTTGGTTGATGAGTTGGTGCGGCTGGCTTCCGCACAGTTCTCCGGCTTGCGTCCGGTGTTGCTGCTGACCCAGGAGGAGAGCGTCAAGACCGTCTCGCATCATCGCGATCGCTTGTCCTCGCTTTACCGGTTCAGCCTGCCAACCATGGACAGGGTGGATGCCTTGCTGCACAAGCAAGGGTTCCAGAACCTTGCCGAAGAGCTCGGCAGTCCCATTCCGCCGCTGGTACACGTCGGCACGCTCACGGACCTGCCCGCGATCGAGAAACTGCGCTATCCGGTAGTGATCAAGCCCGGTGAGCGGAATGCGGAATACGGACATCAGTTCAAGAAGGCCTACCGCGTGGAGAGCGCTGCGGAAGGGGTTGAGCTGATCCGCCGTATCCTGCCGGTGATGGCCGACGTCGTGGTGCAGGAGTGGATCGAGGGCGCGGACTCCAATATCTACTTCTGTCTGCAATATCTCGCCAGGCAAGGACACGTTGCTGCATCATTCACGGGTCGCAAGATTCGTTCCTGGCCACCCCAGGTAGGCGGGACCGCCAGTTGCGTCGCGGCCCCCGAAGCCCATGCGGAGCTGTCCGCCATGACGGCAAAATTCTTCCAGGCGGCGGGCGTGATCGGGATGGCCAGCATGGAGTACAAACGCGACTCACGCAGTGGCGAATTCCGGATGGTGGAGCCCACCGTCGGGCGCACGGATTACCAGGAGGAAGTGGCAACCTTGAACGGCGTCAACCTCCCGTATGCGGCCTGGTGTTCTGAACTGGATCTGCCGCTCCCTGCACCTGTCGTGTGCGAGCGGCCGGTCATATGGAGGGTACGGTCCGAGGATATGCAATCAGCCGCCGCACAAAGCCAAACGGTCAAGCAAGGCTATCCGCGCGATGCACGCGTGGCCGATGCGCTATGGCGCTGGCGTGACGCGATGCCGTGGTTGGTGCAAAGCTGGCGACACGCTCGACGCGTGTTGCACAACCGAACTTTGAAGCTGATGGGTGGGTCGCCCACCGCCGGGAGCAAGTCATGAGTTTGATTGCCAGATTCCTGTCCGGGCGACGGAATCGCCCCGTGCCAGACGCGCGCAGTGGATTGCAGGCCGTTGCAGAATGGTTGGCGCGTGCCCAGGACGCCAGCGGATGCGGCGGAGTCAGCGCTGCCTACGATGCAGCGAAAAGCCAATGGACAGCTGCTTATCCGGAAACCACTGGTTACATCATTCCCACGTTTTTTCGCTATGCAGAGTTTTCGGGCGACGATGACTATCGTCAACGGGCTATCCGGATGGCGGCATGGGAATCGGACATCCAGTTTCCCGATGGCGGGGTACGTGCCGGCACCATGGACGCCACGCAGATCGTGCCGACCATCTTCAACACCGGGCAAGTTTTGTTCGGCTGGTTGGCTGCCTGGCAGCAGACGCAAGACATGCGCTTTCGTGATTCGGCGCTGCGTGCGGCCGATTGGCTGGTCGCCGCACAGGATCCAGACGGTGCCTGGCGCCGCTTCGCGTCGCCGTTTGCCTCGCATACCGTGAATACCTATAACACCCGCGTGGCGTTCGCGTTGGCCAAAGCCGGCCGCGCGTTGCAGGAACCGCGTTACCTGGATGCCGCCGTGCGCAATGTGCAATGGGCGTTGACTCAAATGCACCCCAACGGCTGGTTGGAGAACAACGATCTGGAAGACAACGATCGGCCGCTCACGCACACGATTGCTTATGCCACACGCGGCATCCTCGAGGTCGGCCTGATCGCTGACAACAGCAGCTTCGTGGAGACGGCAGCGCGCATGGCGCGAGCGGTAGCGCAGAGTCAGCGTCGCGACGGCGCGCTGCCTGGACGTCTCGATGCCAGCTGGCAAGCGGCGAGTCGCTGGACCTGTGTGACCGGCAACGCACAAATGGCCATCATCTGGCAGCGCCTGGCGGCGGAGACTGG